>JAJYKX010000158.1 GCA_021788175.1 Chloroflexota bacterium
GCAGCATCCGTGACCCCAGCGGCTCGGACAGCCGGATCATTGCCGGGGTGCCGCGCGGTCCCGGGCACGTCTGGACCCCGCCCAGCGGCCGGACCCCGAGCGTGATCGTGACCGTCGTCGCCCCGTAATCGATGACCGGGGGGCCGATCCGGCCGGTGGCCGGGCTCCCTCCCGAGCACGCCTGCTCCCACACGAGGACGTGCAGCTCGGTCGCGCTCCCGCCGGGCACAGGGTACGCCGGGTCGAGCGCCCAGCTCGCCGGACCGTAGCCGGGTGCGATCACCACCGAGAGACGACACTGCCCGATGTTACGCGGCTTCCAGCCGTCGACGCCGCGGGACACCTCGACCGACACCCATCCCGGCGGCCCGAGAGCATCGGTGCGGGCGAGGAACGTCGCGCCCGCGGCGTCCTCGGCGACGAGGCGCCAGGGCCAGGCGGCGGCGCCGGCGAACGACCCGGCGAACGCGGTGAGCGTGGCCCGCAGCGCGTCGTACGCGGGACCGGCAGCACGGATCGCGTCGGTGGGCCCGTCGAGCGCCGAGCGCGGGAACGTCATGCCGCCACAGGTGAGCATCTCGGCCGATCCCGGCATCGCGCCCGGCAGCGGTTCGGGCAATACCGGCCACGTGACCAGGGGCGCCGGCGTGCTCCCGATCTCCATCGAGGCCGCGACGGGTGACGACGATGCGGTGCGCGGTGACGGGGCGCCCGGGGATGGACTCCCGCTGCCAACCGGCAGTGCACTGCACGACGACGCGACGACGAGCGCCGCCACGGATGCCAGCACGCGCCATCGCCCAGGCATCAAGACGCCACTCCCCTGCCCCGGAAGCTCATGGCCCCAACCGCGCCACGATCTGCCAGCCGAACACGCTGTGGCCCACGAGGGCGGGCCGGTCCTGCGCAAGCGCCAGGGCGAGCTCGTCGGTCGAGCGCACCTGCGGCTGGTAGCCCGACGGGCCGGCGAGGCGGGCGCGGCCGACGTGTCCAACCGACCGACGGCCAGCCAGCCCCGGCAGTGCGTGCAGTTCGACTGGTCGACCGCGACCATGCGCAGCGCGCTACCAGCGCCAGGACCGTCGCGAGTATCCCGATCCAGGTGGCGCCCCCTGACCAAGCGACGTTCACGCGCTCACCATACGCCGACCCGTCCGCCGTCCGGCCCGACGAAGCACGCGGGTCCAACTGGCACTTGTCGCGGCGGTCCGCCCCTGTCCAGCATCGGCGCACCGACGATGCACCGCCTGTTGTCCGTCGCCCTGCCGATCTCCGCGGGGTTGTCCGTCCGGCTGGCCGCTAGTGCCACCCGCCGGAACCACCGGGCCGACGCACGTCGTTGGACTCGGTGTCGACGCGCGCGGCAAGGTCACGACGGCGCAGACCGACTTCGGCACCACCACCATCGTGTCGGTGGTGCCGATCCCGTGACGGATCCCCCGACGGCGCGATTGACGCGCCCGACTCGATCACGGCGCCCTCAGCGCGCAAAGATTGAACCTTCCGGCCTGCTCGGCAGTCTGGTTGGTCGGGATGGACAGGATCGCTGGATGGGAGATGACACGCGTGGGAGCCCAGGATCGCGCGGCGGTCCCCAATGACCGCGATCTGGCCTTTGCGCGCCTGGCCGAAACCCACCTCGACGCGGCCTGTCGCCTGGCGACGGTCATCCTTGGAGGGGACCGCGCCGAGGCCGAGGACGCGGTGCAGGATGCTGCGCTGCGTGCCTGGCAGCACATCGACGACCTGCGCGATCCCGCCCGGTTCGAGCCGTGGTTCACGCGCATCGTCGTCAACGCGTGCCGCGATCGGCTTGAGGCACGACGCCTGCGTCCCATCACCGTGGCGGATCCCGATCCCGGCACCGCATCCGACCAAGCGGACGCCCTGACCGGCATCGATACGCTGGTGCGCGCCCTGCTGACGCTCTCCCCCGAACACCGTGCCGTGGTGGCGTTGCGCTACCTCGGCGACTGCTCGCTTGACGAGATCGCGGCGCGCACCGGGCAACGGGCGGGCACCGTGAAGAGCCGACTGCACTATGCCCTGCGCGCACTGCGCGCCGTGCTCGACGCCGAGGCGCGGGAGGTGCCCCGATGAACGACGACCAGTTCGACCGCCAGGTCCGCGAGGCAGCACGGCGAATCGCGGACGGGCCTGCGTCGTCGGCGCTCCGCGCGCGCGTGGCCGCCATCCCGGCCGAGCATCCTCGACCCGCCCGAGGGATCCGCCGGTTCACCGTCGGCGTGCGCCTCGCCGGTGCCGCCGCGGTGCTTCTTGTTCTGGTGGTCGCTGCGACCCTGGTCGTGGCTACGCTGCCCCGCAACACCCCCGTGGTGCCGGGCGCCACCGCATCGCCGACGCCATCGGCGGCGAGGCTGATCCCGCAAGCCCTCTCGACGGCCGATCTGGGCGCCATGCTGCATGCGCGGGGTGGCTTGCCACCGGGGAGCATCGTGATCGCGCAGCTCCAGCTGACCCTCGTGTCGGCGGTGCCGAGCTGCCCGCCGGCCGCCGGCTGCATCTTCGGACCTGCCGAATGGCGCATCGACGGCCTCTCGCCCGACGTGATCCTGGACGCGCTCCCGGATGCGTCCGGTCTCCCCAGCACCGGGATCCACGCCGCCGGGCTGTTCGCGCTCCAGGGCGCGCCGGTGAAGTCCGGCGGTCGGATCTACCTGCTGGGCCTGGTGACGCCCGGCCCGAATGGGCTCGCCTGGCAGGTCGCGCAGGCGGCGACCGGGTCATGGTCCCTGGCGGCGATCGAGGGCTGGCTGGGCGCCGTCAACTACGCCTGGCCGTGCCCGCCCCCGCCCTCCGGAGGGCTCGATCCGCTGACGCAGGGCTACGGCTGCGGCCACGGCGAATGGCTGGCCAGTACCGCGGCGGGACCAGCAGCACAGCAGTTGACGCCGACCGGTGCGCTCAGGGTCGAGGCGGGCGCCTATGCGTCGGTCGCTCCTGATCCCTCCGCGGCAGAGACCCCACAGCCCCCTGCGCTTCGGGGTGCGTACCTCGTTCAGGCGGTCCCGCACTCCTGTCCGCCCTCGAGCGATGCGCAGATCGAGCGGTGCGCCTGGCCGAAGGTGCTTGGGCTGGTCACGGCGACCGCGCCTGCGGCCAGCGAGGGTCCTTCCCTCGCTGCCGCCACGCCCTCGGTCGTCCTGGGGATGCCCGCGCTGTCGGTCCCAGCCAACCTGCTCCGAGTCGCTCCGCTCAACGACTATCCACCGCAGGTGCAATCGGGCCGGGCCCCGACCGGGCCGTACGCCTACGTGCGGGCAAGCAACGCGGGCTCGATCCTCGTCGCCGACGCCGGCGGAGGGTCCGTGCGCGAGGTGCCCGTGCCGCTGGCGGCCGGCGAGCAGATCCGGCAGATCGCCGTGGACGGTTCGTGGCTCGTCGTGGTGACCGCCCAGCCGGGAGTTCCCTGCGCGCTGCCGACACCGACGCGCGTGCGCTGGCGCATCCTCGCGGCCCCGCTCGGGTCGGACGCCCTGCCAACGGGCGCCTTCCACCAGGTGGATGCCGGGACGGCGACGCGGTCCTTCATCCTGCCGGGCAACCAGGGCCTGAGCTGCGCCGAACCCGCGATCCCGCCGCTGGCGCTGGCGGCCGGTCGCGTCGCCTACGGGGTCGAGGCGCCCGGCGGCAACGATCCCGCCGCCTCGCAGGTCCGGGTGCGCTCGCTCGTCGACGGCTCGCTCTTCCGCACCATCGCCGCTCCGGCGCAGGTCTATGCCGTGGCCCTCTCCTCGAGCGCGGTTGCCTGGGTCGAGACGGCCAATGGGGTGACGAGCGGCCAGCAGGTCGACTGGCGCGTGATGGAGGCGCTGCTGCCCGCCGGCCCTGCCGCCGCGGTGCCCGTGGGAGAGACCGGCGGCGCCGCGCATCCGGAAACGCCCGGCATCGTCCTCGACGGGACCGCGCTCGTCGCCTCGCTCGACCAGTTCGAGGCCTCGAGCGGCACCGTGGTGCGCGTGGCGGGCGGGGAGGTCACGACGCTCGACCCGGGGCATCCACAGCGCAACTGCGGGGCGGTGGGCGCAGAGGGCGGCCTGGTCGTCCTGGACTGCAACGGCTCGGTCATCCAGGGCGACACGGCCACCGCCACAGGCGGCTGGCTGGCCGTCTGGTCGCCGATGACAGGGCTGCGCGCCGTGACCGGGCACGCCCTGCCGACCGATGTGAGCCAGGTCTCGCTGGCAACCGGCTGGGTGCTCTGGATGGGCACCGACGCCTCGGGGGGTCCGGTGGTTGCCGCGCTGCCCCTCGCGGCCCTGGCGACGCCGGGCGAGTAGGGCCATGGGCGAGGTAGCGCCGGTGGCAGGGCCCACGGGACGCCGAGTCCGGCGCGAGGACGTGCTGGCGGCGGTGATCGTGCTCGTGACGCTGGCCTGCCTCGGCGTGCTCGCGGGGTTCCTCGTCGTCGAAACCCAGTTCCATCCGGTCGGCGGGGCCTTCGGGATCCCGACCACGATCCCCCTGTGTGGTCGCTGGTTCAGCCGAGCTGCAGACAGCACGCAGGTGCTCACGAGAGCCGAGATCGAGACTGGCTCCATCCCCGGGCACGCGCCCGTCGTCCTCGAACCGTCGCTCGGACAGATCCCGCTGGTCGCGCTCGTCCAGCCGCACCCGGTCCCTGCCGGGATGTCGACCTGCGACGTCGTGATCTACCTCCACGTGGGCCCCGACGCGTACGTGGGCTACGCCCTCGAGGGCGGACCCTGAGCGCCCGCTGGAGTCACGGCGTCGGCCGCCGCGCTCGACGCCGGCCACCGTCGCTCGATGGATGCCGTCATGTCATCGCCGGTCTCAGCTCTCGTTTCGACGAAGTCCTGGCAGAGCTGGAGGCTGCTGCGGGTTGGAAGACGGCTCGGGTCAGACGGCCCGTCGCCATCTATGGCAGCCTCGACGGCATCCTGACCACGGTCCAACACCAGGTCCGCGCGGTTCCACACCCTCGACCGTCAGCTGCGACGTCCCCGGGAGAGGAGCCGCCGCATCTCCTCATGAAGTCGGCGCGCGCGTGACAGGCCGCGGAGGGTCTCCGGCCTGCTGAGCGGGCGATCGCCGTAGCGGGCCAGCTCGAAATCGGCCGCCAGCAATCCGAGCGCCGTGTCGGGCAGCCCCATGCCGCGGATGCGCCTGGCATGGAGGGAGGGCGACTCGACCGGGTGCCGCCGCAGGTCGGGATGATGCTCCATCTCGGCGAGCACCTCCAGGTAGGCGGCCGCGGCGTCGGTGGCGGCCCGGTGGCCCGGGCGCCACAGGTGCGGTCGCACGGCGGGCAACCGGAGAGACAGCGAGACGTGCGGCCGGACGAACGTGTGCTCCTCGGCCCGGCGCTCGGGCTTCCACGGCTTCGGAGACGTGAAGAGGCGGCGGTAGTGGACCAGCAGTCCGATTCCCACGGCCGTCGCGAGTGCCACCGCGGCCACGATGAGCGGCGACGGGCCGCCCGTGGAGGCCGCCGACGACGACGGCCCCGGGAGGGCGACGGCGCTGCCGCCACCCCCGCCCGGGGTGGGCGCCGACGGCAGCGCGGCAAGGACCCTCGACAACGCCGACCAGGCCGGCGCGGCCAGCCGGGCGAGCACGGAACCGGCGGCCGCCAGGGCCCCGGCAACCGGACCCGCGAGCGCCGCGAGGAGCGCCTCGATGGGAGCGCCGAGCACCAGCGCCCCGGCGACGGCCACCACCCCCATCACGAGCGTCACGCCGGCCGCGAGCCAGATCCAGGTCCGTCCGCCGGTGCTCTCGTGGGGCGCGATCCCGAGGGCTCGGAGCCGGCCGAACCCGATCGCCAGCAGGCTGCTCGTCACGAACAGCAGCGAGCCGACCAGGACCGGGGCCGCGAACGCCGTGTCGGAAGACCCGGCGTGCAGGAGCCACGGAACCGCCAGCACGGGTGTGCCGGCCGCCAGCAGTACGCCGGTCATGCGATCGTCGTCGGCGGGATCACGGTGAACGGCCCCGCGCAGCACGGCCATCCCGAGCAGCCA
>JAJYKX010000159.1 GCA_021788175.1 Chloroflexota bacterium
GACGGCACCGCGATCTTCTTCCTCTCGGACCGCGACGGGGCCGGCGCGCTGTTCCGGGTCGAGGTCGCGTCCGGCGCCGTGACCTGCCTCGTCGCCTCCGGCACGGTCGGCGATCCGTCTCCCGCGCCGGACGGATCGGCCCTGTATGCCCTCCGGTCCACCCTGCGGGTCGCGCCGCAGGTCGTGAGGCTCGATCCGGCGGCGGCCGAGCAGGCCGTCGCCCTGGTCCCCTCGCCTGCCGCGGACGAGGCAGCCACCGGGGCGCCCGGGACCGTCACGCGCATCGCCGGACGGGCGGCGGACGGGACCTCGATCGGCGCCTGGCTGGTGCTGCCGCCCGGTGCCTCGGCCGAGCATCCCGCGCCGCTGGTCGTCTTCGTCCACGGCGGCCCGCTCGGGTCCTGGACGGACGGATGGCACTGGCGCTGGAACCCGCAGGTGCTGGCCGCACACGGCTACGCGGTGGTGCTCCCGGATCCCGCCTTCTCGACCGGCTACGGGCAGGCCATCGTGCAGCGGGGCTGGGGTCGCTGGCACGAGGCGCCGTTCACCGACATGCTTGCCGCGGTGGACGCGGCGGTCGCGCGGCCGGAGATCGACCGCGACCGCACCGCCCTCATGGGCGGCTCGTTCGGCGGGTACATGGCCAACTGGGTGGCCGGCCACACGGACCGGTTCCGCTGCATCGTGACCCACGCCAGCCTCTGGGAGCTGCGGGGCTTCCACGGCACCACCGACGACGGCCACGCCTGGGAGCTCGAGTTCGGCGACCCGTACCGGGATCCGTCCCGCTACGTCGAGCAGAGCCCGGCGAACTCGGTGGCATCGATCCGGACGCCGATGCTGGTGATCCACGGGGAGCGCGACCACCGCGTGCCGATCAGCGAGGCGCTGCGGCTCTGGACCGACCTGAACCGGATGGGGGTCGAGTCGAAGTTCCTCTACTTCCCGGACGAGAACCACTGGGTCCTGAAGCCGCAGAACGCGCGCATCTGGTACCGGACCGTGCTGGCGTTCCTCGACCATCACGTGCTGGGCGCGCCATGGGAGCGGCCGGCGCTGCTGTAGGCTGGCGTCCGGCGGACAGGAGGTCGGGGACCCGGTCGTGGGAGCGAGGGCGGAGCCATGAGCGGCGGGCACGAGTGGGCGATTCCCGTTGCGGGCGGCGACCCGGACGCGCTGCGCGTCGCGCTGGCGCAGGTCGAGCCGCTCGCCCGCCGGGACCCCGGCGCAATCCGGGTCGTGCGTGCCCCCGGGCGCGTCAACCTGATCGGCGAGCACACGGACTACAACGACGGGTTCGTGCTGCCCGCCGCCATCGACCTGGATCTCCGCATCGCGCTGGTCCCCGCCGGGGACCGCCGGGTGGAGATCGTCCTGGCCGAGAGCGGGGAGCGCGGCGCGTTCGACCTGGACGCGATCGGGGCGCGCACCGGCACGTGGATCGACTACGTGGCCGGGACCGCCTGGGCCCTCGCCGAGGCCGGGGTGCCGACCCGCGGCTTCCGTGGCCTCCTGTCGAGCACCATCCCCACCTCGGCCGGGCTCTCGTCATCGGCCGCGATCGAGCTCGCCTCCGCCTGGGCGCTCACCGAGCCGCCCGGCGGCGGTGTCGACGGGATGACCCTGGCCCGGATCTGCCAGCGCGCCGAGAACGCCTACGTCGGGGTGAACTGCGGCCTGATGGACCAGGCTGCCGAATCGCTGGGCACGGCCGGTCGGGCCCTCCTCCTCGACTGCCGCACGCTTGACTGGCGCCCGGTGCCCCTCCCCCTGGACCGCTGCCGCCTGGTGGTCTGCGACACGGGCTCGCCCCGCCGCCTGGGAGCCTCGCAGTACAACGCGCGCCGCGCCCAGTGCGAGGCCGCCGTGGCGGTCCTCGCCACCGCCGATCCGTCGATCCGCGCACTGCGGGACGTCTCGCCGGGGATGCTCGCCTCGATCCGGTCCCGCCTGGAGGAGGAGACCTACCGGCGCTGCGAGCACGTGGTGCGCGAGAACGAGCGCGTGCTCGAGACGGTGGCGGCGCTGGGCGCCGGCGACCTGGAGACGGTCGGACGGTGTTTCGCGGAGAGCCACGCGTCGCTGCGCGATCTCTACGGGGTCAGCTCGCCCGAACTCGACGCGATGGTCGAGATCGCGACGTCCACGCCCGGCGTGCTGGCCAGCCGGATGACGGGCGCGGGCTTCGGCGGGTGCACCGTCTCGCTGGTGGAGCGGGGGGCGGAGGAGCGTCTGCGCGACGCAGTGCTGTCAGCCTACCCCCACCGCACCGGCCTCACGCCGCGCGTCTTCGTGGTCGATGCGGCCGACGGCGCGGGCCTGCTTGCCGGGACGTGACCAGCCTCCGGCGTCGCCCGACGTACACTGCACAGAGCCCGAGCGGGCGGACCCAGTACGTCCGAACCCAGGGAGGTGCCGCGCCACGATGACCATCCCCGAAGACACCCGGGTCATCCAGCCCGAATCCGAGCGGTACAACGCCGAGCTGGTCAGCCGGCGGGACGAGACCGACGATCTCGCGTACTTCGTGGTCCGGTTCCGTGGCGAGCCCGTCCCCTTCGAGCCCGGCCAGTACATGACGATCGGGGTCTTCGCGGACGATCGCCTTGTCCAGCGTCCCTACTCCATCGCCTCCTCCCCCCGCACCGCGGACGAGGGCTACGAGTTCTACGTCCGCCTGGTCCCGATCCTGCGCTTCACGACACTGCTCTGGCGGCTCCCGGTGGGGCACGAGATGCGGATGACCGGGCCCAAGGGACGGTTCCAGCTCGAGCCGGACGACGACCGGACCCACCTCTTCATCTCCACCGGGACCGGCATCGCGCCGTTCATCTCGATGATCAAGACCGACCTCTTCGACGGGAAGCCGCGGCGCACCATCGTGGCGCACGGGGTCTCGTACGCGCGCGAGCTGGGCTACCGTCGGGAGTTCGAGCAGTGGGAGGCCGACGGCCTGCCGATCAGCTACGTCCCCACCGTGTCGCGTCCCGCCGATCCCGCCAACGCCGGCTGGACCGGGCGCACCGGGCGGGTCGACGCCATCCTGGACGACGTCTGCCGGGACTTCCACCTCGTTCCGGAACGGACCGTGGCGTACATCTGCGGCAACCCCGAGATGATCCTCAAGGCCGAGGCGATCGTGCGCGCGCACGGCCTCCCCGAGCCGCATGTCAAGAAGGAGCTGTACTGGCCCAAGGGCAAGGACGCCGGCCTGGCCGGCGACACGAGTTCCCCGCGCGTACCGGAGATGGCCGGCCAGGGCTGACCTCCCCGGCCGTGACTGACCGCACCCCGCTGCGCGCCCCGTGCGCCGTGCCGCTTCCCGGGATCCGTCCTGCCGCGACGCCCCCGCGTGGCGTACCTCCTCCCCGGGCGGGCAGGGCGCACGTGACCTTCGGCCCGCGCGGACGCGAACTCTGGTGGATCGCCACCGGAACACGTTGCGCCGCACTATGTGTTTAGCGGAACCGCACCAACAGGAACCTCAATGCATCCAATTCTCGAGAAGCGGCAACTCTCGCCGAACGTCACCCTCCTCCGGGTCAGCGCCCCACGGATCGCCGAGATCCGCCAGCCGGGACAGTTCGTCATCGTGCGCCTGGGACCGGGCGCCGAGCGCATCCCGCTGACGATCGCCGATGCCGACCAGGAGGCCGGGTCCATCACGCTGATCATCCAGGCGATCGGGAAGAGCACCTCTGATCTCGTCGAGCTCGAGGTCGGGCAGGCCATCACGGACATCGCCGGGCCCCTGGGCCACCCCACGGACCTGCCCGAGAGCGGGCACGTCGTGTGCGTGGGCGGCGGCGTCGGGACGGCGGTCATCCTCCCCATCGCCCAGGAGCTGAACCGGCGCGGCCTCTCCGTGACCAGCGTCATCGGTGGCCGCTCCCGCGAGTGGGTGATCCTCGAGGACGAACTGCGCGCCTGCGGCGAGGTCGTGGTGTGCAGCGACGACGGGAGCTACGGGCGGCCGGGCTTCGTGACCGAGGCGCTGAAGGACCTCCTGGAGGCGGGTGGCATCGACACGGTCTTCGCGGTCGGGCCGGTGCCCATGATGCGGGCCGTCTCCGAGATGACACGCCCGTACGGCGTCCACACCGTGGTCTCGCTCAACTCGATCATGATCGACGGCACCGGGATGTGCGGCGGCTGCCGCGTGGAGGTGGGCGGCGAGACACGCTACGCCTGCGTGGACGGCCCGGAGTTCGACGGGCACCTGGTGGACTTCCGCCTGCTGGCGGATCGCCTGACCACGTACCGGACGTTCGAGCAGGAAGCCCTCGCGCATCGCGAGGCGTGCAAGGTGGGAGCCGCGCGATGACCGACCAGCCGACCGGCGGGGAGCATCCGGTCCTCAGCAAGAAGGAGCGGATGAAGATCGATCGTCAGCTCATGCCCGAGCAGGACGCGATCCTCCGCAGCAGCAACTTCCGCGAGGTCAACCTGGGCCTCACCGAGCAGATCGCCTTCCTGGAGGCCGAGCGCTGCCTGCAGTGCCCGAAGCCGTACTGCGTGGACGGCTGCCCGGTGCGGGTCAACATCCCCCGCTTCATCGAGCGGCTGACCCAGGGGGACATGAAGGGGGCGGCCGAGTCGCTCCTGGACGACAACGCGCTCCCCTGCGTCACCGGCCGGGTCTGCCCGCAGGAGACGCAGTGCGAGCAGGTCTGCCTGCGTGCCAAGACCGGCAAGCCGGTCGCGATCGGCTACCTGGAGCGCTTCGTCGCCGATTGGGCGAACGACCACATGGACGGCCTGGCGAAGGGTTCGCCCGAGGCCAGCGGCAGGCGCGTGGCCGTCATCGGGTCCGGGCCGGCCGGGCTCACCGCGGCCGGCGAGCTCGTCAAGTACGGGCACAAGGTCACCATCTTCGAGGCGTTCCACGCGGCCGGCGGCGTCCTGGTCTACGGCATCCCCGAGTTCCGGCTGCCGAAGGACATCGTCCAGGCCGAGGTGGACCGGCTGGTGGCCAAGGGCGTCGAGATCCGCCCCAACACGATCATCGGCAAGACGTACACGCTCCCCGAGCTGCGCGAGATGTTCGACGCGGTCTTCATCGCGGTGGGCGCAGGGCTGCCGATCTTCATGAACATCCCCGGCGAGAACCTGAAGGGCGTCTACTCGGCCAACGAGTACCTGACCCGGGTCAACCTGATGGGGGCGTGGAACCCGGAGTCGGACACGCCGATCCTCAAGGGTCGCCGGGTGGCCGTCGTGGGCGGCGGCAACGTGGCCATGGACTCCGTGCGCACGGCCAAGCGGCTGGGCGCGTCAGAGGCGATCTGCGTCTACCGGCGCAGTCGCGAGGAGCTGCCGGCGCGCGCCGAGGAAGTCCACCACGCGGAACAGGAAGGGGTCCGCTTCGACTTCCTCGTCGCGCCGGTGGAGGTGCTGGGAGACGAGCACGGCTGGGTCACCGGGCTCCGCTGCATCCGCATGGAGCTTGGCGAGCCCGACGCGTCCGGCCGCCGTCGCCCGGTGCCGATCGAGGGTTCCGAGTACGTGATCGAGTGCGAGGAGGTCGTGGTCGCCATCGGGACCCGGAGCAACCCGCTCCTCACCCGCACGGCCCCCGAGCTGCAGATCAACCAGTGGGGCTACATCGTCACCGACCAGCACGGCATGACGAGCATGCCCGGGGTCTTTGCCGGCGGCGACATCGTGCGCGGCGCGGCCACCGTGATCCTGGCCATGGGTGACGGCAAGCGTGCGGCGCACGCCATCCAGGCGTACCTCTCGGGCAACTACCCGCCGCCGCCGGAGCCGGACGAGATCGCCGCCGAGGAGAAGGCCGCGAAGGCCGCCGCCCGCAAGGAGCACGCCGCCGCGGCCGCGGCGCACTGACCCCGCCCGCGCCGCCGCGAACGGCGCAGGGACATCCGCCGATCCCGTGACGGGCGGCGCGGCCCCCCGGCCTCGCCGCACGTCCGCGTCAGTCCCGGTTGGCGACTGAGGCGTCCCCGGTGGCC
>JAJYKX010000160.1 GCA_021788175.1 Chloroflexota bacterium
CGGGCGTAGGCGCGCACCGTGCGCCAGTCGGAACCGATGGGCGGGGGCGGTCCCCACGGTCCCCACGTCCCCGACGGCTGCTCGCCTGCGGGTGCCCCGCCCGGTGCGCCCTCCCCGCCGGTCCCGACGGGAGCGCCGCCTTCGGCCGCGGGTCCGGCGCCGGGAGCCGCAGGCGTGCCCATGGCCTCGCCGCTCCCCGGCGCGGCCGGAGCTCCCGGCCCCCAGAGCGGGCCGCTCCACCCCGGCCACGGACCGGGCGCGCCCACCGGCGGTTCCTCGGGCACCACCATCGCCATGATGATGTAGACCACCAGCAGCGGGAAGACGCCGGTGAGGATGCCGACGAGCACCCACGCGAGGCGGACCAGCGACGGATCCAGGTCGAAGTGATCGGCCAGGCCTCCGCACAGGCCGGTGAAGACCCGATCCGTCGAGGATCGGTAGAGGCGATCGTTCATTGGCAGCCCCCCGCGGGATTGAGGTTCACCGACGCGAGGTTCGCGTCGAGCTGGAGGTCCACGTTGTTCGCCGCGCTCCCGAAGGCCGGGCTGACCCAGCTGTCGCCCTGGTGCAGGAGACCCTGGGACGAGAAATCCGTGGAGGAAAGCGCCCCGGTGACGTGGATCCGGATCGCGCTGCCGGGCGCGAGGCAGAGGTCGAGCGATCCGGCATTGACGGCCAGCGATCCGCTCGTGCTGGACGAGGACGGCAGCGTCAGTCGGCCGGAGCCCGCGTTGACGCTGACGTGGAGCTCCCCGACCTGGGCGGATGACAGGTCGATGCGGGCGTCAGCTGCGTTGACCTCGGCGTCGAGGCCCGCCAGGTGCGCACCCCCGAGGATGATCGTCGCCGACCCGGCGTTCACGCCCACCGAGAGGTCCATCGACGGGTCGGCGGGGAGCGTGACCTGCCACGACCGGTTGTGCGAGCCGGCCGAATCCCAGAACGCGGTCGACGTGGCGGGCGCCGCGATGTTCAGCGTCGACGGCCCCTGGGAGACGATGGCGGTCGCGCCCTGCGGATCCTTCCCCTGGAACGTCCAGGCGCTGCCCGGCTGCGTGCTGATGTCCAGCACGCCGCAGTTCATCTGGATGTTCGCGCTTGCCGAACCGCCGAGGGTGCCGGATGCCTGGCTGGTGGCGGTGCCCACGCCGGCATTGGGATTGCCGCACCCGGCGATGCCGCCGATGGTGGGCCCGGTGGCGAGCAGCCCGCCGAAGACGAGACCGAACGTGGCCGCGACGACGAACCCGCCGGCGAAGGCGGCCGGGGTCCGGCGCAGCAGGATCCCGACGCCGATCCCCACGATGATGAGCGGCCAGAGCCGCCATGCCTCGCTGGCCGTGGCGCTGCTGACGATCCCCTGCCGGACGAGCAGGGGCACGCCGCCCAGCGCGACGAAGAAGATGCCCCAGTTCAGGAACCGACGATCGATGGTCACCTGGCGTGATCCTCCCCAGCCCCTTGGGCAGCGAACTTGGGACGGCGACACGTCGCGACGTGCAGGTTCAGGCCCGGAAGTATGCGCGTCTGTTACATCCCGGTACAGACCCGTTCGGCCCGCCCCGTTCACCTGGAGGTCGCGCGGCGCGACCGGGCCGCGCCGTGGTCCGTCGCCGCGGGTGGCGGTTGCGGAGGATCGAGAAGCGCGGGATAGTCGGTACGTGATGCGTGCCATGGCCGTCGAGCAGCCGGCCGTCATCGCCACGCACCCGCTGCGGGCCGTGGAGCTTCCCGATCCGCTGCCGGGACCGGGCGAGCTGCTCCTGCGGGTGCATGCCTGCGGTGTCTGCCGGACCGATCTCCAGATCGCGGAGGGAGACGTCCCGCCCCGGCGCCTCCCGATCGTCCCCGGGCACCAGGTCGTCGGCGTCGTCGAGGCGCTCGGCCCCGGCGTCGAAGGGTGGAGCCCGGGCGAGCGGGCAGGCGTCGGCTGGTTCGGCGGTTCCTGCGGGCACTGCGAGTTCTGCCGCTCGGGCCGGGAGAACCTGTGCGCCGACGCCACGTTCACCGGCTGGGACCGCGACGGCGGATACGCCGAGATGGCGACGGTCCGCGCCGACGCCGCGCTGCGGCTCCCCGCGGCGTTCGGGGACCTGGACGCGGCGCCGCTCCTGTGCGGCGGCGTCATCGGGTACCGGGCCCTGAAGGTCTCCGGGATCCAGCCCGGCGGCCGGCTCGGCCTCTACGGCTTCGGCGCCTCGGCGTCGCTGGCGATCCAGGTGGCGACCCACTGGGGCTGCGACGTCTACGTCTGCACCCGCTCGGAGGCGGAGCAGCGCCGGGCGCGCGACCTGGGCGCGACCTGGGCCGGCGGCTACGACGCCCTGCCTCCGGCCCCGCTGCACGCGGCGGTGACGTTCGCTCCCGCCGGGGACGTCGTCGTCGCGGCCCTGCGGGCGCTGGAGCGCGGCGGCACGGTGGCCATCAACGCGATCCACCTCGACCGGGTGCCCGAGTTCCCCTACGAGGCACTCTGGTGGGAGCGGTCGATCCGCAGCGTGGCCAACTTCACCCACCGGGATGCCACCGAGTTCCTGGATCTCGCGGCCCGCATTCCGATCCGGACCGCGCACGAGGAGCTGCCCCTCGCGGACGCGAACCGCGCGCTGGAGCGACTGCGCGCCGGCGACGTCCGGGGCGCCTTCGTGCTCGTTCCCTAGCCTCCCCTCAACCCTGACGAAAGGAGGCGTCGTGATGACGCTGGAGATGCGCCGGCTCGGATCGAGCGGCATGGAGATCACCTCGGTCGGTTTCGGCGCGTGGGCAATCGGCGGCGGCGGATGGGCCTACGGGTGGGGCCCGCAGGACGACGAGGCGTCCGTGCGGTCGATCCTGCACGCCGTGGATGCCGGCGTGAACTGGGTCGACACGGCGGCGATCTACGGGCTGGGGCACTCCGAGGAGGTTGTCGGCGAGGCCCTGCGCAGGATCCCCGCCGTCGACCGGCCGCTCGTCTTCACCAAGGGCGGCATGATCCCGGATCCGGCCCGGCCGTTCGAGGAGCCGCAGCGGAACCTGCAGCCGGCCTCCATCCGCGCCGAGGTCGAGGCGTCGCTCCGGCGCCTCGGAGTGGAGCGGATCGATCTCTACCAGTTCCACTGGCCGGACCGGACCGGCACGCCGGTCGAGGACTCGTGGGGCGAGATGGCACGCCTCGTCGACGAGGGGAAGGTCCGTGCGGTGGGGGTCTGCAACTTCGACGTGGCCCTGCTGGACCGTGCCGAGGCCGTGCGACACGTCGACTCGCTCCAGCCCCCCTTCTCGATGATCCGCCGTGATTCCGGCGCGGACGTCATCCCGTGGGCCCACGCCCACGGGACCGGCGTCATCGTGTACAGCCCCATGCAGTCGGGCATCCTGACCGACTCGTTCTCGGCCGAGCGGGTGGCCCGCATGGCCGAGGACGATTGGCGGCCCCGGCACCCGCAGTTCCGCGAGCCTGCGCTCTCCCGGAACCTGGCGCTGCGGGACGCGCTGCGCCCGATCGCCGAGCGGCACGGCACCACGGTCTCCGCGGTCGCGGTGGCCTGGACGCTGGCCTGGCCGGGCGTCTCGGGGGCGATCGTCGGCGCGCGGTCGCCGGAGCAGGTGGACGGCTGGGTCGCCGCGGGATCGACCTCGCTGACCCCGGAGGAGATGCTCGCGGTGGGGCGCGCCATCGAGCAGACCGGCGCCGGCAGCGGGCCGGTCCATCCCCTGACGGCGGAGGCCCGGCGGTGAGCCCGCACGTCGCCGTCCTCGGCACCGGCAGGATGGGCGCCGCCATCGCGCAGCGGCTGGTCGAGCTCGACGCGGAGATCGCGCTGTGGAACCGGACCCCCGACCGGGCCCGCCGGCTGGGATTCGGCCGCGTGGCGCCCACGGCCGCCGAGGCGGTGCGTGGCGCCGACGTCGTGATCAGCAGCCTGACCGGCCCCGAGGCGATCCGGAGCGCGTACCTGGCGGAGGGCGGCGCGCTGGAGGCGCGCCAGGCCGCCGTCTACGTGGAGATGAGCACCGCCGGCGAGGCCGCCCTGGAGCTGGCGCCCCACGTCGCGCGGGCCGGGGGGCGGCTCGTCGAGGCGCCGATCATGGGGGCGCCCGCGGCGGTGGCGGCCGGCAGGGCGGCCGTCCTGGTCGGTGGCGACGACGCCGACGTGGAGCGTGTCGAGCCGGTGCTGGCCCGGATCGGCGAGGTCCGGCGGATCGGACCGCTGGGCAGCGCCTCGCGGCTGAAGCTCGTCGCGAACAGCATGCTCGGGGCGGTGATCGTGGCGGCCGCCGAGCTGCAGGTCGCGGGCGAGGAGGCCGGCCTCGACCCGGAGCAGATCTTCTGGGCCCTGGCCAGGCTGGCTCCCGTCCTGGAGCCGCGCCGGGCAGGCTATCTCGAGGATCGGCACGAGCCGGTCATGTTCGCCGTGCGGGACCTGCGCAAGGACCTGGACCTGGCGCTCGGCGTGCTGGGCGCCGCACCCGGCTCGCTGCCGGTCACACGACTGGTGCGCGAGCGCGTGGACGCAGCCACCGCCGACTGGGCGGGCCTCGACATCACGGCCGTGATCCGTGCCGCGCGCGCGGCACGAGGCGAGGGGACGGCCGGTTCCGGACAGGGCTGACCGCCGGCATCCTCGGGGCCGGGGCTCGCCCGCATCCTCGGGGCGGGGGCTCGCCCGCATCCTCGGGACCGTGGCTCGCCGCGTCCGAGCCGCCTCCGAGCTCCGGTGTCCTCAGCGCAGCAGCCGCGACAGCCGGCGGTCGGCGAGCGGCCGCCCGCCCGTCTGGCAGGTGGGGCAGTACTGGAGGGAACGCTCCGAGAAGGCGACCTCTCGGACCGTGTCGCCGCAGACGGGGCACGGCAGCCCGGTCCGTCCGTGGACCCGCATCGCCGCCCGCTTCCCGTCCTTGAGCTCGTCCGGTGGGACGCCCGCGTTGCGTGCCAGGGCCTCGCGCAGCACGCCCAGCAGCGCGGCGTGCAGGGCGGCCACCTCCCCGGGCGCGAGGTTGCCGGCGGGACGGAACGGGGAGAGGCGCGCGGCGTGGAGCGCCTCGTCCGAGTACGCGTTCCCCACGCCGGCGATGAGCGCCTGGTCGGCCAGCAGATGCTTGAGCTGGCCGGTCCGCCCTGCGAGGATCCGCCCGAGGGCCTCCGCGTCGAAGGCGGGATCGAGCGGGTCGATCCCGAGCCGGGCGATCCCCGGGACGTCCTCCGGGGCGCGGACCACGTGGACTGCCAGCCGTTTCCGGGTGCCCGCCTCCGTCAGGTCGAACCTGGCCCTGTCGTCCAGCTCCACGCGCATCGCCACGGGACCGCCGGGGCGCGGCGAGCGCGCGGCGGCGCCGGGCGGGACGGCCCGCAGTCCGGCGGATCGCCCGTCGCGGGCGGCATCGCGGGCGTCCGCCACGTGACCCTCCGGTTCCGCGCCCCGGACGTCCGGCCGGTGACCGTCGGTCACGGGATCGTGCCAGCGCAGCCAGCCCGCCAGCGCGAAGTGGACGGCCAGCCAGAGCTCCTCGACGGCCCGGCCCGCGGCCGGGCCGCCATCCGGTGAGACTCCGTCACGCTCGTCGTCCCCGGGCTCGCCCAGCGCGCCGGCCCGGGTCCCGGCACGGATGCCGCCCCTCGTGTCGGACCGACCCTCCGATCCCTCCGCGGGGACCATCCGCAGGAGCAGGAACTTGCCGCGCCGCGTGCACTGTGCGATCACGCGGCCGACGAGGGCCGACGGGGGCGGCGTGACGGACTTGAGTGCCACGAAGGAGAGCATCTGCACGCGCTCGATCCGCCGGCCGCGGGCGTGGGCATCCAGGAAGTCCGCGAGTGCCTGGACCTCGGGAAGCTCCGGCATGCCGCGATGGTCCGGCAGGCAGGCGTCCAGCGCAAGCGGAATGGAACGGCGTGCCCACGGCACGCCGAGCGGCAGGGTGCGCGGGGTCCCGACGGCATGC
>JAJYKX010000161.1 GCA_021788175.1 Chloroflexota bacterium
GCCGCGGCGGCGCCTGCCCCGGCTGCCGCGCCTGCGTCTGCACCGTCGGTCGCCGCAGCCGCCGCGACCGCCCCCGGCGGCGTACCGTCCACCGCGGCCGCCGCCGTCGGGTCGGCCGCCACGGCGCCAGCTCCGGCCGCGCCCCGCGAGGAGTACCACGGCCCGGTCACGCCCGCCGTGCGGCGGCTCGCACGCGAGAACGGCGTCGACCTGAGTCTCGTGCATGGCACCGGGCACGCCGGACGCGTGACCCGGGAGGACGTGCTGGCCTTCGCCGAGGCCGTGCGGCTCGGCTCCGCCGTCCCGGCCGTCACCGGCGCTCCGGTCCCGGGTGCTCCCGTGCCCACCGCCCCGGGCGCCCCGGTCGCTCCCGGCGCGCCGGCCATCCCCGTCGCGCCGCCCGCCGTCGCACCGGCCATGGGGATCCCCACCCCGGCGGCTCCCCCCGCGCAGGCGCCCGCGGCCCCGCCCGCCGTCCTCGGCGAGGGCGACCAGCTGAAGCCCATGACCCAGATGCGCAGGGGGATCGCCGCGCAGATGGCCCGCGCCGTCTCGGTCCCCATGGCGTACCTGACCCTCGAGGTCGACATGTCGGGCGTGGTGGCGCTCCGGGAGAGCGTCAAGCGCGAGTACGAGGCGCGCGAGGGGGTCGGCCTCTCCTTCGTCGCCATCGTCACCAAGGCCGTCGTCGAGGGGCTTCGCCGCAACCCCGACCTGAACGCGCACTGGACCGACCAGGGGCTGCTCCGCCGCGCGCACGTCAACGTCGGCATCGCCGTCGCCGTCGACGACGGGCTGATCGTGCCCGTCATCCACGACGCCGACCGGCTCAGCATCAACGGCCTGAACCGCGCCGTCGTCGACCTCGCGGCCCGGGCCCGCTCCAACCGGCTGAGGCTGGACGAGCTGCAGGGCGGCACGTTCACCGTCGACAACACCGGCTGGTTCGGATCGATCGTGAGCGCGCCCATCGTCAACGTGCCCGAGGTGGCGATCCTGACCATGGAGGCGATCCAGCGTCGGCCGGTCGTGGTCGACACGCCCGCCGGCGAGGCGCTGGCGATCCGGCCGATGATGTACATGTGCTCGAGCTTCGACCACCGGGCGACCGACGGCGCGCAGATGGGCCGCTTCATGCAGGACGTCAAGCGCTGGCTCGAGTCGGTGGACGCGCAGACGGCCGTCTGGTGAGCCGATGACCCGCGAGCTCCCGGTCCTGGGGCCGGCCACGACCTCCGCCGCGGCTCCTGCGGTGCCGCCCGCCGCTGCGGCCGCGGCTTCGGCCGGCATGCCCGGCGACCGCCCCGCGGCCCCCGGCGCGGTCCCTGGCAATCACCCCGTCCTGCAGCGCCACCCCGACTGGATCCGCGCCCGGGTCCCCACCGGCGAGCGCTACTTCGGCCTGAAGCAGCTGATGCGCGGCCTGACCCTCAACACCGTCTGCGAGGAGGCCCGCTGCCCCAACATCGGGGAGTGCTGGGACCAGCGCACCGCCACGGTGATGATCCTTGGCGACGTCTGCACCCGCGCCTGCGGGTTCTGCGCCATCAAGACCGGCCGTCCCACCTGGTTCGACGACGACGAGCCGCGCCGGGTGGCGGAGGCCGTGGCGGCCATGGACCTCGACCACTGCGTGGTGACCAGCGTCGCCCGGGACGACCTGCCCGACGGCGGCGCGGGGGTCTTCGCCTCCACGATCCGGGAGCTGCGCGCCCGCTGTCCCGGCATGGGCGTGGAGGTGCTGATCCCCGACTTCAACGGCGAGGAGGCGCCCCTGCGGACGGTGATGGAGGCCGGGCCTGACATCCTGAACCACAACGTCGAGACGGTGGCGCGGCTCCAGAAGCCGGTCCGCAGGCGCGCCCGCTACGACCGCTCGCTGGGCGTCCTCGAGCGCGCCAAGGAGTACGCGCTCGAGATCACCGGGCGCGAGGGCACCGTCCACACCAAGTCGAGCATCATGGTCGGCCTCGGCGAGGAGCACGAGGAACTGCTCCAGGCGTTCCGCGACCTGCGCGCGGTGGACTGCGACATCCTGACCATCGGGCAGTACCTGCGCCCGTCCGAGCAGCACCTGCCGGTGGTGCGCTACTACACCCCCGCGGAGTTCGGGGAGCTGAAGCGCGAGGCGCTGGCCATGGGCTTCCGGCACGTCGAGTCGGGGCCGCTGGTCCGCTCCAGCTATCACGCCCGCGACCAGGTGCCGGACCCGGAGCGTCGCGCGCTGGAACGGGCCGCGCTGCGCGCGGCGGCACAGGCGGCGGGGGCCACGCTCGACGGCTAGCGGGGCGGCACCTGCAGACCCGCGCATCCCCCTGCGGCACCAGGGGCGCGACCGACCGTACCTCCTCCACGTCCCGCCCGGCGGCGAGGGTCACCTGCCGCTGGTGCTCGAGCTGCACGGGCGCGGGATCGACCCTGTCGCGTTCGATCGCTGGACGGGGTACGCGGCGCTGGCGAACGAGGCCGGCTTCGTCCTGGCCAGGCCGGCGGCCGTCGGGGAGATCTGGAACGACGGGCGCTATCGCGGCGCGGGCTGGCGGGCGGTGGAGGAGGTCGACGACGTCGGCTACCTGCTCGGCGTGGTCGACGACGTGTGCGCCAGGCTGCCGATCGACCGCGCCCGCGTCTATCTCGTGGGGATGTCGAACGGGGCCGTGATGGCGGGCCGCCTCGCCTGCGAGCACGCGGAGCGCGTTGCCGGGATCGCCCAGGTCGCCGGGACCGCCGCGGTCGACGTCGCGGCGGCGTGCCGACCCGCCGCCCCGGTGCCGGTCCTCTCCATCCACGGCAGCGCCGACCGGTTCGCCCCCTACAAGGGCGGCCGTGCCCGCGGCATCCGGGCGCGCCTCGTCCTGCGACGGCCCGCGGGCCCGTGCGTGGGCGTCGACGACTGGGCGCGTTTCTGGGCCGGGGCGAACGGGGCCGTTGCGGACCCGGAGGTCGAGGAGCTGCCGCCGGACACGACGATCCGGCGCTGGCACGGGCCGACGCCCGCCTCGGACCTCGTCTTCTACCGCATCGAGGGAGGCGGCCACCGCTGGCCGGGTGGCCGGGAGTGGGTGCCGCCCTTCCTGGGCCGCACGACCAGCGCGTTCGACGCGACGCGCGCCAGCTGGGCCTTTCTCGCGCCCCATCGGCGGGAGGAGCCACCGCCCGCGCGATGACCGCCCCGACGCGAGGGGCGCCGGCGTCGCCCCGTCACCCCGGCTCCGCCAGGACCTCCAGCGTCCGGAGGGTCGGGTCCGCCGCGTAGGCGATCCGCACGCCCTCGTCCCGCGCCCGCAGGAGCGCGTCGATCGCGGCCTGCGTGACTTCCTCGCCCGGAGCCAGGACCGGGATCCCCGGTGGGTACGGCGCCACGAGCTCGGCGGCCACGCGGCCGACCGCCCCGGCGATCGGGACGGTGCGACGGGGTGCGAAGAACGCGTCCCGGGGTGACCGGATCGTGCGGGGTTCCACCGACCAGGCGGCGGCAGGGGCAGCACGGCGGGGCGCGGAGCGCCGCCGGGCGATCGACGCCCGGATCGAACCGGTCAGCGCGTCCACGCTCGCCTCGTCATCGCCGATGGTCACGATCGGGACGAGCACGTCCCGGTCCGCCATCTCGAGTGCGATCCCGTCGGCGAGCAGGTCGCGCTCGACGTCGTGGCCCGAGGCACCGGTCCCCTGCAGCAGGAGCACCAGCCGGAGCGGGTCGCCGCCGGGCGGATCGGCCATCTGGATCCCCTCGATCGTGCCCAGCCGTGCGCGGGCGGTCGCGACCAGCATGAGCGCGCGCTCCAGGAGGGCCGCCCCTTCGCGTTCGAGGAGCGCCCGCGACGCGTCGATGCTGGCGAGGATGGCGCCGGCCGGGCTCGTGGTGTGGGTGGCGTCGAACGCCCGGTCCAGGCGGCCGCGGTCGATCCGCCGGGTCGAGGCGAGCACCAGTGCGGCCTGGGAGTAGCCGGCGAGCATCTTGTGGACGCTCGTCACGAGCGCGTCGGCGCCGAGCGAGAGGGCGTGCCGCGGCACCGCGGGGTGGAAGCCGAAGTGGCCGCCCCAGGCCGCGTCGACGACGAGCGGGATGTCGTGCGCGTGGGCCACCCGGGCGATCGCGGCGAGGTCGCTCGTGGTCCCCACGTACGAGGGATCGCCGAGGAACACGGCGCGGGCGTCGGGATGGCGATCGAGCGCCTCGGCGACGGCGGCGACGGGGACGGCGCCGGGCAGCCCGCTGACCGGGTCGACCTCCGGCCGGACCCAGGCGGGCTCGAGCCCGGCGAGGACGAGCCCCAGGAAGAGCGAGCGGTGGAGCGTCCGCGACACGACCACGGTGTGGCCGGGCGACCCGACCGCGAGCGCGAGCGCCTGGTTCCCGTGCGTCGAGCCACCCACGGAGAACCGTGCGACGTCGGCGCCCCACAGCCGGGCGGCCCGTGCCTCGGCCTCGGGCAGCACGCCCGCCGTCAGCTTGGGGGCGTCCAGCCCGCCGTAGAGCGGCACGTCGCCGGCCACCACGGCACCGAACAGGTCGCGCCGCCCCTTGTGGCCGGGGATCGTGAACGGCCGCCGGCGTTCCTCGAGGGCGCGCAGGTAGGCGTCCAGGAGGGGAGCGTCGGAGCGGAGGCCGCGCGGATCGAGCGGGTCGGAGTCCGGCGGGTCGAGTGGATCGGGCATCGGGTGAGCGCGGCGGCCGACGTCAGCTCGTCGGGGTGGCCTCGATGCTCCGGCCGGCTACCGGGCGAGCCCGAGGGCCTGCAGCTCGCGACGGAGGCCCGCCGCCAGGAGCGCCGCATCCGTGGCCGCGGAGACGAAGCGGAATCCGCGCTCCACGTAGCCGCGGGCCGTGGCGCCCTCCGTGCAGTACATCCCCGCGGCGATCCCGTGGGCGACGCAGACGGACCGGACGTGCTCCAGGGCCTGGTCGTGCCGTCGCCGGTCCTCGTCGCTGCGCGCGGACGCGTCGGCCGTCATCCCGAGGGACAGCGCGAGGTCCATCGGCCCGACGAGGAGAGCGTCCACGCCCGGGGTCGCCGCGATGGCATCCGCGTTCCGGAGCGCGGTGGTGGTCTCGATCTGCAGGATCAGCGCCGGGCGGACGGGATCGGCGTGATCGGACGGACCGGGCAGCGCGGCCGGCCGCCGGGGACCGTAGGAGCGCCGGCCGCTCGGCCCGTGGCGGCACCAGGCGGCCGCGGCCGCGGCCTCCTCGGGCGTGTCGACCATGGGCACGATGATCCCGAGCGCGCCCGCGTCGAGTGACCGCCCGATCGCCGCCCCGTCGTGCCCCGGCACGCGCGTGATCGGCGCGGCGCCGCGGCCTTCGATGGCCATGAACAGGCCGACCAGGTCTCGCGTGGTGGCGCCGCCGTGCTGCTGGTCCACCACGACGGCGTCCACCCCGGAGCCTGCGAGCATCTCGGCGACCACCGGATCCGGGATCTGGAGCCAGGTCGCGAGAACGGTGCCCCCGGAGTGCCAGCGGTCCAGGAGCGGGTTGGGTGCCGGCATCGCGTCCCTCCCTCGGTCGGGCGGTCCCGCGCGTCCAGCGGTCGCCGACGAGGGCCTCGCGCGGTCCCGGCGATCGTCGGCGTGCTACAGGATCTTCGAGAGGAAGCTCTTCGTCCGCTCGTGCTGCGGGTTGGTGAAGAAGTGCTCCGGGGTCCCTTCCTCGATGATCTGCCCGTCGTCCATCATCACCACCCGGTCCGCCACCTCGCGAGCGAATCCCATCTCGTGGGTCACCACGATCATGGTCATCCCCTCGCGCGCCAGCTCCTTCATCACCTCCAGAACCTCCCCGATCATCTCGGGGTCGAGCGCGCTGGTGGGCTCGTCGAAGAGCATGAGGGCGGGCTTCATGGCCAGGGCCCGGGCGATGGCCACGCGCTGCTGCTGGCCGCCCGAGAGCTGGGCAGGGT
>JAJYKX010000162.1 GCA_021788175.1 Chloroflexota bacterium
CGAGACGCAGCACCGCTGCGGGCGCGGGGAGGATCGGCCGCCGCCTGCCCGCCACGCGCAGCGCCGTGGCCACGATCTGCCGCATCGTCAGCGTCTCGGGCCCGCCGATCTCGAACGTCCGGTCAGCCGCCGCGGGGTCCGCCAGCGAGTCGGCGGCCAGGCGCGCCACGTCGTCGATGAAGACCGGGGCCAGCAGCTGGCGCCCGGACCCGGTGAGCGGCACGAAGGGCAGCGTCCGGGCGAACGCCATGAAACGGTTGAGCGAGACATCGCCGGGACCGTAGATCCAGGTGGGCCTGATGATGGTGTGGGTGATCCCCGTCTCCCGGACAGCCCGCTCGGCGCGTCCCTTCGCCCGGAACCACTGGCGATCGGCGTGCTCGTCGGCGCCGGCCCCCGAGACGTAGACGATGCGCCGGACCCCGGCCCGCGTCGCGGCTCCGGCAAGCGCCGTGGTGCCGTCGCCGTCCACGTGCTCATAGGTCCAGCCGCGGGACGGATCCTCCATCGGCGCATTGGGGAACGCCAGCGCGATCACCAGGGCGTCCACGCCGGCAAGTGCCGCGTCGAGCGCGGCCGGATCGCCGTTCACGTCGGCCCGCCGGATCTCCACCGCATCGGGCAGCGTGGCCCGTGCGCGTTCCGGCCGATGCGAGAGGACCACGACGTGCTCGCCCCGCCGCAGCAGCTCGCGCGCGATGGCGCCCCCGACGAACCCGGTGCCCCCGGCGACTGCGACCGTCATGGCATCCTCCCTGGCCACCGTCGGGCCCGGCAGCAGCCGGTCGATGGCCGCGGTGCGGTAGTCGAAGATGGCGCGGAGCCTCGGTCGGACGAGCCAGGGCTCGACCAGGTCACCCAGGCGCCCGAACGGTACCGCGTACGTTACGTCGTCCTCCACGATGGTCGCATCGCCGTCCGCGCGGAACGCGTGGCGGTGCTCCCAGCGGGCGTACGGACCCCGTAGCTGCAGGTCCACGAACGCGTTCGGCGGGTCGTACAGGGTGATCCGGGAGCGCCAGCGGGCGGGCACCCGCGGGAACGGGGTGATCGCGTAGTCGATCTCGAGCCCCTCGCGCATCTCGCGATCCGCGCTCAGGATCCGCATCCCCATCCAGGGCGGGGTGATCCGGTCCAGGTTGGCAGGCTGTTCGAAGAAGGCGAAGACGTCGGCAAGGGGGCGCTCGATGCGCAGGCGGGTGTGGAGGTGGTGGAGCGTCACGTCGATCCTCGGGTGGGCACGGTCAGGACCGGCGTCGGGATGCGTGGTGCGCCGCGCGTACGATCCGGTCACTCGAGGTTCGCGCGCCGACCAGCGGCGGATTGCAGCCCCTGCCCGGCGTGCCAGCCACTGATCAGGACTCGGCGCCCGGCTCCTCCGGCCGCTCCTCGAGTGTCCGCTCGCCCAGTGGATACAGGTCCGGATGGCGCAGCCTGAGCCAGTCGCGGAGCGCCCACGTGGTGGTGCGGAAGGCGATGTCCCGCCAGGGGATCGCCTCGGGCCGGAACGCCCGCACCTCGAGCGCCTCCTCGCTGGTACGCGGCTCGCCGCCCACGATCCGGGCCTCGAATGCGAGCACGACCACCGCCGCCTCGATGCGCGAGTAGAGGCCCACGACCTCGCCCGGCTCCACGACCAGGCCGATCTCCTCGAGCGTCTCGCGCACCGCGCCCTCGCTCACCGTCTCATCGATCTCGAGGAACCCGCCGGGCTGCGCCCAGAGCCCGTAGCCCGGCTCGAAGCCCCGGCGCAGGAGGATCACTTCTCCGCGCGCCGTGACGGGGAGCGTGGTCACCACGAGGCGCGGATTCACGTACGCGATGTACCCGCACGACTCGCAGGCGAGGCGCTCGCGGTCCTCGCCCTCGATCCGCCCGAAGCGCAGCGCGGCGCCGCACCGGGAGCAGTAGTTCAGGGTTGCCGCCAGCCAGTCGGGGACGCCACCGTGGGACGCCTGCATCGGGCCGACATCGGTCGGAAGCTCGTCGGCGCTCATGCGGTCAGCACCATCTGGCAGTTCAGCTCCGGCATGTCAGGTGCCAAGCGCTCATCCTGCACGCTTCGAGTGTACGCCGGGGAACGAGTGCCACCCGGCTCTCGCCCGGCAGGGCGCCGCCATGGCTGGCGATGCAGTCGCTCAGGCGCCCCGGTTCGTCTCGTCGTCCAGGATCGCCCGGGCCTGCCGCTCGCGATAGGCGGCGAGCCGGGCCTGCACCACGTCGTCCGAGAGGCCCAGGATCTCGGCCGCAAGCAGTGCCGCGTTCTCCGCGCCGCCGACCGACACGGTCGCCACCGGCACGCCGCGAGGCATCTGCACCGTCGAGAGGAGCGAGTCGAGGCCGCCCGCCACCTGCGTCGCGATCGGCACACCGATCACCGGCAGGAGCGTGTGGGCGGCGACCACACCGGCCAGGTGGGCGGCTCCCCCCGCGGCGGCCACGATCACCTGGACACCGCGATCGGCCGCGCCGGTCGCGTACCCGGCCACGAGGTCCGGCGTGCGATGCGCGGACATCACCCGTACCTCGTGCTCGACCCCGAGCTCGGTCAGCAGGTCCGAGGCCTTCTGCATGACGGGCATGTCGGACCGGCTGCCCATCAGGATCCCGACGCGTGGCGTCATTCGCCCTGGGCCTTGGTGAAGGCGAGCTCGCCGTCGAACGACTGCAGCCGCACGAACTCGGTCCAGCGGTGGCGTGCCGCGATCCGGCCGAGCAGTGCGACCAGGTCGTCCTCGGTGACGACCGCGCCGGCGCGCGCCACGAACCGGCCGCGGTACCAGCGCACGTGGTCGGTGGCCAGCCCGATCGACGGGTAGACCTTGGTGCCGCGGCTCTCGACCATCGACAGCTCGAGCTTCTCGCCCGCCAGCCCGGCCAGGTCGTCCCCGAGCTGCTCCACCGGCAGGTCGGTCTCGATCATGACGTCGACGCCCACCAGCTCGCGCTTCATGGCCGCGTAGCGCTCGGGCGCGTACGACCATCCCGGCCGGGGCGCCAGGCCACGATCGACCGTGCGGGCGCGCACCGGGACGCTGGACGGGTGCCGGCCCAGGTTGGCGATCACCTGGTCGGTGAAGCCCGTGGTCGACGTGGCGTGCTCCACGTCCCCGCCGGTCTGCCGGGCCAGGTCCTGGGTGACGGCGCGCCCCTCCTCGAGCGTGTAGAGCACCGCGTCCTCCACGCTCGCGGCAGCCTCGTCCTGCCCCAGGTAGCGCAGCATCATCACAGAGGAGAGGATCAGCGCGGTGGGGTTGATCACGTCCTTGCCGGCGTACTTCGGCGCCGATCCGTGCACCGCCTCGAAGATCGCGATGTCGTCGCCGTAGTTCCCCGAGGACGCGAACCCGAGGCCGCCCACCAGCCCGGAGGCGAGGTCGCTGATGATGTCGCCGTTGAGGTTGGTGGTGACGATGATGTCGAACTGGGCCGGGTTCTTCGCCAGCTGGTGCGCGACGTTGTCGATGATCAGGTGCTCGGCGGTGATCTCCGGGTACTCGGGTGCCATCTCCTCGAAGACGCGCTTGAAGAGCCCCTCGGTCAATTTCATGATGTTGGCCTTGGTGGCGCAGGTGACCTTCGAGCGCCCCTCCCGCCGGGCCAGCTCGAACGCGTAGCGGATGATCTTCTCCGAGCCCTTGCGGGTGATGACCTTGAGGCCCTGGCCCACGTCGGGCGTCTGCATGTGCTCGATGCCGGCGTAGAGGTCCTCGATGTTCTCGCGGACGATGATCATGTCCAGCCCCTCCCCGCTGTAGCGGGTCGGGACGCCGGGGAGCTCCCGGGCCGGGCGGACGTTGGCGTACGTCTCGAAGAGCTTGCGCAGGGTGACGTTGGCGCTCTTCTCGCCGAAACCGACCGGCGTCTCGAGGGGGCCCTTGAGCACGACGCGCGTGCGCTCGATCGAATCGCGGGTGGCCTGCGGCACGCCGGAGCTGTCGCCGCGCCGGAAGACCTCGGCGCCCGCCTCCGCCTCCTCCCAGGCGATCTTCACGCCCGCGGCATCGATGATCCGCATGGCCGACCGGACGATCTCGGGGCCCACGCCGTCGCCGGGGATCACCGTGACGGGGATGGCCGCCTGCGTGCCGGAGCTGGTCGAGGTCCGTGATTCCATCAGCACTGCTCTCCTCGTCGAGACATCGCGATCGGTGTCTGCCTGCCCGCCGCTCCACGGGCACACCCGCGCGCGGGCCGCTCCCGCGCGGTCGTGACGCACCGGCGCCTCACCGCACCACGGCGCCCGGACGGACCCTGCCCCTCGCCGACCACGCCACCGTGGGCGATCCGAGACCCGTGACCGAACGTCGCCCCTCTGGTCGAACCGCGGCCCCACCATGACGTCGAGCGGCAATCGTACCGCCGCCACAGCCCTGCTGCCGCGCTCCCTCCGCCCAGCGCGTGGAGCGCGACAAGCCCCGACCGCGCCGTCAGGCCGTCGGGCTCGACCCCCGGAGCACGCGGAGCCGGCGGCCGCCGAGCTCCGACGCGGGGCGCGGGCCGGCCGGCTCCAGGCCGTTCGCCAGCGCCCGGAGCTGCGCCACGGCCTCCGGCATCAGCGAGTAGTGCACCCACGTGCCGCGGCGCTCCGAGCTGACCACGCCGGCATCCCGCAGCACGCGCAGGTGGTGCGACACGGTCGGCTGCGAGAGCTCGCCACAGCACGCCAGGTCGCAGGCGCACACGTCTCCCTCGGCGGCCAGCTGCCGCACGATCGAAAGGCGGGCGGGGTCGGCCAGGGCCTGCAGGATGCGGACGGTCGGGTCGAGGGATCGCTTCACGAAGGCATTGTATCGGCGATCATCTATATTGACAATCATCGATATAGCCGCTATGCTCTGGGCAGATCGCGAACGACGTCGCGAGGGAGACGGGGAGACTCGAACCATGTACGCCAACCAGATGGTCGCCCGCATGCGCGTGGAGGAGATCGAGCGCGCTGCTCGCGATCGCCGCCACCGGCTGGACGTGGAGGAGGCCGCCGCAGGACGCGCCGCTCCGTCGCTGGGCCGGTGGATCGCGGACCTCGTTCGTGCGTTTGCCGGCCGGCCGGCCGACATGCGCCAGGGCGACGCGACCTGCGTCACCTGCTGACGGAAAGGATCCCCATGAGCGAACCGGTTCCCGACACCGCCATGGTCCGCCAGCCGGACGCCGCACCGGCCGGTCAGCCGGGCGCCGACGCGATCCATCGTTCGGTGCAGGAGCACTACGCGGCCGCAGCACGAGCGATCCTGGCGGGCAGCGGTGCGGAGCACGTCCCCGGGCATGCCCCCGGGCACGAGTCGGGTCGCCGGGGACGCCGGGCCGTCCCGGTCGCCGACTGCTGCGCTCCGGTGCTCTACCGGGCGCCGGAACTCGCCGGCCTGCCCGAACCGGCCGTGCTGGCCAGCCTCGGCTGCGGGAACCCGGTCGCGGTCGCCGACCTGCGGGACGGCGAGACCGTGCTTGATCTCGGTTCAGGCGGCGGGATCGACGTCCTCCTTTCGGCGCGACGCGTGGGCCCGCGGGGCCACGCGATCGGGCTCGACATGACGGACGAGATGCTTGCGCTGGCGCGCCGCAATGCCGCCGACGCCGGCGCGACCAACGCGACGTTCCTGAAGGGCACGATCGAGGCGATCCCCCTCCCCGACGCATCGGTGGACGTGGTGATCTCCAACTGCGTGGTGAACCTCGCGGCCGACAAGGCCGCCGTCTTCCGCGAGATCGCCCGGGTCCTCCGCCCGGGCGGTCGGCTGGGCGTGAGCGACATCGTGGCGACAGACGATCTGACGGCCGACGAGCGCGCCGAACGCGGCTCGCACGTGGGCTGCATCGCCGGCGCGCTCTCGTTCGGCGAGTACGCCTCCGGGCTGCGTGCGGCGGGG
>JAJYKX010000163.1 GCA_021788175.1 Chloroflexota bacterium
CGGCGAGGACGCCTGGACCGACTACTACGCGCACGGGATCGACGGCCACCCCTGGTGGCATTACGCGGAGGACGGGGACGGGCGCCTCGTGCTGGTCGGGCCGATCGGCACACCCGATCCGGGCGAGGCCTCGCCCGCACCCGGGCCACCCGCGCCCTACCAACGTCCCGTCCAGGGCGGCGTCGAGGTTCGCCTCGCGTGCGGCCGCCTGACGACCCCGATCGTTGGCTATACGCCAGAGGCCCACGCGCCGCTGCTCGACTGCCTCGACCTGCTGTGCGCGCTGATGGCCAACGAGGTGCCCGACCTGCCCAGCGCCCGGCGAGCACCCGGCCGAGCACGCCGCAGCATCAGCCTGGCCGCCCGCGACTGGGGCACCCACACGGGGCGCAGCCAGCGCCGCGCCGACCGCTGCCTCGCCCAGCTCGGGGCGGAGGGCATCCTCGAACGGACGACGGTGGGCTCGCGGGTCGAGTGGCACGTTCCGCCGGACGCGGTGCAGCGGTTCGGACGCGTGCATGGCTTCACCGTCGCCCACTGAGCGAAGCGCCTGGGCCGTGCTCGCCGGGTCCCGGCCGCGGATCCCTGGCGCAGGCGAGGAGCCAGGCCACCAGGGTCACGAGCACCGTCAGCACGTCGCCGACCGGCCAGTACGGTGCGTCGGAGGGCCGACGATCGGCGATAACGACCAGCGCCAAGACCGCCGCGGCCGGTGCGAGGGCGTGGACGCCAGCGAGACGCCACAGGAGATCGACGGCGCCGAGCGCGGCGAGCGTGACCGCCCACTGGCCCAGGCGCGAGCTCCACAGCGCGGAGGCTCGGTCGCTCCCCTGCCGACTCATCGGGCTGGCCGCGCGCGTCGCGCCCGAACCCTCGGGCCGCGACGGGCCCGGCCGGGGGCGGGGCGACGACGTTTCCGCGCCGCGGTCGGTCGGGCTCGCGTCCGTGCGTCGGGAGCGTGCCGTCAGCTCGGCATAGGCGCGGTTGATGGCCGCCATGCGGCTCGCCGAGCCGCCGTGGTCGGGATGGTGCTGCCACGCCGCCCGCCGGTAGGCGGCACGCACGGCAGCCCGGCCGGCGCCGGGACGCAGCCCGAGGATGCTCCAGGGATCGGCGAGGGCCATGGCAATCCCCTCACCCGACTACGCGACGCAGGAACCCCACCGAGCCCACGAGCACCAGCGTGGCGAGGATGCCGACGACCAGGGCGACGACGAGGGCCACCAGCGCAACCAGGGCGACGGCGATCCGCAGCAGGGGCATCAGGCCACCACCCGGAGCGCCCCCTCGGGGCCGTCGGCGGCGAGCGCGTCGAGGAGCGCCTGGCGAAGCTCGGGGCCGGCCAGGTGGCCGGCCCTGAGCAGGTGGTGGGCAAACCGCTCGAGGCCCGAGCGGTGCGCTTCGAGCATCGCCTCCGCGGCGGCCTGGCAGCGCTCCATCGAGCTCCACAGCACCGCGGCGCGTCGGTCGGCCATGGCAGGGCCGAGATCCAGCCAGGCCGGCCACGCCACGGGCCACGCCTCGTCGACTCCGGAGTCGAGGCGCTCCATCAGCAGCTGCGCGGCGCGGCGCACGTCATCGGCGGCGCCCGTGGACGCCTCGCCAAGCAGCAGCCGTTCGGCGATCACCGAGGCGAGGGCAACCGTCGCATGCGCGCGCAGCTCGGACTCGGTGAGGGATCGCTCGGCGCTCTCGTCGCAGGGCTCGCCGATGGTCGTATGCCCGCCCGAGTGATCGACCACGCGGGATGCCACCGTGACCGCGCGCACCGCGCCGATGCTCAGCGCCATGGCCGCGGCGATGGCATGGCCTGCCTCATGCGCGGCGGCACGCCAGAGTTCATCGGCGGAGCGCTCCCTCGCCGCAGACGTGTGGCCCCGCGCGAGGGCGGCCTCCGCCAGGTGCCGAGCATCGACGGCTCCGGGGGTGGAGGCCGCAGGCCCGTCCCCGCGGCCGAGGTCGTTGGTCGCATCCGCATCGGCGAGCGCGAGTGCCAGGCCGTCGTCGACCAGCTGGTCGAGCGATGCGAACGAGGAACCGGCCGTCATCTCGACGATCGGGCCGAGGTCGATGGGACCGGCGGTTCGCCGGGTGGCCAGCAGCCGTTCGAGGTGCGCCTGGCGGGTGGGAGCGTCGGGCGCGCGCACCTCTATGACGTGGCCGAAGCGGCCGGGCCTCGTGAGCGCGGGGTCGAGGCTGTCGGCGTCGGAGGTGGCGCCCAACCAGAGCACGGGCGCGTGGCCCGGGTCACGCAGCCCGGAGATCGCGGACAGGACCGCGTAGAGGACCGCGCGGCTCTCCGGGTCATGGCGGCGGTCGGATCGATCCATCCCCAGCCACGACAGTTCGTCGATGAAGATGACGAGGGGCTGGTCCAACGTCTGTGCGTAGCGCGTGAGGGCTGCCACGCGGGCCGGCGTGAGCTCCGAGGCCGTGAGCTCGATGAACACGACACGCGGTGCCACCGTGCCGGCCAGCGCCCGCGCCAGGCTCGTCTTGCCGCAGCCCACGGGGCCCGTCAGGAGGACCGCGGGTGGGACCGATCCGCCGGCCGCTCGCAGCTCGTCGGGATGCGCCAGACCCCAGGCCAGAGCCTGCACGGCACGCTTGGGGTGTTCGAGACCGGTCAGGTCCTCGAGTCGCGCGTGAACAGATCGGACGCGGTGCGCCTCGATCCAGCGCTCTGCGTCGTCGGGCGTGATCTCGGGATCGTCGGGGCGGAGGCCGGGGCTCTCGGTGTCCATGTCGTACAGGGCACCACACGTCCTCCGACCCCACAAGACCACGGGGACGCACCCGGCGCGCCTGGCGGATCGGTCGCTTCAATCGCGGTGCTGGCTGACACCACCGCCCCGGCTGGAGCGGTCGGCCGAGCGTCGGGACGATCAGCGCGCACCGGTGTCGCGGGGAATGCCGCGCTCACGGGTGCAGGTCTGCAGCCAGTCCTCGATGTCGACGCCCCGGAAGCGAAGCGCCGGGCGGGGGCCGACGCCGATCAGACGACCTCGCAGGCGGCCGGCCTGCGCCTCCCGCTGCACGTAGCGCACGGACATCCCGATGCGTTCGGCGACCTCCCGCGCGGTGTACCAGCGCTCCATGCCGCAGCCCTCCCCTAGCGCCGGCGCCGCCGTGCCGGCGGGTCAGGGGGCGGCGGGGGGACGAGCTCGCGCAACACGGCGTCGAGCTGCTCGCGGGTGACGAGCCCCTGGCGGTGCAGCGACGCCATGCGCTCAGCGTCCTCCCAGGTGGGCGGCCGATGCGGGGGCGGCGGGGCCGTCGGTGGCGGCGGCACCGCGTGGCTCGCCTGCCAGCCGTCCCAGACCGCGGACGCGGCCACCATCGCGACCCCGATGACGACGAGGGGCAGCGGGAGCGCCAGACCCATGTGCGCGAGGACGGCCCACACGATGAGCGCCGCGGCGAGCGTGACGAACACGATCAGGAACAGGTGCATGATCGCCCGGTCGAAGGCCTGGTACGGGCCGCTCATCGGGAGCGTCCTGGTCGGCGGTTGAGGCGGATCGTGATGCTCGCGAGACTCGGGTCGACCGCGAGCGATGGGAGCGCGATCAGCGGGGGCCCGGGCTCGTCGTCGGGCGTGCCGACCTGCACGAGCCGGAGGGCCCAGCGCCGCTCGGACGGCGCTCGGTACCGCGCGTACGGCACCGGGTCGGGTGCCCACCACCAGGCCCCGTCGCCGATGTCGTCGCGGTGGACGTCATGGCCACGGTCGATCACCACGCCAGGCGCGGCCAGCTCGAACGCGCATAGACGACAAGTCACCTCCCCCGACCCGAGCCACAGCACGGCCTGCATGGTCTCGGCCGCGGCTCCACAGGCGGGACAATCGACGTGGACGATGGGACCCTGGCGCTCCATGGTGGACAGCTCCGATGCGGCTGCGGGCGTGGACGCCGGGATCCTCGGAACAACGCCGCGCGCGTCAAGTTCGCCGCGTGCGAACGACCGGGGCCGCGACACCGGCCCTCCCTGGCGCAGCTCGGTCTGGGTGCGGGAGGCTGCCAGGGCCGCCCGCATGGAGGTCGGGGATGGGGAACACGGGTTGGGGACACCCCACCCCCCTTTAGGTGTCCCCCACCCCGAGCCCGCGGACGGCCGAGCTCCTCCTGCTCCTGGGAGTCATCTGCAGGACAATTGATCCGAGTACCAGAACAGCGTTGCCTTCGGAACAACGTGTCGCTGCCCAGCGAGGGAGCCGGCGGTGTTCGCGTCGAGCCGCCATGGACCTGGGGGAAGTGACGACGATGCCCGCGACGGCCGAACCAGATCGCAGGGAGCTGCTGCGGCTGCCCTGCCCGGGCGGGGCGACGCTGGTCATCCAGCATCTCCCGAACTTCGGCACACGTGAGCCCTGGGCCGAGATCGACCTGTTCTACCACGGGCGGCAGTACGTCATCGGTGGGAATTGGGCGGCCACCATGCGCCAGCGTCTGCTCTGGACCCTGGACCCCACGGTGGGCGGGTGTTGAGGAATGTTCCTAGGGCCTTCGGGCAGGGTAGAGCACCGACGCTCGCGGCTCGCGTCCGGCTCGGGACCGCCGGTCGACTGCCGCCGCGACGCGGAACGGGGCCATCCGGGACCCTACCAGGCGCCGCTTCGCTGCGGCTTCACCCGGGCTTCACTATGTCGGATCCTCTTGCCAGTCGGACCCAGACTCGATAGCTGTGGCGGGTCGCAGGATCAAGGCCGCTGATCGGCGGCCGCAGTCCGAGGTCCTCTACGGACTCGACGATGCACGCCCGCCCACCGATCGTCACGGTGGTGCCGATTTCCGGCACGTCGGAGCCCGTCCAAGACACCTCTACCGCCTCGCCATCACGGCTCGTGATCGCCCGGCGTTCACTCACGCACCGTTCCTCCGCTCTCGGCTCACGCTGCGGATGCTACCGAACGGCCACCGGGCAGTGAGACTGCTACGGGCAACGTGACAGCTTGTGGGCCGTCTGACGGGCGCAGACGGCCGCCTGCGCGGACCCCGTCAGGGGAACGGCGCCGCGACGTGTCCCCACGCCGCGGCCCGCTGCCTGTCGCCGTCGGCTGAGGACGTGCCGGCGAGCGTGCCTGCGAGTGTACGGGTCGGACATCCTGGCCGGCCGGCGTCCGCGCGCGGGCCGCATCAGGCGGCGGGCGGCATCTCGACGTGCAGGGTGTGCGGCGGCTCGGGGCGCACCAGCGTGGCGACCGGCTCGCTGGCGAGCGTGCCCTCGAGCTCCTCGAGTTCGTCCATCGCCGCGGCCCAGTCGGGGCTGTACGGCACGGCCTGTTCGATCCGTCGGCGCACCCGGGCGAGCCGATCCTCGGTGTTCCTGTTCATGACGCACGACGGTAGGCCGTAGGGGCGCCAGGGCGGAGCGGCCATCCGGCCCGCCGGCGCCTGCCCGTTCGGGTCAGGTCGGTAGTACGGGTGCGACCCGGATCCGTGCAACCTGTCACACATCGCCCTCAGGCGGCTCAGGAGCCCCTACAGATGCGCGGTGCACCGAACCCGGGCAGGGCGTCCGCGTCCGCGCCACCTGCCCGGGGCGCTGGCCGTCAGGCGCGGCGCGGACGGTGGGGCCCGTCCTTTGCCGGCGCCAGGCGGACCAGCGGCGCCATGTCCGCCTGCTACGCTCTCCGCGTGCTCACCTTCCCCGGCGTGGACTGGCGCAGCATCGCCGCCGATGGCGTCCCCGAGTGGGCCGTCGCGATCGGCACAGTGGCCCTCGCCGTCGCAACGTTCCTCCTGGCGCGCGAGAGCGTCACGGTGCGCACGGCGGCCGCGCGGGAGCGTCGGGCGTCGGCGTTTCGTGCGGCCCTCGTGGAACTCCTCGGCGCCTGCCAGTGGTGGTCGCA
>JAJYKX010000164.1 GCA_021788175.1 Chloroflexota bacterium
GGACGCGGTCATCGAACAGGCCGCGCTGGACGCGCTGGCGCGCTTCGACCTGTCGCGGCCGGTCCGCCTCCTTGGGGTGCGTGTCGAGTTCGCGTGATCGGTGGCCGAGGCGTGATCGGTGGCCGAGGCGTGATCGGTGGCCGAGGCGTGATCGGCGGCGGCCGCGGCATCCGGCGCACGGCCAGCGTGGCGCGTCCTCAGGCGGCCCCGTGCTCCCAGCGGACGACGATCCGTCCCCCGACGCCGGGGAGCGGCAGGGACGCCGCCTCGGCGTCGACCGCGTCGTGCTCCACCCGCGAGAGCCGATGCCACGGCTGGATGCTCAGCTTCTCCGCCGCGCGCCGCCAGGTCCCGACGATCTCACCCGCCACGAGGACGGCGCCCGGCCAGACCCGCGGGGTCCACAGCGCGCGCCGCTGCGCCTCGTCCGGCACGAGCAGCTCGCGATCGGCGCCCTGCAGGAGGAAGTAGGCGTCGCCGCTCGGGAGGAGCCGGGCCGCGGCCGTGGGCCCCGCGGGGGTCCGGAAGGACACCTCGTCGCCGGCCAGGATCCACGCGTCGCCGACCGGCGTGCGCACCGGGACCAGCGATCCCGTGAGCGCGTCGAACGTCGTGCGGGCGCGCGCCGGGGCGATCCCGGCCCACTCGGCGAACCCCGCGGCGGTCGCGGGTCCGAAGACGTGCAGGAACCGGCGCGCCAGCTCAAGGCGCGCCTCGAGCGGATCGGCCACCGGCGGCGGGACCATCCAGACCGTGGGCTGCCCGGCACCTTCCCAGCGGATCAGCACCCGGCCGGTCGGGGCCGCGTAGCGGAGCGCCGTGGGACGGATGCCGAGCGCGTGTCCCGCCTCCGCGTAGGTCGTGCGCCGGCCGTCCAGGAAGCCCTCCAGCCGGTCGGCCATCGAGTCCGCGAGCCGCCGTCCCGCGGCGTCGTCGGGGAGCCGGCCGAGCGTGAAGACGTCGTGGTCGCGGGCCGCGACGACGTACGTGCTGTAGCGGGGACCCCAGACCTGGACGAGCGACGGGTCCTCCCAGGCGGACGGCCCGCTGCTCTCGACTCGGGCGTGCACGGAGAGGAGCGCGGCGCGGGGCATGCTGTCCTGCAGCCCGGCCCACGCGGCGCGCCGGAGCGAGTCGGCGCCGGCCGGGAGCCGCTCGTCGAGCGCGGCCACGGACCGGCGATGGGCGAGGATCTGCGCTCTCGTGAGTTCGAGCGGCGGGGTGCTCACGCCACCATCGTCGCGTTCGCGGGTCGCCGTGCCCGGCGCGCCGGCCCCCTCATGCCGACGCTACGACCGCGGGGCCAGCGGGGCCAGCGCCGTGTAGGCCGGCTCGTTGCCGGGCCTCCACTTGATGTTGCAGCCGAGGCTGGGCAGCTGCGGCTCCGGCGCCGGACGGCCGGCGAGCACCGCGTCGAGCGCGGCGCGCAGGTCGCGCCCGGTGACCGGGACGTCGTTCCCCGGCCGGGCGCCGTCGAGCCGCCCCCGGTACGCCAGCCGGCGCGCGGCGTCGAACAGGAAGAAGTCCGGGGTGCAGGCGGCATGGTAGGCCTGGGCGACCGCCTGGCTCTCGTCGTACAGGTACGGGACCGTGAGGCCCATCGCCGCGGCGACCTCGGCCATCGCGGCCGGCCCGTCCTCGGGGTGCTGGCTCACGTCGTTCGCGCTGATGGCCACGATCCCCACGCCGCGGGCCTGGTACTCGCGCGAGAGCCGCACGATCTCCTCGGCCACGTGGCGGACGTACGGACAGTGGTTGCACACGAACATGACCAGCAGCGCCGGACTCCCCGCGAAGTCATCGCGCGAGACGACGCGCCCGGTGGTGTCGGGCAGGTGGAAATCGGGGGCGGGCGTCCCCAACGGGAGCATCGTGGACGGAGTCGCGCTCATGGACCTGCCTTTCGGATCGGCGGCGAGTCGTCGGCACCCCGGATTCTCCCGCGGGTGGCCGCTGACGTCCGGAACCGGTTCTGCCGTGATCCGGTGGGACCGCGGCTCCGGCGCCCGCACATCGGCCATCCTCGTCGCGGCGTGTGCGGAGCGGAGGGGACGAATGGGATAGATTCCGCGCAATCCCCCGGGAGGCGCGAAGTCAGCCGATGTCGAACCATACCCAATCGATCGTCACGCCGCCCGCACAGGCCGCGGGCGGATCGCTCACGCCGGCCGCGTTCCGGCTCTCCTCGCGGGCGCTCGCCACGCCCGAGCCCCTGGTCCGCGCGTTCACTCGCCGTGTCCAGGAGGAGGGCGCGCTCGACCTGACCCAGGGCGACTACAAGAACGCCGACTTCGCCCCTCACCCGGAGGTGGTCCGGGCGGCACAGCGCATCACCCGCAACACGGTGCACAGCTACGGGCCGGCGGTCGGGCGCACCGACGTCCGCGGCGAGATCGTCGAGTTCATCAACCGCGACGGGATGCGGGACTACCCCGCCTCCGACGTCCGGTTCATGCCCGACGAGGTCGTCTTCACCCCCGGGACCCGGTCCGGGCTGGCGATGCTGCTCGAGGTGCTGGGTCCCGATGGCTCCGGGGTGGTCGTCCCGCGCCCCAGCTGGGAGTACGACTGGTTCATCGAGCGTGCCGGCAAGCACATCGTGGAGCTGCCCACGCGCCCCCCGGAGTTCCTGCCCGATCCCGAGGAGTTCGAGCACCTCCTGGCCGCGGGCGGCGTGTCGTCCGTCATCGTGAACAACCCCCACAACCCGACCGGCCGCGTCTATCCCCGTGAGCTCGTCGAGGAACTGGTCCGGATCGCCGCCGAGCACCGCGTGTACGTGCTGTACGACTCGGTCTACCAGCGCCTCGACTACCTCGACCAGTTCGTCAACCCGGCCTTCGCGAACCCCGAGTGGCGCAACTGGGTGGTCACCCTCTCGGGCCTCTCGAAGATGGACATGTTCGGGGCCTCCACCGGCACGCGCGCCTGCTGGGTGGTGCTCTCGGACCAGATCCGCGCGGACGGGATCCGGGCCCGCGAGATCATCGCGAACCTCTCGGCCTGGCTGGTCGCCACGCCCTCCACGCTCGCCCAGGACTGGGCGCTCGCCGCGCTGCAGAGCCCCCTCGCGGAGCTGCGCCGGCCCTCGCCGTACATGCGCGCCCGCCGCGACTTCATGATGGCCGCGGCCGATGGCCTGGCCCACCTGGGCGTCGAGCGAACCGACTACGGCGGCACGTTCTACTCGCCGCTGGCCTTCCCTGGGCTGGTCGGCGAGCCGTTCCAGCGGCTGCGCAACGGCATCCGCGAGCGCGCCGTCGTGCGCGATTCGATCGACGCGTTCGAGCTCCTGCTGGACGCCGGCGTCGGGGGGATCCCGTTCGCGGCCTTCGCCGGGAACCAGGCGCCGCGCTACGGGACCTGGCAGCGACTCTCGTACGGCTCGCGGGACGTCTCCGAGCTGGCGGTCTTCATCGACCGCGTGCGGACCGCCCTCGAGCGCAAGGGCCGCGAGGGGACGGGCCTGGGGGATCGGACCCGACCGGCCGCGACGAGGGTCGAGGACGCGGTCTGGGAGTGCGCATGCACCGCGGAGGGCTACCCGGCGCTGGACGGGCTCGAGCCGGTCGCGTTCCAGGCGGCGCGCCGCGCGTTCCTGGAGCGCCGGCCCGCCGACGGCATCCGCGTGACCGGGACCAAGCACCCCGACTCCACCCGGCACCGGGCGGAGCAGCTGGCGCGCGCACGCGACTCCGTCCTCGACGGCGCGCCGGATCCGGCGGACGCCGCCCTGACCCACATCGAGTGGAACGCCCTCGTCGACGCCCGCGCCGAGTACGAGGAATCGATCGCCGACCTGCTGGGGCCGTGCACCGAGGTCCTGCTCGACTACGAGGGCCGGCAGATCAGCCCCGACTGGCTCGAGGTGCCCGAGAAGGTCGTCCTCGCGCTGCTGCGCAGCGGCGTCGTCCCGGGCGAGGACCGGCATCTCCTGTTCCGGGCCCCGAACCCCTGGCTCGAGGCGGACGAGGAGAAGATCTCCCGGATCCTCGCATCGGTCGCCCGCGCCAACCTGCTCTTCCTGCTCGCGTGCGAGCGGCTCGGGATCGAGCCGGCGCAGAACGCCATCTACGAGGTCACCGTCCCGCAGATCAACTCCTCGGCCGACCTCGGCGCGCTCGTGAAGGTCGGGGCGCTCTACCTGGAGGCGCTCCACGGGCTCTTCTCGGGTGCCCCGGACCGGATCGACGCGTTCCTCTCGGCACGGATCCCGCTCGAGCGCCGCGAGGCGCTCGTCGCCCGGGCCGCGCGCGTGCGCCTCGTGCCGCTGGTCGAGAACGTGGGTGCGCTGGCGAACCTTCCCGAGCTCCTGGACGCCCTGTACCAGACCTTCGGGCGCAACCGCGGCCTGGCGGGCCTGCCCACGCCGGGCAGCTTCGCCACGCGCTTCGACGGGCGCGACCCGGTGGTGCGCGTCTTCCTGGCCATGTCCGACACGGCCGAGCAGAGCGGCAAGATCGCAACCGACGCCGCCTACGCCCTGGCGGTCGCCGGGCGCGACGAGGCCGAGCACCGCCTGGCCGCCCGGGCGATCGAGGAGGCCGCGCAGCCCCCGCGGGTGACGCTGCTGGTGGGCGCCGGGCGGGCGGGATTCCGCGGCGGCTTCGATCCCGAGCACGAGGGCGTCATCGGGCAGTTCGCGCGGGCCGGCGGAGTGACCCTGCAGGGCATCCGCGCGGACGATCCCGCGGCTGCCGCCCTGGTCGCCGAGAAGTTCCGGACCGCCGTTGCCGACGGCGCGCGCCGGGCTCCCTCGGTCGGCCCCTCCGAGCGCGACGCGCTGCTGGCGCTGCTGGGTGCCGGCGTGCGGGCGCACACCGAGACGCTGCTCCGGATCGCGCCGCTGGTGGCCCCCTTCGGGTCCCTGGTCCCCCAGACGCGGGTCCGGATCCGCGCCACGGGATCGGTCAACTACGGCCGCTCCATCCCCGAGTACCCGGAGGAGTGGAGCGGGGAGACCGAGCTGCCGAACAACCGCGACCTGCGCGACGCGTGGCCCGAGGGGGTCACCCTGCCCCGGGCGATCGTCTACAACCTGGCGTGCCAGACGCTCGGCCTGCCGGCGGTGGTGAGCGATCTCGAGGTGGTGGACAAGCGGGCAGCCGTGCTCCTCGACCGGCATGTGCCGGGCTACCGCGAGATCATCGCGAGCGAGCTGCCGGGCTTCGTCCCGGAGTCGGTGGCGCTGGTCTTCGGCAGGGAGTTCGCCGAGCAGACCGCCCGACGCGCCCAGCGCGCCGCGGCGGCGCTGTGGGTCGACGATCGGGTGCGCGACGACCTGGTCGCGCCGACCTGCCTCTTCGCCATGCTCTACCTGCGCTTCCTCGCCGAGGACGCGGACAGCTGGGACCAGACCAAGGAGCACGAGTCGCTCACCACGCGCGAGGAGGAGCTGCTGCGCCAGACCGGCGCCAGCGAGTTCGTCGGGTTGTGCGCCGAGCGGCCCGGCAACCGCTGGAACGTGCTCCAGACCATGGTCGACGCCGAGGAGGCGAGCAAGCTGCTCATCGCACGGGAGCTCACCATCGAGGAGAAGCGCGAGTTCGTCGACCTGCGGATCGAGGGCTGGCTGCGGACGCTGCCCGACTCCCTCGGTCGCGAGCTGCGCGCGTCCTGGTCGGAGCTGCGCGAGCTGGGGAAGGCGGAGCTGACCCTGCGGGGGATCCGGCAGATGATCGCCCTCGAGCAGCTGCGGGGCAGCCGCGGGGCGTAGCGAGCCTACTCGGCCAGCGCGCGGAGGATCGCCTCGACGCTGCGGTCGATGTCCGCCTCGGTGGTCGACCAGTTGCTCACGCTGATGCGCATCGCCGCGAGGCCGTGCCAGGTGGTGCCGCCCATCCAGGCGACG
>JAJYKX010000010.1 GCA_021788175.1 Chloroflexota bacterium
GGCAGGCCGTCCGCACCGCGGCCGGGGGGCACGTCATGCCATTCCTCGCGCCGCTGACCAGCCAGGCCCGAGAGTCGGCGACCACGGCACTGGGGCAATCCAGGTTCGAGACCGAGTTCGCGGCCGGAAGTCGCCTGAGCCGGGACGACGCGGTGCGGCTCGCCCTCGGTGAATCGGAGCCCGTCGCCGGCGCGGTGGCCCCGGCGGGTGCGGGCATCGGGCTGCTCGCGAAACGCGAGACAGAAGTCGCCCGGTTGGTCGCCGAAGGCCTGACCAACAAGGAGATCGGGGCACGCCTGTTCATCTCGGAGCACACCGTCGACAGCCACGTCCGAAGCATCCTGAACAAGCTGGGGTGCAACTCACGGGCCCAGATCGCCGCCTGGATGGCCTCGTCAGGGGAGTAGCGGACGCCGACCGGCGGCCCAAGCGGGCCCCGGGCCGGGAGACGTGGTCTCGTGACGAGGAGACCGGGAACGGCAGGAACTCCCGGCACCGGTCGACTCGCTACCGGATCACGAATCCCATTGATGTTGGCTGTGGTGCGCCCTCCTAGGCTGGTGAGCATGACCAGAGAGCAACCGATCCAACGAGTGGAAGTCAGCTTCGTCGGCGTCCCCCCGATCCGTCAGGTCGAGCGGGCGTCCGGGGTCAGCGAGGTGGAGGTCGATGGTTCGACCCTGCGCTGCCTTGTGTGCGGCAGCTTCCAGCCCTTCCTCGAGGCGCTGCGCGGTCACGAGGTCGTCACCTTCAGTGCCACTCCTGCCGCGAGCGCGCCCGTGGGTGAACCGACGGCTTCAGTCACAGCGTCCTCGGCACGGCCCGACATTCGGGGCGACGCGGGCGCCCAATGCCCGCCCCGCGCAGATCAGCTGCCCGGTCGCGGAGTCGAACACGTACGCAGGTCGCCCGCCGGCAACTGACGCCGGCACGCGCCCCACACGGCATGTCGCCCGCGGTTCCGTTACGGTCCGATCCACCCTGGCCCGGCCAGCATGTCCACATCAGACGTCCCCATCGGGAGTCACGAGGTGCGGTCAGCACTGGTGTGGTGCGGCACCCGGTTTCCCGGCCCAAGCCCTCTCGCTGACCCTGCGGGCGTCGTTCAGGGTGCCAGGTCCGGGTAGCGCGGGGTGGCCAGCACCCCGAACGTGCCGGGAGGCCAGTAGCGCAGCCAGGCCCGCCCGAGGACGTTCGCGATGGGGACCGGGCCGAAGGCCCGGGAGTCGCGGGAGGCCTCGCGATGGTCGCCCAGCACGAAGAGGTCCCCGGCCGGGATCACCCAGTGGGTCTGGGCGGTGAGGGGCAGGGTGACCGAGCCCGGGTACACGTAGGGCTCCTGGAGGGCGTGGCCGTTGATGACCACGTGTCCGCCGGCCAGATCCACCGTATCGCCGGGCAGGCCGATCACGCGCTTGATGAGGGGGGTGGCGTCCGGTGCGGCGCCGGGCTCGGTGAACACCACGATGTCCCCGCGCCCGTAGGGCTCGAAGCGCGGCGTGAGCTTGTCCACCAGCACGTACTGGTTGGGCAGCAGGGTGTTCTCCATGCTCACCTGCTGCACCTGCCGCGGCTGGGCCACCACGGTCTGGATCCCCACGAAGAGGAAGAGCGTGAGGACGAGGGTCTCCGCCACCGTGAGCAGGAGCCCCCGCAGGCGCAGGGTCATCGCCGAGCGTCCGCAGCCATCAGGCCCGAGTATAGGGAGACGCTGCGGGCGAGGGCGGCGCCAGGATCCGTCGCGGTCGTGCTGGGCGACGCGTTGAGCGCGAGCAGCCTGCGCACGGTTGTCTGCGTCGCGCTGGCCGGCAACACCCAGGTCGAGCCCGTCCCCGCGCCGCCGGCGCTCGTCGTCATCGCTGTCGCACGCGCTCCTCGCGAGCGGAACCTCGAGGGCGGCTGAGGTAGGATCTGTGGCCATGCGTCCCCGCGTCCCGTCCGCTCCGCTCGTGCTGCCGCCCGCGTTCTCGTGAGCCCGTCCCGCGCCCGGACCCCCGCGGTGCCCACCGAGGACACGGCCCGCCTGGCGGCCGAACTGGCGGCCGCCCGGGCTCGCATCGCCGAGCTTGAGGAGCTCGAGGCAGAGCGCGAGCGCGCCGAGCGGGTCCAGCACGCCCTCTACCGCATCGCCGATGCCGCCAGCGCGGCCCGCGATCTTCCCGCGTTCTACGCCGCGGTCCACGAGATCGTCGGCTCGCTGATGCACGCCGAGAACTTCTACATCGCCCTCTACGACGCCGATCGCGGCCTCATGAACTACCCGTACTACGTCGACGCCGTCGACACCGACGTCCCCGACCCGACCGCCTGGGAGCCGTTCGGCGAGGGACAGGCGCGCGGCGTGACCGCGTATGCGCTGCGGCTCGGGCGGCCGCTGCTCCTCGAGCCCGAGGACTACTGGGACCTCGTGCGCCGGGGCGAGGTCGAGCAGCTCGGCCCGACCGCCGAGGGCGACTGGCTCGGCGTCCCGCTCGCCGCCGACGGCAGGACGATCGGCCTGCTCGTCGTGCAGACGTACCGGGCCAGCGAGCGCTACGACGCGTCCGACCTCGATCTGCTCGCGTACGTCGGCCAGCACGTCGCCCAGGCGCTCACCCGCGTCCGCGCGCTCGAGGAGACCCGCCAGCGCAACGCCGAGCTCGCGGTCGTCAACGAGATCGGCACCGCGATCGCCAGGCAGCTCGAATTCGAGGCGATCACCGAGCTCGTCGGCGAACGGATCCGGGCCGTCTTCGACGTCCGCAGCATCTCGATCGGCCTCCTCGACGCGAGCGGTGAGGAGATGCAGTTCGCGTACGAGGTCGACGAGGGCGAACGGATCCACACGCCGCCGCTGCTCCTCGGCGCGGGTCTCGTCTCGACGGTCGTCCGGACCCGCGCCCCGCTCCGCCTCGGCGACGCGGATGAGATGGCCGCCCACGGCGCGATCTACCTCGGCGGCTCGATGCCGATGTCGTGGCTCGGCGTCCCGATCTCCACCGGTGACCGGGTCATCGGCGTCATCAACCTCGAGAGCCTCCGGCCGCACGCCTTCACCGCGGCGGACGAACGCCTGCTCTCCACGCTGGCGTCCAGCATGGGCGTGGCGCTGGAGAACGCCCGGCTGTTCGCCGAGACGACGCGGCGCGTGGCCGAGCTCGGCATCGTCAACAGCGTCGGACAGGCGGTGGCGTCCCAGCTCGACCTCGACCCGCTGATGGCGCTCGTCGGCGAGCGGATGCGCGAGCTGTTCCAGGCGGACATCGTCTACGTCGCCCTGCACGACCCGGTCGCCGACCTGATCGAGTTCCCCTACTACTTCGAGGAGGGAGTCACCGAGCCGCAGCGGCCGATCCCGTTCGGGACCGGCCTGACATCGCGGATCGTCGCGTCCATGGGACACCTGCTGCTCAACCGTGACGCCGACTGGGACGCGCTGGGCGAGCGCGGCGTGGGCACCCGGTCCCGGTCCTACCTCGGCGTCCCGATCCTGGCCGGGGAGCGGGCGATCGGCGCGATCAGCGTCCAGAGCACCACGACCGAGGGCCGCTTCAGCGAGGCCGACGCGCGGCTGCTCGGGACGATCGCCGCCAACGTGGGGGCCGCCGTCCAGAACGCCCGGCTGTACGAGGAGGCCCACCGCCGGGCGCGCGAGATGGCGGCCCTCGAGGAGCTCGGGCGCGACATCGGCGGCACGCTCGAGGTGACCGCCATCCTCCGGCGGGTGACGGAACAGACGGAGGCGCTCCTCGACGTCGCGTCGTGCGCCCTCTACCTCGCCGACGCGGACGGCACGACCTTCAGGGCGATCAGCGCCCTCGGGGACATCGCCGACGAGATCCTCGCGGACACGATCGTGAGCGGCGAGGGGATCATCGGCGACGTCCTGGCGCGCGGGACGGCGGAGATCGTGAACGACGTCACGATCGACCCGCGGACGGTCACCATCCCCGGCACGGATCCCGACGACGAGGCCCGGCTGATGGTCGCCTCGCTCGTCGCCCACGAGCGGGTCATCGGGGCGCTGGCCGTCTGGCGCGACGTGCCGGGGACGCCGTTCGGGACGGCCGACCTCGACCTCCTCGTCGGGCTCTCGCAGCAGGCGGCGATCGCGATCGACAACGCGCGCCTGTTCCGCGAGGCCCGGGAGGCGCGCGAGGCGGCGGAGGCCGCCGACCGCGCGAAGAGCACGTTCCTCGCCTCGATGAGCCACGAGATCCGCACCCCGATGAACGCGATCATCGGGATGAGCGGCCTGCTGCTGGACACGCCGCTGAACGACGAGCAGCGCGACTACGCCGAGACCATCCGGACCTCGGGCGATGCGCTGCTGACGATCATCAACGACATCCTCGACTTCTCGAAGATCGAGGCCGGGAAGGTCGAGCTCGAGCGGCGGCCGTTCGGGCTCGCCGCCTGCGTCGAGGGCGCCCTGGACGTGCTGGCCCCGACCGCGGCCGCCAAGGGCCTCGAGCTCCTCTACGCCGTCGAGGACGGGCTGCCGAGGACCGTCGTCGGTGACGCGGGACGGCTCCGCCAGGTCGTGCTCAACCTGCTGTCCAACGCCGTCAAGTTCACGGAGCACGGCGAGGTCGAGCTCGCGCTCTCCGGTCGGCCCCCGGACGCCGGCGCCCCCGGCGAGGGCTGGTCGTTCACGATCGCCGTGCGGGACACGGGGATCGGCATCCCGGCCGACCGGATGGGTCGCCTCTTCCAGTCCTTCAGCCAGGCCGACGCGTCGATCTCGCGGCGCTACGGCGGGACCGGCCTCGGGCTGGCGATCAGCCGGCGGCTGGCCGAGGCGATGGGCGGCTCGCTCGTTGTCGCCAGCGACGGGATCGCGGGCCGCGGCAGCACCTTCACCCTGACCTTCCGGGCGCCGGCCGCGGTCGGCGCCGTCGCAGCCCTTCCGTCGATCGCATCGCTCGACGTGGCCGGGCGCAGCGTCCTCGTCGTGGACGACAACGCGACCAACCGACGGATCCTCGAGGCGCTCCTCGGGCGGTGGGGGATGACGACGGCCTCGACCGGATCGCCGCGCGAGGCGCTGTCGTGGGTCGTCGCGGGACGCCGTTTCGACGCGGCCCTCGTCGACCTGCACATGCCCGAGCTGGACGGGATCGCGCTGGCCGCGGCGATCCGGGCCTCGGCGGCGGGCGCGACGACCCCCGTGCTCGTGCTTTCGTCGCTGGGCGTCCACGAGCGCGACAACGACGCGGTCGCAGCCTTCCTCGTGAAGCCCGTCAAGCCGTCCGCGCTCCACGACGCGCTCGTCACCGCCCTCGTCGGCCAGGCGCCGTCCGTGCCGCTCCGCCCGCCCGCGGCGTCGCCGCTCGACGGGGACCTGGGCGCGCGTCATCCCCTGCGCATCCTGCTGGCCGAGGACAACCCGGTGAACCAGAAGCTCGCCATCCGGCTCCTGGAGCGGATGGGCTACCGGGCCGACGTGGCGTCCAACGGCGCGCAGGCCGTCGCGGCGCTCGAGGGGAGCACGTACGACGTGGTGCTGATGGACGTCCAGATGCCCGAGGTGGACGGACTCGAGGCGACGCGACGGATCCGCCGCCGCTGGCCGGGCGACGCGGGCCCGCGGATCGTGGCGATGACGGCGAACGCGATGGAGGGCGACCGTGAGACGTGCCTGGCGGCCGGCATGGACGACTACATCTCGAAGCCGGTCCGGCCGGAGGCGCTCGTCGCCGCCCTCGGCGCCGTGATCCCACGGGACCTCGCCACCCCGGAGGCGCAGGCATGAGCGACCCCGGCCGCATCCTCGTGGTCGACGACACCGCCTTCAACCGGCGGCTCCTCGTCCGGCTGCTCGCCTCCATCGGTCACGAGGCGCTCGAGGCCGACGACGGTGCAGCGGCGCTGGCGGTGCTGCGCGACCCCGACGCGCCGCGCGTCGACCTCGTGCTGCTCGACATCGTCATGCCCGGCCTCGACGGCTACGGGACGCTCGCCGCGATGAAGGCGGACGAGCGCCTGCGCGAGCTGCCGGTGATCGTCATCTCGGGGGTCGACGAGCTCGACAGCGTGGTCCGCTGCATCCAGATGGGCGCCACCGACTACCTGCCCAAGACCGTCGACCCGTCGATCCTCCGCGCGCGCGTCGAGGCCTCACTCGCCGAGAAGCACCTGCGCGATCTCGAGCGCGAGATGACCGAGCAACAGCGGTCCGTCGACGAGGTCCTCCGGATCATGACCCGCTCGGCGTTCGACCTCCAGGTCGTGATGGACGCGGTCGTCTCGGCGGCCCGGCGCCTCACGCACTCCGACTACGGGGTCGCCTACGTCGCCGAGGATGGGCTGTTCAAGGTCGTCGCCTCGGCGGGCGGCGATCCCGAGCTCGACGAGTACGAGCGCGCGCACCCGATCCGCCCCGCGCGCGACTCGATCGTCGGGCGGGTCGCCCTGACCGGCGAGGTCGCCCGGATCGACGACGTCCGCGCCGATCCCGACTACGTGCAGGCGGGGGCCGGGCTGGCGGGCGTGCGCAGCCTGCTCGGCCTGCCGATCCTGCAGGATCGCGACGTGGCCGGCGTGCTCGCCCTCACGCGCACGGAGGTGCGCCCGTTCGAGGACGGCGCGGTGCGGCTGGCGACGGCGTTCGCCGACCAGGCCGCGATCGGGATCGGCAACGCGCGACTCCTGTCCACGATCGAGCGCCAGCGTCGCCAGCTGGCCGGGTTCCTCTCGCCCCAGGTGGCCGCCCTCATCTCGAGCCCCGATGGCGAGCAGCTCCTGGCCGGCCACCGCCGCGAGATCACGGCGATGTTCTGCGACCTGCGGAACTTCACCGTCTTCTCCGAGACCGCGGAGCCGGAGGAGGTGCTCGGCTTCCTTCGCGCCTACCACCGGGCGATGGGCGAGCTCATCATGGAGCACCAGGGCACGCTCGAGCACTTCGCCGGCGACGGCTTCATGACCTTCTTCAACGACCCGCTCCTCCAGCCCGACCACGCCGCCCGGGCGATGCGCATGGCCGTCGCCATGCGGGAGCGCTTCGGCGAGATGGTCGCGGACTGGCGCAAGCGGGGCCACGTCCTCGAGATCGGCATCGGCATCGCGACCGGATACGCGACGCTCGGACGGATCGGCTTCGAGGGGCGCTACGACTACGGCGCGATCGGCAACGCGATCATCATGGCCTCGCGCCTGAGCGGGGAGGCCGCGGCCGGGCAGATCCTCGTCGCGCAGCGGACCCTGGCCGAAGGGGAGGGCTCCGTGCTGGCGGAGCCGGTCGGCGAGCTGTCGCTGAAGGGCTTCAGCCGGCCGGTCGCGGTCTACGCCGTCACGGGGCTGCCCGCGGCGGGCGATTCCGCGTCGCCCGATCCCGCCGGATCGGTCGGGGCACGTCCGTGACCGACGGCGGGACCCTCGACCACGGCGCCCTGCGCTACCTCCTGGAGATCACCGGCGGCGACGAGGCGTTCCTCGACGAGTTGCTCGAGACGTTCCTGCGGGATGCGGACGACCAGCTCGCCGCCCTTCGCGCCGCGGTCGGAGCCGGCTCCGTGGAGGCGCTCGTCCGTCCGGCGCACTCCCTGAAGTCGAGCGCCGCGAACGTGGGCGCGACGCGGCTGAGCGAGCTGAGCCGGGCGCTCGAAGGCGACGCCCGGGCGGGCACCGTGGACGCGCCTTCGGAACGCGTCGAGGCCCTCGCCGCCGAGGCAACGGCCGTCCGGCTCGCGCTCCAGGCAATCCGAGGGTCGGTCTGACCCGTCGCCGCTGACCGGGTATCAAACCAGCTGCGGCGGCATCGCAATGCCGGTGCCGCCGCAGTCGTCGCACCCACTGCGCGTCTCCATACTCCTGCAGCCGCCGGGCGGTGCTCCCATTCCGCCGGGCCCGGAGGGTTTCACCCCACCGTCGAGCGCCGCGGAACGCTCGGGGAACGCTGGCCCGCGACACTGCATCGTGCAACGCGGGAGGAGTGGTGACGCGGCTGTCGAACCGCCGGACGCCCCGGGTCGCGGCCGGGTGCCGCCGCCCCGCTCCACGGGCCAACGACCTTGCGGGCCTCGCCGCCAGGGGAGGTGGGGGACGAGATGCGCACCACGCAGCTGACGTACCCGTTCCCTGACGCGACCGACCTGCCGAGCATCGAACTGGCGCACCTGACCGCGCTGCCCGACGGGCAGGTCGTGGAGTGGGAGGCGCTCGGGGAGGGCGAGCCGCTGGTCTGGATCGAGGGCGGACCGGGGCTCCCTGCCCACCTCGCGCGCGCCGACGTGGTGCCGGTCCTCGACCGCTTCCGTTGCCACCTGGTCAATGCGCCCGGCTGTGGACGGACGTCGCCCCCGCGCCGCCGCTCGGACTACGACCTGGAGGGGCATGTCGCGTTCTGGGAGGCGGTCCGCCGGGCCCTCGGCCTCGGGCCGGTGACGCTCATGGGCCACTCCTGGGGCGGCCTCGTCGGGCCCGCCTGGGCGGCCATGCACCCCGAGGCGGTGCGCCGGCTCATCGTGGTGGCCGGGCTCGCCGGCAACGGGTCGGTGGACCCGGCGGCCGCCGACGCCGAGCAGCAGCGCGCGCTGGACCGGCTCCGCGACCGCCCATGGTTCGACGGGGCGTACGCGGCGTACCGCATCGCGGTCGGACGTGAGCACCCGACCGAGCCGCAGGACGTCGCGACCTTCCGCGCCGAGCTGCCCTTCTACTTCGCCGAGCCCGACTCGGACCTCGCCCGCGAGCACATCGCCCGGCTGCGTCGCGAGATGCGCATCAACGAGGACGTCAACGATCTGTGGTTCCGGCGGGGCGGTTGGTTGGACGCGGACTACCGGCCGCTCCTTGGCGCGATCTCGTGCCCCACCCTCGTGATCGTCGGCGAGCACGACTGGATGTGCGGGCCGACCTGGGGTCGCCCGCTCGCCGCGGCCATCCCCACCGCCCGGCTCGCGGTCCTGCCCGGCCAGGGCCACCTGCCGCAGTACGAGGCGCCGGACCTGTTCCGGTCGACCATCGACGAGTGGCTTGAGACCCTCTGACGCCGGATAGGCGAAGCCGTGGACGAGGGGCCCGCACGGCGGACACGGCGAACATCCCGGCCAGGGCGGCGAGCGTGGCGCGGGAGAGGTTCCCGAGCGGCGACAGGGCGGACACGGCGAACGCGGAGACCGCGACCGGGGTGCGGCGTCCACGCCCGGGCTGGCGGGCGCGGTGTCGATGGCTCCGTGCGCCACGTGGGTCGATGGCTCCGGGCGCCACGTGGTACGCTCACACCTCCGGCACCTCGACACTTCTCTGCCCATCGTCGCGAGAACGTCGCGACGCCGGCAGACAAGGAGTGCCATCCCGTGTATGCCGACAAGACGCTGACCTGCGCGGACTGCGGTCAGTCGTTCACCTTCAGTGAGGGCGACCAGGCCTTCTACGCCGAGCGCGGCTTCTCGGAGCCGCGCCGCTGCCCATCGTGTCGTGCGGCGCGCAAGGCGCAGCGCGACAGCGGGTCGGGTGGTGGCTACGGCGGCGGCGCAGGTTACGGCGACCGTGGCTCGGGCTACGGCCGCGCCCCGCGCGAGATGCACGACGCGACCTGCTCGAACTGCGGCAAGCCGACGCAGGTTCCCTTCAAGCCGACGTCGGGCAAGCCCGTGTACTGCAACGAGTGCTTCGCCGCCCGCGCCCGCAGATGAACCTTCCGCGCAACGTGCCGCCCCGCCCGGCGCAGGCGGGCGAGCGGCACGTCATCGCCGAGTCCAGTCACCGCGCCCGGACGGTCACCTGTGAGTGCGGCTGGCAGGGCAGCTCAGAACCGGGACCCGAGGGACGGTCGCCCTGGCAGGAGCACGTCGCCGAGCACCGGCCGCCCGCCCGTCCGAGACCGTAGGGCGGCCCGCGTCACGGGTCGGGCGCGAGCCACGCCGGACGCTGCCCGTCAGCTGGGCCGAGCCTCCAGGATCACATCGACGTAGGTGGGCGGCGCGGGTTCCATGCCGGGGGGCAGGTTCGGCTTCACGCTGCCGTCGTACCAGGCCTGATGGGCTTCCGCGGAGTCCCAGACCTCGACTACGCGGTAGCCGGTGCTCGTGGTGCCGCTCCAGTGCCCCAGGAACCCCGGCGCCGTTCTGAGCTTCTCGAGCAGGCCGAGCCGACGGATGAGCTCGGCAGCCTCCGGGCCCGCGCCCGCGAGTTCCTCGACCATGATGACGGCCACGTGTATCCCCCCTGCTTCCCCCGCCCGGGCCTGTTCGGACCCGCTCGGCCTGCCGGATGGGGCGGGAGACAGTGGCCGAGTCGATGGACCGTATCACGATCGTCAAGGGATTCCGTCACTCGTGCGGCGCGGCCCGCGATGCGCCGAGGTGGGCACGACGAACGGCGCGGGCGCCGTGTCGGGAGCCGCGCCGGCGCGCTGCGCCACGTGTCGCGGATCTCTGGCATCCTTCGCGGGTTCGCCGCCGACCTGGCGGTGCCGAGGGGGGGATCGACCGCATGCACATCGTCGTCGTCAACCGGATCACGCTGTCCGTCCCCGTCGAGGAGGTGGTGGCCGACATCGAGCGCGAGCTGCCGGCGATCTTCGCGGGCCTCGAGGGCTTCGTCGGCCAGACGCTGGTCAAGACCGGCCCGCAGGAGATCGTGGTGGTCGGCCGCTGGGCGTCGCCGGAGGCCGCGGCCGCCGGCGCCGCGGTCGTCGGACCGGGCGCGTTCAACACCTGGGTCGCACCCCGCGCCACGGGGCAGGACCGCTTGGTGGGCGAGGTGGTGTCCGACATCGGCTGGGGCAGCTGAGCACCACCGCCTCGGCGGGGTTGTCGGCCCCGCTCCCGGAGAGCCCGGGCGTCCCGCCCGAGCAGCAGCGGTTTGAGCCGTCTCGCCCGCCTCAACCTCAGCCGAGCAGCACGAGGGCGGCGAGCGCGGCAGCACCGCCGACCAGCGCGAAGCGCCAGGCGGCCCGCAGGTAAGGTCCGTGGGGCAGGTCGTGCCCGCCGCGCGCCGCCACCGCCCGGCAGAGCAGGGTGGCGAGCGACCCGTGCGGGGTGAGCAGGGCGAGCACGTTCGTGCCCACCAGGTACGCCACCACGAGATCCGGCCGCGCGCCCGCCAGCCAGACCGCGCCGAACGCCGCCGCCGGGAGGTTGTTGGCGAGCGCGGCGAGCAAGCCACCGACGAGGGCCACCCCGACCAGCGCGGGGAGGCCGGGGGCCGCCCGCGCCGGTACGGGCAGGTGCGCCGCGAGCGTCGCCATCGGCCCGCCCAGCAGGGCCGCGCCGAGGATGACCGCCACGCCGGCCACCGGGATGCTGTGCCCCAGGGCGCGCGGGGTGCTCTCGCCGCTTCCTGCCGCGAGGGCCGACACGAGCGCGGCGGTGAGGGCGAAGACGGCCGCGAGGTCGCCGCCCCGGAAACCCGCCAGGACCGCGACCACCGCACCGACGAACACGATCCCACCGGCGAGCCATGCCGTGCGGCTCAGCGCCCCGGATCCTGGATCCGCGGCGTCGACACTGCCCGCCGCGGCCGCGTCGGGGATCGGCACCTCGGCCGCGAGGCGCCGGCGGCTCCGCCAGAGCAGGACCGCGCCGGCGCCCAGCGCCGTCGCCAGCTGGGGCCAGAACGCCGCTTCGACGTAGGCCCGGAACGAGATCCCGGCACCCACCAGGAGCACGAGGTTGGTGAGGTTGCTGAAGGGGAAGAGCAGCGAGCCGACGTTCGAGCCGACGATGGCCGCGCCGAGCTGGACATCCCGCTCTGCGCTCCGCCGGCCGCCGACCGCCAGACCCACCGACGCCGCCGCCACGGCGGCGACGTCGAGGGTGAGGAGCGCGCTCGTGGCGAGCCACACGAGATAGGCGCCCAGGGCGCGGGCGAGCGGCGAGCGGATCCTGCGGAGGCCGTCGGCGGCGACCCGGCTCCAGCCCAGCGCATCCAGCGCAGCGGCCAGGGGCGGCAGCACGAGCACCAGCACGAACGGGTCGCGCAACCGTCCCAGGGGAGCGGCGACGACCGGGGTGGCGAGGAGCGCGAGCCCCACGGCCGCGGCGGCGGCGAGGTGGCTCCGGTGCTCCCGCGCAGCGACGGTGGTGGCCGGTGCATCGCGCGTGGCGGTGGTCCCCCCGGGCGGAGGGGAGGCAGGGACCGCTCGATCCCGGCCTCCGAGGTCCACGGCGCCGAGGAGCGCCAGGGGGCTATCGGGGGCTCTCGTCGCCGATCTCGCGCGAGAGGAGCACCGGGGCAGCGGTGGAGGGCACCCAGGTCATCGCGGAACTCCTTTCCATCGCAGCCGTCGGCCGGGCTCTGGATCCCGGACGATCGACTCCGATGGCATGAACTTACCATATATACGTCAGATATCACAAGGCATGGCGCGTCGCATATGACGCAGCAATGGTATCTGGCGCGTTGCCATCGGGGCGGGTGGTCCGGACCGGGCAGCGGAGACCTGGCAGTCCCTCAGGACACGCCTACCGGTCCCATTGCTGTGGCACGGGCTCGCCCTGATCGTCGGCGACCTCGTCCATCGGCGCCGACGGCGGGGCAGCCGCCGGCTCGTGGCCGTGCGGTGGCGCCGAAGAGGGAGCGGCGGAACGCTCGCCACGAAGATGGGGCGGCGGGGGTGGCGGGGGACCGTGGTGCGGGGGCGGCGGGGGCGGCAGCTGTGCCCGGACCTGCGCCTCCACGGCCCGGCTGATGGCCAGCAGCTCGAACCAGGCCAGCGGATCCGGATCCGCGAGGGCGGCGGCAACGCGTCGGTCGGCCATCTCGCGCAGCGCCCGCAGCACTGCACTGGCGTAACCCGCGTCGAGCGCCTGGGATGCAGCCGCGCCCAGGGCCAGCTCGGGGGGCGGGAAGTGGCGATGCCCGCCCGGCCCGGGGCCCCGCTCGGGTCGGAGCACCCCGTGCTCTTCGAGGTAGCGCACCATGCGGGGAGAGCGCCCGAGGCGCTCGGCGGAGGGGCCGATGCGCAGGCGCTCGCCCCCGGCGATGTCGCGACGTGGCTCGGTCATGGCGACGAACATACCACGCCCATGTGAGCTTGATCGTTTCGGCTCGCCTGGCAGCGCGGCATCCGGGACCGCAGACATCGAGTTCGGACGGGTTCGCCGCACCTTGGCGACGGGCCGCCGGGGTCAGCGCAGGAAGAGGCTGTAGGTGAGGACCGAGAGCACGAACCCCGTGAAGGCGACGTACTTCCAGTTGTGCTCCGCGAAGGCGAAGAAGAGAAGCGAGGCGAAGACCCGCAGGTAGGGCGTCAGCATCAGCGCGGCGATGCCGATGCTCACCAGGAGTCGCGGCCGCAGCTGCGCGCTCCCCACCTGCCGGAGATCGTCGACCACGAACTCGAAGAGGTTCATCCCCGAGATCCGGTAGTCCACCCCGAGCTGGCCGGTGTTCAGCCAGTGCCAGGCCAGGCCGACGACCACGAAGAGGACGGCGGTGAGGACGCCGCCCAGCAGGACGTAGCTCACCAGCACGTCCATGCGGCCCTCGAGCGCGCTGGCGCGCTCCTGCTCCCGGCTCGCGCCGCTCACAGGATGCCTCCCAGCCCGCGCACCACCATCTCGACGCCGAGCACGAGCAGGACCACGAGGAAGAACCGTCGCACGGCCTCGTTGCGCATCCGGACCAGCACCCGCGTGCCCACGAAGGCCCCGAGGAGGATCCCCAGCATCACCGGGGCCACCAGCCCCGGATCGATGACGCCCGCGGCCAGGTAGACGCTCGTCCCGGCCAGCGCGGTCACCCCGATGATCAGGTTGCTGGTCGTGGTCGAGACCTTCGGGGGGAGCCCCATCACGAGGTCGTGGATCAGCACCTTGAGCGCGCCCGCGCCGATCCCCAGCATCCCGGCGATCAGGCCCGCCCCGAACATCAGCGGGCCGCCGAAGTAGGCGCGGACCGCGTGGTACTGGATGGTCTGGGCGGTGGGCTGGTCGTAGTAGCTCCCCTCGAGCTGGAGCCACCGCGTGAAACGATCCTGCCAGGGGTGGGCACGCCACACCTCGTGGCGCTGCACGAAGAGCGCGACCCACGAGAAGAGCAGCACGACCCCGAAGAGGATGAAGAGGATGGCGTTGCCCGTGGAGAGCGTGATCGTGGCCCCGACGAGCGCCCCCAGGATGGTGAACATCTCCAGGAACATGCCCACCTTCAGGTTCGTGATCCGGTCGCGCACGTAGGCCGAGGCGGACCCGCTGGAGGTGGCGATGACCGACACGATGCTGATGGCGATGGCCTGCTTGATGTTCATCCCGAGCAGCGTCATGGCCGGGATCAGCACCACGCCGCCGCCCATGCCGGACATCGCGCCGATGAACCCGGCGACGATCGACACCAGGAAGAGGAGCCCGAAGGACATGCGGCCTGCTGCCTCGTGCGGACGGACGACGGCCCCCGGGCCACCCGGCTGCGTGCGCCGGCGCTCGCCGGCCGCGGGCACGTCGACGCCCGGGGAATGGTGCGGAACTGGCAGCCGATCCCGGGGGACGCCGGGCGGCCGACGGGCGCGATGGTACCGCAGGCGACCACCGACCGCCGCGCAGCGGCCCTCGCCCGGTCCCGGCGTGGTGAATCCAGGCGCCTCAGCCTGGGTCGCCGGTTCACGACACATGCCTCTCGCGATTGCGCGGACCGTGCGCCATGCTTCCCCCGGAGGTCAGGAGCGTGATCTCGCGCTACGAGCGATGGTCCCGGACGGAGCGGAGCGAGCGGGCGCAGGTCGCCGTCATGCTCCTGCTGGCCCCCGTGTTCCTGGGGATGCTCCCGTTCGTCGTGGCGGGGATCGGCCCGCGCCTCGACCGGCGGTTCGGTCTGCCGCCCCTCGGCGTCGCCGGCGCGAGTCGTGCCTTCGGCGGGGTACTGGCGGTCGCAGGGTTCGCTCTCGGCTTCTGGTCGGTCGACACCCAGCTGGACCGGGGACGGGGAACGCCGCTGCCGGTGATGCCCACCCGGGAGCTCGTCACGGAGGGTCCCTTCCGCTACTGCCGCAACCCGATGACCCTCGGCGCGATCCTGGCCTACCTCGGCATCGCCGTCGCGGCGCGGACCGCCGCGGGCCTGGCCTTCGTCCTCGCCCTTGCCGCCACCCTGCTGGTCTACCTCAAGCGCCTCGAGGAGCAGGAGCTGGCCGAGCGATTCGGGGAGGCATACCTCGCGTACAGGCGGACCACACCCTTCATCGTGCCGAGGCTCTCCGGGCGGCGATGACGGAGCGGGGCGGCTGCCCGCCGGCGGCGACGGTGGGGCGTCGGCGGGAACGCCTGCCCCCGCTCAGCGGCTGTCGGGTCGCGTCACCAGGAGACCGATCGTGTACGAGACGCACGCGGCGATGAACCCGAGCGCCATCACCAGCGAGCTCAGGTCGCTCTGCCCGTAGGTCAGGAACCACATCCCGCCCAGGTACGCCACCGCCACGCAGACGAACCCCACCCCGACGCTGAGCGCGCCGGCCCGGTGCTCCGCCCAGAGCGCGAACTCGATGGCGGCGAGCGAGAGGACCAGGATCACCGTGCCGAGCGCCACGTGCAGCGGGACGACGCCGGTGTGGGCGAAGGACCAGGCCCACGCCGAACCCGCCGGGAGCGAGCCGGGAAAGGCGACGTAGAGGTTCACGATCATCCCGGCCACGAACTGGACGACCAGGACGGTCAGCAGCAGGATGAGGGTGACGCGGAAGCGGCCCATGGCGGTTCTCGGCACGTACCGAGTATCTCCCTTCGGGAACAGCGCCGCATCGGCGCGAGCCGACCGGGCGGTGCCCCGCGCTGCGGCGGTGCCGGCCGGGAGCACCCGGCGGCGCGTGCGTGGGACCGCCGCTCGCGCCGGGTAGAATGGGCGCCACGGTCGCCCGTCGTCACCGTCGGCGCCGGAGCCTTCGCCCGGCGGCCGCCCGACCGGTACCAGGGACGGCTCGAAGGGTGAAGATTCTGACGTGATCACGAGCTACTTCCGGCCGCGCACGCTCGACGAAGCTCTCGCGCTCGCGGCCCGTGCCGACGCGGTCGTGCTCGGCGGGGGCACGGGGGTCAACGCGCAGCCCGGTCGGGCTCCCGTGGTGGCTGTCGATCTGCAGGCGCTCGATCTCGACGGCATCCGGGCGGATGCCGGGCGGCTTCGGCTGGGGGCGACCACACGTCTCCAGTCGATCGTCGACTCCGGCCATGTCCCCGAGGTGCTCCGCGAGCTCGCCCGGCTCGAGGCGCCCAGCACCATCCGCAATGCCGCCACCGTGGGCGGCACCATCGGGATGGCGGATCCGGAGAGCCCCCTGCTCACCGGCCTGCTCGCGTTCGGCGCCAGGGTCGGGCTCGCGCGGGTCGGCTCGAACGCCGAGCATCCGCTCGACGCCGTCCTCGACGACCGCCACCTGCTCCAGGGTTCCATCATCACCAGCGTCACCGTTCCGATGGGCGGGCGGGCCGCCGCGCACGGAACCGCTCGCACGCCCATGGACGCCCCGATCGTGATGGTGGTGGCCTGCCGGGACGCCGACGGCACCGTCCGGATCGCCGCGTCCGGGGTCGCATCGAGACCCGTCCTGGTGGATCCGCAGCGGCTCGGAGAGCTCGCCCCACCGGCCGACTTCCGCGGATCGTCCGCCTACAGGGCCCATCTCGCCGCGGTGCTCACGGCACGAGCCCTCGCCAGCCTGGGAGGGGGCGAACCGGCATGACACTCACCCTCACCATCAACGGGACGCCCCGGACGGTCGCCTGCGAACCGCACGAATCCCTGCGCACCGTGCTGCGGCGGGCCGGCCTCTACAGCGTGCGCTACGGCTCCGACACCGGCGAGACGGGCGCCGCAGCGGTGCTCGTCGACGGCAGGCTCGTGTCGGCGGACGTCATGCTGGCCGCCCAGGCGGACGGGCACTCGATCGAGACGATCGAGGGCCTGTCGGTCCCGGGGCAGCTGCACCCGATCCAGGAGGCCTTCATCGAGGCCGGCGCCATCCAGTCCGGCTACTCCACGCCGGCCATGATCCTGGCGGCGAAGGCGCTCATCGACAGGACGCCGAATCCGACGGAGGCCGAGGTCAGGGACGCGCTGTCGGGGATCCTCGACCGCGAGACCGGGTACCTGCGACCGGTGCATGCCGTCCTGCGGGCCGCTGCGAAGCTGCGCGGGGAGGAGCCCGCGAAGGTCGAGGTCGCGCACCTGGACCGGCTCGAGGGATCCACCGGGGCACACCGCGACCGCGACGATCTCGCGCCGATCGCGCCGCGGGTGGTCCCCAGCCCCGACGTGCCGGCGACGCGCGTGGTGGGCCACGCCGAGACGAAGACCGACGCGGTGAAGCTGGCGAAGGGGAACCCTGCGTTCACCGATGACCGGGACCTGTCGGGGACGCTGATCGCCAAGGTGCTGTACAGCCCGCACGCCCACGCCCGGATCCTGTCCATCGACGATTCCGCGGCGAGGGCCCTTCCCGGCGTCCACGCCGTCATCCACTGCGGGAACGTGCCCCGGGTTCGATACGCATCCGGCGGCCAGAGCTACCCGAACCCGCGTCCGTACGACCAGGTGAGCTTCGACAACAAGGTGCGGTACGTGGGGGATCGCGTGGCGGCCGTCGCGGCCGACACCGAGGAGATCGCCCGGGCGGCCATCGACCTGATCAAGGTGGCCTACGAACCGCTGCCCGCCGTCTTCGACGAGAACGAGGCGCTCCGGGACGGCGCGCCGGTGATCCACGACGAACCGGACATGGACGGCGCGTACGACGCGAGCCGCAACATCGTCCACCACATCGAGGCCCGGACCGGGGACGTCGAACGGGGATTCGCGACGGCGGATCGCGTCATCGAGCGCACGTACCGCGTCCACCAGGTCCAGCAGACGCCCCTGGAGCCCCACATCGCCATCGCGCGGTGGGACAGCGACGACCGGCTGGAGATCACCTCGTCCACGCAGGTGCCGTTCCACGCCCGGCGCATGCTCGCGCCGCTCCTCGGCCTCCCGGTGAAGCGGATCCGCATCATCAAGCCGCGCATCGGGGGCGGGTTCGGCGCGAAGCAGGAGATGCTCATCGAGGACATCGTCGGACACCTCACGATGGCGACGGGCCGTGCCGTGCGGCTCGAGCTCACCCGTGAGGAGGAGTTCATGTCGTCGCGGAGCCGGCATCCCCAGACCGTCACCTTCAGGACCGGCGTCGACGCACACGGGAAGCTCACCGCGCAGGAGATGCGTGTCGTCGCGAACACGGGCGCCTACGGGACGCACGGGCTCACGGTGCAGATGGTGACCGGCATGCGTGGACTGAGTTCCTACAACTGCCCGGCCAAGCACTTCGACTGCGACGTCGTGTACACGAACATCCCCGTGCCCGGCGCCTTCCGCGGCTACGGCGCGCCCCAGGCGCTCTTCGTGCTCGAGGCGCACATGGACGACGTCGCCGCGGCGATCGGCATGGACCCGATCGAGTTCAGGCGGCTCAACTGGACCCGGGTGGGCGATCCCCTCGACATGGCCCCGCAGCTCGGCGAGGGGGACGTCGAGGCCGGCGAGCCGCCCGTCATCACCTCGAGCGGCCTGGAGGAGGCGGTGCTCCAGGGCCAGCGCTCGATCGGCTGGCACCGCCGGGGCGACCCGGACTGGAGGCAGCCCGCCGATCGGCCCCACGTCCGGCGCGGACTCGGGTTCGCCATGGCGATGCACGGCACCGCCATCCCGGGCCTGGACATGGGCGGCGCCAGCCTCAAGATCAACGACGACGGCTCGTTCAACCTCCTGGTGGGCGCCACCGATCTTGGTACCGGCTCGGACACCGTGCTGGCCCAGATCGCGGCCGAGGTGGTCGGCGTGGGCGTCCACGACATCATCGTGTACTCGTCGGACACCGACCTGACCCCCTTCGACACCGGCGCGTACGCCTCCAGCACGACCTACATCTCGGGGACCGCCGTCAAGCGCGCGGCGGAGGAGGTCCGCCGACAGATCGTGGACCGTGCGGCGCTCCTGCTGGGAGTGGATGCCGCCTCGATCGATCTGCACGACCGGGCGGCCTGGTCGGCCGATGGCCGGTCGGTGTCCCTGGCGGAGATCGCGCTCTCGACGCTGCACCAGCAGGGCCAGCACCAGATCATGGGGACGGCGTCGCACGTGTCGCCGGACTCGCCCCCACCGTACGCCGCGCAGTTCGCCGAGGTCGAGGTCGACACCGAGACGGGCCAGGTGACCGTCAGGCATCTCGTGATGGCGGTGGACTGCGGCGTGCCGATCAACCCGGTCACCGCCTCCGGACAGGTGGAGGGCGGCATGGTGCAGGCCCTCGGCTACGCGCACTGCGAGGAGATGGTCTACGACGAGGCCGGGCGCATGGTGAACCCGGCGTTCGGGCCCTACAGGATCTACCGAGCGGACGAGACGCCGGCGCTCGAGGCCATCCTGGTGCAGACCCTGGAGGACAGCGGGCCCTTCGGCGCCAAGGCGATCGCCGAGATCCCCATGGACGGGGTCGCCCCGGCCGTCCGCAACGCCATCGCGGATGCGACCGGCGTCCGGATCAACGGCATCCCGTTCACGCCGGAGCGCGTCTGGCGGGCCCTCCGGGCCTCGTGAGCGCCGTCAGCGCCGACCGTGTCCTCGCCGAGCTCTCGGATGCGGTCAGCGGCGGGCACGGCGTGGTGCTCGCCACGGTCGTCGCGACCGAAGGCTCCGTGCCCCGGCACGTGGGCACCAAGATGGTGGTGCGCGCCGACGGGTCGATGGTCGGGACCATCGGCGGCGGCAGGGTCGAGGACGCGATCCGGCTCGACGCCCTCGAGGCGCTGCGCCGCGGTGAGCCGGGACTCCGCCGCTACCCCCTGCAGCAGCCCGAACGCGGCGATCTCGGCGTGTGCGGCGGCACCATGACCGTCTTCCTCGAGCCGTACGGGAAGACCCGGACCGTGTTCGTCATCGGAGCGGGCCACGTCGGCAGGGCCGTGGTGGACCTCGCGCACTGGCTGGGCTATCGCACGGTGGTCGTCGACGAGCGGACCGAGATGGTGACCGAGGAATCGATCCCTCTCGCCGATGTCCGGTTCGCCGGCACGGTCGCGGACGCGCTCGCGGCGCACCCGGTCACCGAGCAGACCTCGGTGGTCGTCGTCACCCGGAGCCAGGAGCTCGACGTGCAGATCGTGCCGCTCCTGCTCGGGACCCCGGCCGGGTATATCGGCGTGATGGGAAGCCGGCGCCGGTGGGAGATCACCAGGCAGGCCATGGAAGCGTCCGGTGTGCCGGTCGGGCAGCTGGAGCGGATCCACCATCCCATCGGGATCGAGATCGGCGCGGAGACCGTCGAGGAGATCGCGGTGTCCATCATGGCCGAGGTCATCGCGTCGGCCGGCCGCACCGGTTGATGACCGACATCGCCGGATGCCTCGTCGTGGTGCGAGGCGGCGGGGACCTCGGGTCCGGGGTCATCTGGCGGCTTCGCCGCGCCGGCTTCCCGGTCGTCGTCCTGGAGCTCGAGCGACCGCTGACGATCCGGCGGACCGTGGCGTTCTCCTCGGCCGTCCTGGACGGCCGGGTGGAGATCGACGGCATCGAGGGGATCCTGGTCGAGTCCCCCGGGGACGCGGTCGAGGCGACCCGTCGCGGCGTCGTGCCGGTGCTGATCTCCGAGGCGGTGCCGGCGTTCCCCGTGCCCGTCTCGGTGCTCATCGACGCGCGGATCGCCAAGAAGGCACTCGACACCCGGATCGGTCAGGCCCCTTTCGTGGTCGGACTCGGCCCCGGTTTCGTCGCCGGTGTGCACTGCGACGCCGTGGTCGAGACCAAGCGCGGACACCACCTGGGCCGCGTGATCTGGGATGGATCCGCCGCTCCCGACACGGGGGTGCCGGGTGAGCTCGGCGGCGCAGCGGCGGAGCGTGTCATCCACGCGGGGGCCGCGGGGCAGCTCACGTGGCAGGTCGGGTTCGGCGAGATGGTCGAGGCCGGCCAGCGGCTGGGAAGCATCGGCGACATGCCGGTCACCACGAAGATCGGCGGCATCGTGCGCGGCCTGATCGCCCCCGGCGAGGTGACCATGGGGCTGAAGATCGCCGACGTCGATCCCCGGCCGGACGCGGACATGATCGAGCACATCTCCGACAAGGCACTCGCCGTGGGAGGGGGTGCGCTCGAAGCCGTCCTCGTGTGGATGCACCGCTCGGGTCGATGACTCTCGCCCTGCCGCAACGGCTCGGGCTCGGCGGCCGCGAGCTGGTGTCGATCGTGGGGGCGGGAGGCAAGTCGACCCTCCTCTTCTCCCTCGGCCGCGACCTCGTCGCGGCCGGCGCGCGGGTCATCCTCACCACCACCACGCGGGTGGGAGCGAACCAGCCCGCAGAGCCGATCTGCTGGTCCGCCGAGCCGGCGGCGGTCGAGGCGGCCCTCGGCCATGGCCTTCCCGTCTTCGTCGCGGCGGGCCGGCAGCCGGGCAAGATCGTCGGGCCGTCTCCCGAGGCCGTCGATCTCCTCTTCAGCCGGACCAGCGCCGGGTACGTCATCGTCGAGGCCGACGGCGCAGCCGGGATGGCGATCAAGGCCCCGGCGGAGCACGAGCCGGTCATCCCGAGCACCTCGACCACGGTCGTCGTGGTCGTCTCCGTCACCGCGATCGGCCAGCCGATCGCAGCGGTGGCGCACCGGCCCGAGCGCGTGGCGGCCCTGATCGGGGCACATCCCGCTGATCGACTCACGGTCCAGGGGGTCGCCGCCGTGCTGCTGCACCCGAGGGGAGGCCTCAAGGGGATCCCGGAACCGGCGCGGGTCGTGATGCTGATCACGAACGTGACGCCGGCGACGGAGGAGCCGGCTGCCGTCCTGGCGGAGGTATTGGCTGCCCACCCCCGGGTCGAGCGGGCCGTCACGGTTGCCTCCACCGCCCCTGCGTGAGGGTCGTGCTCCCGGGCGGCGACCGGTGACGCCCGGTCCCCGGCAGGGATGTGCCCGCCCAGGTATCACCGCCGGACTGGTGTACTGTCGGTCAACTGGAGGCGAGTTGCGGTGATCTGTGCGAACTGCGGGGTGGACAACGAGGCGGGCCGCAGGTACTGCCACGCCTGCGGGGCGCCTGTCGCGGCGCCACTCGGCCCGGCGCCGGCCCCGGCCGCGCCGGCCCCGGCGGCACCGATCGCACCGGCTCCGCTGGGCGTGCGCCTCACCGACCTCACCGATTGCGGCGGGTGTGCGGCGAAGCTCGGCGCCGACGTGCTGGCCGACGTGCTGGCGGGCCTCGGGGCACGTTCCGGTCCTGCGCCGGCCGACCTGATCGCCGGCCTGGACCCGCCCGACGACGCGGCGGTCTACCGGCTCACAGATGACCTCGCGGTGATCGGGACCGTGGACTTCTTCCCCCCGCTCGTGGACGACCCGGAGATCTACGGGGCGATCGCGGCCGCGAACGCCTGTTCGGACGTCTTCGCCATGGGAGGTCGCGTGCTGTTCGCGCTCTCGGTGGCCGCCTTCCCGAAGACGCTGGACCCGGCCATCATGTCGGCCATCGTCGCCGGTGCCGCGGCCACCGTCGTCGAGGCGGGCGGGACGCTCGCCGGCGGCCACACCATCCAGGACCCCGAGCCCAAGTTCGGCCTGGCCGTGATCGGGCTGGTGCACCCGGACCGCCTGCTGCACAAGGGGGGCGCCAGGCCCGGCGACGTGCTCCTGCTCACGAAGCCGCTGGGGACGGGGCTGCTGGTTTCGGGGGCCCGGCAGGGCCGGGCCTCGCCCGACGACCTAGGTGCCGCCATCGCCTCGATGCGGGCGCTGAACCGGGCCGCCGCCGACGTGCTGGTTGCCCGGGAGATCCGCGGCGCCACCGACGTGACCGGCTTCGGCCTGCTGGGTCACGGGCTCGAGATGGCCCGTGCCTCGGGGACCCGGCTGGTCTTCGACGCCGCGGCGATCCCGGCACTGCCGGGAGCCCTGGAGGTTGCAGGAGCCGGTGTCGAGACGGACGGCGCCGGTCACAACCGCCGCTTCGTGGCCCCGGCGCTCACGGTCGCGCCCGGCGTCGAGGCGTCGCTTGTCACCCTGGCCCACGATCCCCAGACCAGCGGCGGGCTGCTGGCCGCGATCCCGCCCGACCGCCTGGCTGCCGTGGAGGAGGGGTTCGCGGCTGCCGGCGTCCGATGGTGGAGCGTCGGACGCGTGGAGGCATCGGAGGTGCCCGGCGTCTTCCTCACATGACGAGGCGGTCGAGTCGGGCCCGGATCGCCGGCGAGGCGTTCAGGGCTTGACGACGAACCAGATCCCACCGACGCCCTGGCCGTTCGTCTGCCCAGGAGCGGTGTCACCGGCGTAGTGGTAGAGGGGGATCCCCTTGTAGGCGACCTGCGTCGATCCATCCGCGCGGGCGAAGGTCGTGATCGTCCCGCCGACCCCGGGACCTGCCGCGACATGCGTTCCCGGCGCGACCGTGTAGGGCGGCCAGAGGGCCGCGCAGCTGCCGGTGCAGTTGCTGATCGGAGGGTTGCCCACGTGGTCGGGCTTGTACAGGTACAGCGTCCACCCCGCGCCGTCGGTGAGGTAGGTGCCGAGGGACGCGCTCGTGGCGGTCCTGAGTTCGGGTGCGGCTCCCGCTGATGCCGGGGCCACAGGCGCGGCGGAGGCGGGGGCGCTCGACGTGCCACCGTAGACGCTCCCGTATCCGCCGGAGGCGGACGAGGCCGCCGCCGCGGCGGAGGTCGCGGCCCCTCCCGGGGCGGGGCTGCCATAGGCGGAGGCCGAGCACGCCCCCACGAGAAGCGCGGCCGCGGCCACGAGCGCGAACGAGCGCAGCATCGGCCTCCCGAGCGGCCGGCGCGCTGCTGGTTGCCTGGGATGCATGACGACCCCCCGTCTGCCTGCGATCGCCGTTGCCGGGGACCGGAGTGGCCTCCGATCGGCACCGCATGTCCCGCGATACGTCGGCGCCCGCCGAACGGTTTGCGGGCAGCGGGCCGCCGGCGCGGGACACCGCGCTCGCGTTCCGCGACGTGACGGATGTGCGCTCGGGATCGGCATCTTGGGGCGAGACGGCCGGTGCCGATCAGCCCACATGCCCCTGACCTGTCGGCGCGCGAATTCACTGGAAGGCGTGAGCCGCGGCGCGCATGCTGCCTGCACGGCGGGAGGCTGCGACACGCGGTCCAGGCATCGGCCGCCGTGACTGCGCCGAGGGACCGGCGACGGCTCCCGCCTGAGGGCGTCCCATGGGGGGTAGCGTGGAACAGCTGGCCTGGAAGCTCAGAGTTTCGACGCTCTGGATCTTTCTCGGCATCGGCATGCTGGCAGCCGTGTTCGCGATGGTCATGCCGCCGAGCGTTCTTGGTGAATACATCGCCACGGGAGAATTCGAGGGCGAGAAGATCGACGCCACGATGCTGGCCGCCATGGTCGGGCTCTTCTGCCTCCTTCCCCTTGCAATGGCGTTCTTCACGCAGGTCCTTGCGGATCCGGTCAACCGGTGGGCGAATGCCGCCCTGGGCATCCTCGCCACCGCGATGTGGACCCTTGACCTCGCTGAGCACCTGAGCAAGGAGCCGGAGATCAGTGGCGGGCCCCTCTTCACGGTCACGCTGATCGCCGCCGGGCTCCTGATCGTCTGGCATGCATGGAAGTGGCCGGTGCCGGCGGAGCAGGCCCGTCACGACCGGCGGGCTTCCGCCAGCCCCGACCAGCGGGCCGCCGGGATGGTGTCGTAGCGCGCGGGTCGGCCGGCGAGCCGCGCTGGGCACTCGCCGCGCCGTGCTCGGCAATCGCCGCGTTGGATGACCCCGGCCAGCCGAGGAGCGCTGACCGGGATCGACTGCACGCTCGCGGCCCCCGGCGACACCCTCCGCCGCCATCGGACGCCCCTCGACCGGCCGGCGCGCACCTCCGCTCTATGCTGGGTCCGTGCCACGCGCCCGGTGAGTCTCACGAGCGGGGCCGGCGGGCGCGGCTGCAGGGGGGATCCGGCGATGTCGAGTGCACCTGTCATCCTGGTTCCGGGGTTCTGGCTGGGCGCGTGGGCGTGGGACGAGGTCGCCGCCGTGCTGCGGGCCGGCGGTCACGACGTCACCGCGCTGACCCTCCCGGGGCTCGAATCGGCGGACGCGGACCGGTCCAGGATCACGCTCTCCGATCACGTGGAGGCGATCTGCGCGGCGATCCGGGCGGCCGATGCGCCGGTGGTGCTCGCGGTGCACAGCGCGGCGGGGTTCTCGGGATACGCCGCGAGCGACCGCGTCCCGGAGCGGATCGCGGCCATGGTGTACGTCGACACCGCGCCCGGCGAGGGCGCGCTCGACCCGGGGTTCACGGACGCCGAACGGCCGCTCGACTGGGAGGAACTCGCGGCGGAGGAGAACCTCGACGGGCTCACGGAGGAGCAGCTCGAGACGTTCCGACGGCGGGCGGTTCCGGAACCGGGCGGTGTCCTTCGTGAATCGCTCCCCCTGACCAACGACGCCCGTCGCGACATCCCCAGCACGATGATCTGCACCGGGTTCACCGCGGAGCAGTACCGTGCCTACGCCAGGGAACACGACTGGGCCTGGCTGCGCGGGCTGGGGGAGCTGCGCGACGTGACCTGGATCGATCTGCCGACGAGCCACTGGCCCATGTGGTCCCGCCCGCGCGAGCTCGCGGCGATCATCGGCGACGTTGCCGGGAGGCATGCACCGCACGGCTGATGCCGACCGCCGCGACCGCGGGCGCCGACCGCGGCAGTTCGTCCGCGGCCGAACGGCAGGCCGCGGGTCGTGACGATCGCCGCCGCCGACGGGCCCTCATGGAACGCCGGACCTGCTCGTTCGGGCAGCTGCGCCGTCCCATCGGGCGCTCGCCGCGCGCCGGGGACCGCGCGAGGCGGTGCGGAACAGGGCCCGAGGCGATCGGCGGCGACTCCGGAGCACGCGGAGGTCGCGCGCGACTGCGGACTTTCGGCCCTGTCGGCAGCCCATGCTGCGGACCACCCTGCACATGCCGCGCGATCCGACGCCAACCGGGTGAGCCGTGCACTGCATCGTCCTGGTCAAGCAGGTCCCCGACGTGTCGAACGTCCCGGAGGATGCCTGGGACACCGAGAAGGGCACCCTCAGGCGGGGCATGCTGGAGAGCGTCCTCAACCCCCTGGACCTGCACGCGCTCACCTTCGCCAGCACGGTGACGGCGGCGGACCCCGACGCCCGCACGGTCTATCTCACCATGGGGCCGCCCCAGGCGCGTGACGTGCTGGTCGACTGCCTGGCGCGCGCCCCCGGCGAGGCGGTCCTCCTCACCGACCGCGCGTTCGCGGGCGCCGACACCATCGCGACCGCGTACTCGCTCGCCTGCGCGATCCGTCGCGTCGAGCGCGAGTTCCTGGCGGGGAGCAGGGAGTACCTGGTCGTCGCCGGGATGCAGTCGGTCGACGGTGACACCGCCCAGGTCCCGCCGCAGATCGCCGAGGAGCTGGGGATCGAGCAGGTCGCCTACGTCTCGAGCCCCGGTTTCGGCGCTGATCTCGAGCTCCGACGGATCGGCCCGTCCGGGACCGAGACCGTGCGGCCGCGGCGCCTGCCCCTGCTCGTGACCCTCACCGCCTGCACCCGCCCGCTGTACCGGTCGTTCCACCTGGCCCGCCGTGCCCGGACCGCGCCCATCCACGAGTGGAGCGCCGCGTCCGTGGGGGCGGAACCCGAGCGGACCGGCCTGCGCGGATCGCGCACCCAGGTGTACCGGCTCTTCTCGCCCGCCGAGGACCAGGCCCGCCGGTGCGTCATGGCGCACGACGCGGAGGAGCTGCTGTCGCTGCTGGAGACCGCCTACCGGGCCGGACCGCGAGCCGCCCCGGACGCGGACGCCGACGGATCCTACGACCTGGCCGGTCGCACGCCCACCTACCGGGGCGAGCTCTGGGTGTACGCCGAGCGGGATGCCGGAGGCGTGCACGGGGCGTCGCTCGCCCTGGTCGGCAAGGCGCGCCGGCTCGCGGACCAGCTCGGGGTGGGCGTGGGCGCGGTGATCGCCGATGCGGAGCCGGGCGGCGTGCCGCAGGACCTGATCGCGCGGGGGGCCGACAGGGTCTACGTCCTGCAGCACCCGCTCCTGGCCGACCCCATCGCGAGCAGCCATGCCCGGTCGATCGCGGGCGCGGTGCGGGCGTTCCGCCCCCAGGCGCTCCTGTTCGGCGCGACGCCCTGGGGTCGCGAGCTCGCGCCCCGCGTGGCGTACGCGGCGGACTGCGGGCTGACCGCCGACTGCACGAGGCTCCAGGTCGGCGACTACGTGAAGGGTGCCGTGTCGCTGGTCGGGATCCTGCAGCAGACCCGGCCGGCCCTGGGGGGCAACGTGATGGCGACGATCATGACCCGTGCCTCGCCGACCCAGATGGCCACGGTGCGCCCCGGCGTGTTCACCATCCCGTCCGCGGACCCGGCGCGGATCGGCGAGGTCGTGCGGGTCCCCGTGAGCCCGGCCGCGGATGAGGTCGGGATCGAGATCGTGGCGGTGGAGCCGACGGCGGTGGCCCCCTCGATCCGGGACGCCGAGATCGTCGTGTCCGGCGGGCGGGGGCTCCGTTCACGGGAGGAGTTCCAGGCGCTGCTGGAGCCGCTCGCACACGCCCTGGGCGCCCGCCTCGGGGCGCGCGCCGACCTTGGCGCATCGCGGATGGCGGTGGAGGACGGGTGCGCGGGTCGCGAACGGCAGGTGGGCCAGACCGGCCAGACCATCACGCCCCGCCTGTACGTCGCGGTGGGCATCTCCGGGGCCGTACAGCACGTCTCGGGGATGCAGCACGCGGACCTCGTCGTGGCCATCAACCGCGATCCCCGCGCCCGCATCTTCCGCTACGCCGACATCGGGATGGTGGGCGATCTTGCACGGATCGTGCCCGCGCTGACCGCGGCAACGGAGGCACATGCGCATGCCGGACGTTGACGCGCTGGTGGTGGGCGCAGGCCCGGCCGGCCTGTCCGCCGCGATCCGGCTGCGGCAGCGGCTGACCGATGCCGGGCGGGACGCCTCGGTCGCGGTGCTCGACAAGGCCGCGGCACCCGGGTACCACAACCTCTCCGGTGCGATCGTGGAGCCCGCCGCGCTGGACGAGCTGCTGCCCGACTGGCGCGCGGACCGGACCCGCTTTGCCGACCAGGTGACCCCGGTGGAGCAGGACGACCTGTACCTGCTGACCGACCGCGGGGCGCTGGCCCTGCCGCCTCGCCTGGTGCCGGGATCCCTCCGCCACGCCGGCGACGTCACGCTGTCGGTTTCGCGGCTCTCCGCGTTCCTGGCCGACCGGGCCGATCGCCTGGGGGTCGAGCTCTACCACGGCTTCGCGGCCCGGGGCCTCCTCGTGGAGGCGGGCCGGGTGGGCGGGGTCCGGCTGGTGGACCAGGGGCTGGATGCCGCCGGCGATCGCCAGTCCAACTTCCTGGCGGGCGAGG
>JAJYKX010000165.1 GCA_021788175.1 Chloroflexota bacterium
GGGCGGCGACACGGTCGCGGCCGTCGGGGCCGCGCAGGTTCCGTCGTCCGACGGCGATCGCGCTGCCGGTGCGCCGCAGGCCGCGTCGTCCGACGGCGATCGCGCTGCCGGTGCGCCGCAGGCCGCGTCGTCCGACGGCGATCGGGCCGCCGGCACGTTCTGGGCCCGCCTGCGGGAGACCGTGGGGAGGGCGGTCGTCGACGCCGACGAGCCGCTCCAGCTGCTCGCCGTGGCGCTCCTCGCCGAGGGCCACGCGCTGATCGAGGACGTGCCGGGGGTGGGCAAGACGCTCCTCGCGCACGCGTTCGCGCGGGCCCTCGGGCTGCAGTTCGCCCGCGTGCAGGGCACGCCGGACCTGCTGCCCACGGACGTCACCGGCACCTCCATCCTGGAGGGCGGCAGCCTGCGCTTCGTGGCCGGGCCGGTCTTCACCAACGTCCTGCTGGTCGACGAGATCAACCGGGCCACGCCGCGCACCCAGTCGGCGCTGCTCGAGGCGATGCAGGAGCGCCAGGTCTCGATCGAGGGCGCCACCCGCGCGCTCCCCAGCCCCTTCCTGCTGCTTGCCACGCAGAACCCGATCGAGCTGGAGGGGACCTTCGCGCTGCCCGAGGCGCAGCTCGACCGCTTCCTCGTCCGGATCCGGATCGGCTACCCGGACGAGGCCGCCGAGCGGACGATCGCGCGGCGGTACCGCGACGACCCGGAGCCGCTCCACCACGTGGAGCCGGTCGTGGACCGGGCGGGGATCGCCGCGCTGCAGGCCAGCGCGCGCGGCGTGCGCGTGGCGGACGAGGTCGAGCGGTACGCGGTCTCCCTGACGCGGGCCACCCGGCAGCATCCCGACGTGCAGCTGGGCGCGAGCCCGCGGGCGAGCGTCGCCCTCTACCGGGCGGCACAGGCACGCGCGCTGCTGGACGGTCGCGGGTACGTGCTGCCCGACGACGTGCAGGCGGTGGCGCCGGCGGTCCTCGGCCACCGGCTTCTTCTCGACGTGGACCGGCAGCTTCGCGGCGCGACCGTGGACCGGATCGTCGAGGAGGTGCTGCGGTCGGTCCCGGTGCCGATCGAGCGGCCGGCGCCGGAGGGCTGACCGGGGATGGTCGACGGGCAGGTCTGGCTCGGCCTCCTTCTCGCCGCGATCGGCGCGGTCGCGGGAGCCCCGCCGGTCCTGCTGGTGGGGATCCTGGTCGTGCTGGTCGCCCTCCTGCGGCGTCTGTGGTCCCGGTTCGGGCTGCGGAACGTGGAGTACGAGCGGCGCCTGGCGAGCGACCGCGCGGTGTGGGGCGACGAGATCCCGCTGGAGGTGACGGTCTGGAACCGCAAGCTCCTGCCCCTGCCGTGGCTCCGCGCGGAGGACTACGTCCCCGAGGAGATGAGGCTCCGGGAGCGGCAGCTCTCGCGCGCCGACCGCCCCGGCCTCGCGATCCTGGACAACACCTGGTCGCTCGCCTGGTACGAGCGGGTCACGCGCCACTTCCACGTGGTGGCGGACCGGCGCGGCGTCTTCCGGCTCGGGGCCGTGCGGCTGCGTGTCGCCGATCTCTTCGCCCGCGAGACGGCCGAGGAGGAACGCTCCCGCCCGGCGACATACGTGGTGCGGCCGAGGTCGCTGCCGGTGCAGGAGCGCGTCCCGGAACGGGCGGCGATGGGGGAGCGCGTCGCCCCCGCGAGCCTCTTCCAGGACCCGGCCCTCTTCGCCGGCGTGCGTCCCTACCAGCCTGGGGATCCGCTCCGGCAGGTGCACTGGAAGGCCACCGCGCGGACGGGGCAGATCGTGGTGAAGCGGTTCGACCCGTCACGCCAGCGCGAGCTGGTGCTGGCGGTGGACATCCAGACCATGGAGGGCCCCCACTGGCTGATGGCCTACGACGAGCAGGTCTTCGAGGGGCTCTGCGTGGCGGCCGCGTCCCTGGCGCGCCGGAGCCTGGGCGAGGGGGCGGCCTGCGGGCTCCTCGCCGCGGCGTTCGCCGGGACGCCCCGACCCGTCGTCTGGATCCCGCCCTCGGGGAGCCCCGGGCAGCTGGGCCGGATCACCGACGCGCTGGCACGGTTCAGCCCGGGAGCCTCGGCACCGTACGAGGACGTGCTGGCCTCGCTGCCGCGGCGCGTGGGGCCGGGGGCGACGGTCGTGGCGCTCTCGGGCCGCGATCCCGCCACGTACGTCGGCGTCCTGCGGCGCCTGGCCCGGGTCGGCTACGGGGTGCAGCTGGTGGCGATGGGCCCCGACGCGGCCGCGCTGGCCCGCTCGGCACGAGGACGTGGCGTGCCGGCGATGACGGCGGTCCTGGAGCCCGACTGGCGGACGAGCGATGCGCTGGTCGTCGGCGCTTGAGGCGCTGCCGCTCGTCCTCGACGCGGTCGTCGAGGGAGCGTGGATCGCGATCGTCTACCTCGTGCTGCAGGTGCTGGGCGCCCGCGGTCCCATCCTCCTGGGGCCCGTGCAGTTCGCGCTCCTCGCCGGCCTCGGCGTCCTGCTCGGCCGGGGCGCGCTGCCGTGGAGCGGGAGCGTCCCCGTCGCCGTCGTCACCGTGGGCGCTGCGCTGGCCGGGTGGCTGCTCTCCCCGGCCGTGCGCGACGCGCTGCTCTACGGCGACCTGAACACGGCGGTCGGCCTCCACACGGGCGGCTGGCTCGCCGGCGTGGCAGTGGTGCGGGGCGCCATGCACGGCGAGTCGTACGAGGACGACGAGGTGATCTCGCGGCTCCTGGCATGGGGCCTGCCGGCGCTGGCGGTGCCGTGGGTGCTGGCCCAGGTCGCGACCCCGGCCGCACGCTCGGCCTTCGTGGAGCCTGCCTTCGCGGACACCCTGGCCTTCGCCGTCACGGCCCTCCTCGGGCTCGCCGTCGCGCGGCTGGACGTGCTCGCGGCGGGGTCTGGCCTCGACTGGCGCCGCAACCGGTCCTGGCTGCTGGTGCTCGCCCTGATCGTCGCGGGCGCCGTGCTCGTCGGACTGCCGCTGGCCGCGCTGCTCGGCGTGCCGCTCGACGCCGCCGTCAAGGGTGCCCTGGGGCCGCTGTGGATCGCGGTCGTGGTGGCCATCTCCATCCTCGCGATCCCGGCCGGTTTCCTGGTCGCGGGCCTGGTCGCCCTCTTCCGGGCGATCCTCCATCCGCTGCAGACGTCGTCACAGCCCGCGCCCGCCGTCAACCCGTTCGCGGGCACGCAGACGCAGCCCGGGTCCGACCTGGCCTTCGCCGTGGTGGCCGTGGTCGTGGTGCTGGTGGTCCTCGCCTGGCTGGCCTGGCGCCTGTGGCCCGGCCGGGGGCCGCACCGGCAGCCGATGGAGGAGGAGCGCGACATCGTCATCCCGCAGGCCGCGTTCCACATCGCGCTGCCGGTGCCGCGGTGGCGGAGGCCGGGCCGCCCGCCGGCGCCCACGGACGCCGTCGCGGCCTACGTCGCCGCGGTGGGGGAGCTGGAGGGACGGCCGGGTATCGAGCGATCCGCCGACGAGACGCCGGCCGCCCACGCACGGCGGCTGCGGACGACGGGTCGGCGGATCCGACCGCTCGAGTGGCTGGCGGCGGACTACCAGCTGGCGCGGTATGCGGGGCGGCCGCTCTCCACCGCGGAGAACCGGCGCGGGGTGACCCGCTGGCGACGGATCCGGCAGCTGGCCGCGTCTCCGGAGGACGCCCCGCCGCGATCCGGGGACGCACGCTAGGATGCGGGGATGAGCGGGTTGACGCCGCGTCGCCACCATTCGGCCGGGGCGGTCGTGCTGGACGGGCCGCGGTGCCTGGTGATTCGCCGGGGCCGCGAGTGGGTGCTGCCCAAGGGCCACGTCGAGCCCGGCGAGCGTCCCGAGGAGGCGGCGCGCCGGGAGGTCCTCGAGGAGACGGGGATCGAGGCGGAGATCGGGCGGCGACTCGGCGCCACGCGGTACGGGTTCCGGACGCCGGACGGTCGCTGGAACCGCAAGCGCGTCGAGTGGTACCTGGGCCGGCGCACGGGCGGCGATCTGCACCTCGAGCCGATCTTCGACGAGGCCGCGTTCCTGGAGCGGGACGAGGCGATCGCGCGGCTCACCTTCCCCGCGGACCGGGAGATCGCTCGCCACGCGTTCGACGGCGGCGGCGGTCCGGCGGCGCCGCCGACGGGCGGTCCGGGACACGCGGCCGACGGCTCGCCCCAGGCAGGGAGCGGCGGACCTGCGGGGTCACCTTCCGCGTAGGGGCACGGCTCCACGATCCCAGGCGTCGCGCGATCAGCGGTCTCCGTCGCGCGATCAGCGGTCTCCCCGCGGGGCCCGGCGAGGATTGCCGCGCTTGCGGGTCGCGCCCCGTCCCGGCCGCCAGGGATGGCGTTCCTCATCCTCCTCGCCCGCGGTCGGCGGCTGGCCCGGTGAGCCCTCGGGCCGGGGCGTGCCGGTCCCGGACGGCGGGCCCCTGCGGCGCCTCGCCCTGTCCAGAGACCCTCCGGCAGGCCCGCCCGGACGCGGACGCGGTCCCCCGATGGTGGACCCCGGCGCGGCCGGAGCCGACGGCCAGGCCTCGAGGCGTGTGCTCAGCCACGCGACGGGACGGGTCCGTCCGCCCGCCTTCCGGACGTGTTCGCCCAGCGCCGCGTCGTTGGTGATCACCACGATCCCGGCGCGCTCGAGGTAGGGGCGCTCCTCCACCAGGTCCACCAGCAGCGCATCGGCGCCGATCCGGCCTGCGTGGCGCACCAGCAGCCCGGGGCGCACGCGCATCCTCGACGGCGCGCCCGGGTCGGGGGGCCCGTCGAGCACGACCGTCGCGTCGATCGTCCGCGGCACGGCCGCGGCGACCCGGGCGAGCAGACCCCGGAGTGGCCCCGGGCCGGCATCGCCGGCGACCGCGTGCAGGAGGTTGTTACCGTCCACCAGCAGGACGGCGACGTCCCGCCATGCGTCGCGCGGGTCCATCACGCCGCGCCTCGCCCGGGAGCGCGCAGGCACGGAGCCGCCGGCCCTACCATGCGGGCATGCTGCTGCTGGTCGACCTGGACGGCGTCGTCTACCGGGGCCCCGAGCCCGTGCCCGGCGTCGCCGCCGTGCTCGCCGATCGGGTGGCCGCGGGCGATACCGTCATCTACTGCACCAACAACTCGAGCCGCCATCGGAGCGAGTACCTGCACCAGCTCGAGTCGATGGGCGCGCCGGTCCAGCTCGACCGCGTCTTCACGTCGGCCCGCGCGACCGCGCTCGAGCTCGCCGCCGCCGATCCCCCGGTGCGCGTGGCCATGGTCCTCGGCGCCCGCGGCCTGGCCCGGGAGCTGCGGGATGCCGGGATCCGCACGGTGCCGCCGACGACCCGCGGGCTGGACCGCGATCCCGACGCGGTGGTGGTGGGCATCGACCGGCACCTGACGTACCAGCGCCTGGCGGCGGCGATGCAGGCGGTCCGCGACGGGGCGCGCTTCGTGGCCACCAACCGTGACCCGGTCTACCCGACCGCGGACGGCCTGGTGCCCGGCGCCGGCTCCATGGTCGCCGCGCTGGAGACCGCGGCCCGGCGCGCGCCCGACCTGGTCGTGGGGAAGCCGGGCCCCACCCTCTTCGAGGCCGCGGCGCGATCGGTGGGGCGCCGACCCGAGGAGGCGGTCGTGATCGGTGACGGGGTGCTCACCGACATCGCCGCGGCGAACCGCGTCGGCGCCCGGTCCGTCCTGATGCTGACCGGCGTGACCAGCCGTGCCGAGGCGGAGGCGCAGCCTCCCGAGCGACGTCCCACGCTGATCGCCGCGGATGCGGCGGAGCTGCGCCGGGCGCTCGACCGGCTGGCCCAGGGGCACGCCGCCGCCTGACACGCTCAGGCCCGGAGCGCCGGCTCG
>JAJYKX010000166.1 GCA_021788175.1 Chloroflexota bacterium
CGCAGGGCGCCGACACCGCGGCCTCGGCGAACCTGGCGGTGAGCGGCACGCGCCTGGTGATCGCCAACGACTCGTTCCTGGCCGTCTACACGCGGACCGGTGTGCTCCTCGACACGACCTACTGGGATCAGATCTTCGCCTCGCTTACCGGCGCCGACTGGGGCTACACCGCCGGCTGGGTCACCTTCGATCCCGCCTCGCAACGCTTCTTCGTCGGCGTCATGGGCCGCGAGTTCCCGGCGGCCGGCTGCCTCGCGATCACCTGCGCCGGCGCGGTCCTCGTGGCGGTCTCGAGGACCGCCACGCCCTCCTCGGTGGGCCCGACCGACTGGTACCGCTACCGGTTCAACGGCGACATCAGCCGGCTCCCCGGCGGCGTGGTGCACCATCCGGGAGCCATGATCGACGACCCGGTCCTCGCGGTCTACCGGGGCTGGCTGCTCATCTCGAGCACGGTGATGAGCATCGGCCCGCACCAGTTCATCTACCCCGAGCAACTGCGCGTGATCCCCCTCGCGCCGCTGCTGCGCGGCGGTTCGGTGACGACGTGGCGCGATTTCGTGGCCTGGCGCGATCCCGCCAGCGGCCAGCCGTCGTTCCGGGTGCTGCCCGCGCTGATGGTCTCGGATGCGCCGGTCCTCTACCTTGTCGGCCACGCCAACTGCGGATTCAACGTCTGGTCGATCGACCTGGCGGCACCGGCGCCGAGTCCGCAGGTGTGGCCGGTCCCGGCCAGTGGGCCGCTGGGCGCCTGCGGGCCGCTCGATCCGATCCCCCAGCCGGGCACTGCGCTGCCGCTCGACCCGGGCGACACCGCCATGCGTGCGGTCCCTATCTTCCGGGACGGCCGGTTGTGGATGGCCAAGGAGAACGGGGCCCCCTACGGCACCGGGGTGGGGGTGGCGACCTGGGCCGAGGTCGACCTCCGCGGCGGGCTCGCCCACGCGACCCTGGTCCAAGCGGGCCGCGAGCAGATCGCGGGGACCTGGGTGACGCACCCCTCCATCATGGTCACGCGCTCGGGCACGATGCTCCTTGCCTTCCAGCTGGGTGGCCCCAAACGTTTCGCGTCGCTCGCGCTCGCTGCGCGGCAACCTGCCGATCCCCTGGGCGGGCTGCGCCGACCGCGCATCCTCAAGGCGGGGAGCGCCACGCTGGCTGGCGCGGCCGGCGCCACTGGCCAGAACCTCTCGAACGTCCAGGACTTCGGCAAGAGCGCGCTCGCGCTCGACCCGCTCGACGGCACCGCGTGGGTGATCGGTCAGTACGTGGGCAACCCCGAGCGCTGGACGACCTGGATCGCGCACATCCGGTAGGCGCGAGGTCGTCCCGACGCCGGGTGGCCGCGCGGACCCCCTGCGAGCGGTATCACGCGTGCGGGTTGGCCGTTGACTGGCCCCCCCCGCAGGCGTCCCATCGGCGGCCCGGCTGGCCCAACCGCGCGGGATACATGGCGTGCTCCACGGACTCGAGCTTGTCCACGGTGAAGGCGTGGCAAGGATCTCCGCCGACGCGCGCCTCGAGCACCCAGGCGCTCACCACTCTGCGTCGGCGTCGGGCACGAGCCCCACGCGACGGAGGCTGGCAGGGAGCGGGGTCCGCTCGTCGTCGGGCAGGGCCCACCAGCGCTCCACCGCGTCGACGATGGCCAGCAGCCCCGACCCAGGCATAGCCCGCAGGCGCGCGACGAGCGCGGGACCGTCGATCTCCCACCTGGCGGCGAGCCCGTCGGGGAGCGTGTCCTCGATCTCCACCGGGAGCACCCATGCGGACCCCGCGTCGAGGAGCGCCCCCTGCAGGACTTCGCAGAGCGCCCCCGCCTCGCCCTCCGAGAGGCGGGCCGCCCGCAGCTCCCGCCGGAGCACGGTGTAGTAACGCTCGAGATCGCGTGCTGCGACCGCGCCGCGCGAGGGATGCTCCCAGCACCGGCGCACCGTCAGGGCCTGCGCCAGGATGCCGGAGGTGAACTCGACGAGCGGTGTCGGAGCTGGCATGTCGATCCTCTGCTTGCCGCGGGCCATCCGCGGCGCACCGGGATAGTCGGCACGATTCCGGATCGCGCAAGGGGTTGGCGGCGGCAGTCCCCGGCCGTTACGGTCGGGGGCCGGCAGCCGGTGCGGTCGTCCCGCGCGTCTGGGCGGGCGCCACCGGCGTGCGGCCGGCCCCGAGCCGCGACCGACACCGCTCCCTCACGGCCGATCGTGCCCGTACCGCCGCAGGTAGGCGCGCAGATCGGGCTCCGCTACCCGGTAGATCGCCCGCGTCCCGCGCCGGATGATGATGGCCCGCAGGCGCCCGGCCAGGATCTCGCGTCTGACCCACTCCGACGACATGCCCACCCGCGCGGCGACCTGGACCGTCGTGAGCCACCGTTGCTGCGCCATCGCGTGAACGTGTTCGTCGCCCCGGACGACGTCAACCGGGGCCACCCGGTCCGACCCGCGCAATCTGCGCAATCTGCGCCACGGGCGCTCCCGGCGCTCCCCACGGGATGGACGCCGGCCGTCCCGGTCTGGTCTGCTGAGGTCGACGGACCACCTACGCGAGGGGAGCATGGCGAGACCATCCGGGGACAGAGAGTGGGGAGCAGCGGGGGCCGGCGACGTGGGCCGCGAGCGCGACCGCCGGGTCGAGCGTCGGATGTCTCACGTGCGCTCCGTCCAGGCGGTCCTCGCACGGCACGAGCTCGCCGCCGAGCTCGCGCGCCTGACCCCCGAGCGGGCGCCGGCCCTGGAGCGGGAGGTGCGCGAGGCGCTCGCGGGCGGCGCGTACCTCGCGGCGTCCCGGGCCGCCTGGGCCCGGCTGGCGGCGGACCCCACGCTGGACCTGCGGCTGGTCCTCCTGCACCGGCTGGCCCGCCGCCGGCTCGCCGCCGCGGTGAGCGCGCTTGACCTCGACGCCGACGCCTATGACTGCCTGGCCGAGGGGTGGTGGGGGCGGCTCGCCGCCGCGGTGCTCGCCGGCGTGCTCGACGACGAGCACCGCGCCGTCCTGCGCAGCCCCTGGGACCGGGCGCTGGGCGGCGATCGGGGAGCGGCCGGTGGCTGAGCGCGAGCCCCGGGACAGGCGGCGGCAGGTCGCGGATGAGCACGCGGGCAGCGCCAATGGAGCGCCCGGTCCAGTACGGTGCCGGCGGGGTCGAGGCGGGCCCCCCGCTCCGCCGCCCACCCCGACCGCACCGCGCAGCGCTGGCGCACCCGCGTCCCGGTGACCACGCCGCGCCAGCTCTCACTGTGGGACGCGGGGCTGCCGACGGCGTCGGCGGGGGACCTCCTCGCCGCGGCGCGTCGGCGGGCCGGGTGGAGCCAGCGTCGGCTCGCCGCCGCAGCCGGCCTCAGCCAGTCGCGAGTGAGCCGCCTCGAGGCCGGGATCACCGATCCCGGACTCGACGAGCTCGTCACGATCGCTCGCGCCCTCGGCCGTCCGGCCGACCGATTGGTCGGCGCATCCCGCGTCGGGATGCGGCGCCATGCTCGCGCGGGTCGACCTCCGGCCACGAGCCGGTCACGCGCCCTCGTCGCGCGTCTGGCGGCCGCCGGCCTCGTCGGCGCGTTCCTCGGTCGTGGCGGATCGCTGCGCGCCCTCGGCGGCGCGCGCGCCGGGCGCCAGCCGCTCTCGGCGGGACAGGCGGCCATCGCGCTGGCGGTGCTGCGCGAGCATGCGCCGGCGGCCGAGGCGTCGCTCGATGCATGAGCCGGCGCGCAGCCCCCGGCTCGTGGCGCGACGGAGGGGCCCGTGCTGCGCGTGACGGTCGAGCTCGTCCCGTACGGGCGGTTCGCCGAGCGCCGGGCCATCCACCTGCTCGACATCGCCAACGACGGCACGGGCGGGCTCGAGTGGGGCTCCTGCGTCCCCCGCCTCGCGTGCGTCGACGCCGCGGGTGGCCGCCCTTGGGGCCGCACCACCCGGTACCGCGGCCACCGCCGGGCGGACGGCGCGCACGTCCTGACCGCGGCGATCCTCGCCGCGCATCGCACCGGGTTGCGCGCGTGTGCTGCGCCGGCCCCGGGGACGATCGCCGCGGGTCGGCACGCTGAAGGCAGGAGCAGGAGGAGGAGCGCATGGACGAGGCGTTCGAGGTGGGCTGGCTGGAGGCGCACCGCCTGCACCTTGCGCGGCCGGTGGCGCGCGCGGAGATCGTGGGCATCGGCCACGTGATGCAGGCGCTCGAGAGCCTGGTCGGGCTGCTGCGCGATCCGGCACGCGGCGCCGCGATGGGCGCCAGGGCGCCGCGGGGGATCCTGCTGTGGGGCGACCCGGGGGTGGGCAAGACGCTGTCCGCGCGGTACCTCGCGGGAGCGGTCGGCAACCTGCCCATGTACGAGGTCGCCGCCGACGAACTCTCCCCCGCGCGCGTGCGGGGCTTGTTCGGCCACCTCGCGGCGGCCCACGCGCGCTGCATCCTGTATCTCGACGAGGTCGACCTCATCGCGCTCAACCGCAGCACCGAGCTGCACTCGGAGGGCACGCGGGCCACCCTCGTGGCGCTGCTCGCGGCGCTCGACGGCCTGCGCGACACCGCGGGGCCGATCCTCGTCGCGTCGAGCAACCGCTCCCCGTACGAGCTCGACCCGGCGCTGCTGCGCGCGGGCCGGATCGGCTATCACGTCCGGTTCGGTTTGCCCTCGGCCGCGGAGCGGCGGGAGCTCCTGGAAGTGTTCCTGCGGGGGCGGCCACTCGAGCCCGACGTCGATCCGGCGGCCCTCGCGGCGTATGCCCTGCGGGCCACCCCGGCCAGTCTCGCCCAGGCCGTCGACGACGCCGCCGGCGGCGCGATCGCCCGCGGCGCCGCGCGCATCGGCCAGGCCGATCTCGTGGTGGCCATCGCGCGGGCCGGGGAGATCGAGCCCGACGAGGGGGAGGGGGGTTCCGAGGGCGCACGGGCCCTGGCCGCCCTGCACGAGGGCGGCCACGTGGCGGTGGCGGTGGCCCTGCGCGGTCCGACCTGGGTGACCCGGGTGCGCCTCGAACCGCGGGGCGGGCGCACCACCGTGGGATCGGAGGACGTGCCCCTCGAGGCGCTGCCGGTGGGCGAGCTGCGCGACCGGCTGGCGGTGTACTACGGGGGGATCGAGGCCGAGGAGGTGCTCGCGCGGGGGGCGTCGCTCGGCGGCGCCGAGGACGTCAGCAGGGCGACACAGCTGGCCGGACGCATGGTCACGGCCGGGATCGCGCCCGGCGTGCCGGCGTACCCCCCGGAGGGCCTCGGTCGCCGGTCGAGCGGGCTGGCCCGCGATGGCGTCGCGCTCGCCGTGGCCGCCCTGCTCGCCGAGGCGCGCCTGCGAGCCGCCCGCATCGTGGGGCCGGCGCAGCTCTCCATTCAGCGCTTCGCCGATCTGCTGCTCGCCGCCGGCGGCGTCCTGGCCGACGAGGCGCTGCGGGAGGCGATCGCGGAGGCCGGGCTCGGGGTGTGATGTTCGACTGGGCGGTAGACGGACGAGGTCCTCTCGGGACTCGAGGTGGGGTTCCAAGTCACAGCGAGGGGGGCTCGCATGGCACTTTCCAGGGTCAGACTGGCCTTGTTCGGCCTCCGGCTCCTGGTCGAGTGGCGCGAGCTCCGGAGCTGGCCCGTGGCTCACCCGGCAGGGATGACCGGGGTGGGTCGGGTGACCGCCTGTCCGTGGCCGTGAGAAAGTCCCCACTGGTGGCCACGTGAAAGTCCCCACCCTCGATTGACCTGAAGCCACCGGGGCGAACCCCCCGGGGTTCACGATGACGGTGTTCCTGCCAGTCATCGAAA
>JAJYKX010000167.1 GCA_021788175.1 Chloroflexota bacterium
CGTGGGTGATCGTCGAGGGAACGGACGCGAACCGGCGCCGGGTGCGTCGGCACGCCGACCTGCTCGCCACCGCGTTCCCGTCGCCCGGTCGCGCGATGCCGAGCTGGCTGCGCGAGCCGGCCGGGCCAATCCACGCGCTGTCGTTCGTCGCTATTGCACACCAGGGCAGCCCTACGCGGCCGCTGGGCACGCCGGAGCGCGTCAGGCGGCCGCGTTCCGCCCCGGCTCGTGCGGAGAAACCCGGTGAGACGGTCCGCGGGACCGGGTGACGGATGTGCCGCCGGCGCGTACGGCCCGGCTGGTGTGCATCAGCTTGTCCTGGGCCCGCGGGGGCCGCTATCGCACGCGGGGCGTTCGTCAGCCGAACGGCGCGCCGTCTGCGCCCGCCGACGCATATATCGCACGCCAGGTGTTCCTCAGCCTGGGGACCGGCGACGTTCCGCACGTCGACTCCGCCGGCTCCCATGCCGAGTCGCTGTTGCCCACCCCGTGGGCAACAGCGGAGGCAGTGGCCGTCCCTCACCGCCCCCGCCGGCCCCCGCTCGGCCGCCGGGCCCTCCGGTTCCGCGTCCTCCGCCCGGGCCCCGCCCTCCGGCCGCCCGGGCCCTGCTCGGCCGCCCGGGCCGCGTCCTCCGCCCGGGCCCTCCGGCCGCTGCGCCCCCGCCATCACGCGGCCGCGGGAAGGTCGATCACGAACGTCGTCCCCTGCGGGCTCGACGCCTCGATGCGCACGTCGCCGCCGTTGGCGCGTGCGAGCTCCCTCGCGACCGTGAGCCCGATCCCCGTGCCGCCCGGCTGGCCCGACCGCCGCGAGCGTGCCGGATCGGCGCGGTAGAAGCGCTCGAAGACGCGCGCCTGGTGCTCGGGCGGGATCCCGGGCCCCGTGTCGGCGACGCGGATCCGCGCCGCGGCGCCTTCCCGGGCCACGCTCACGCGGACCGTGCCGCCCGCGGGCGTGTAGACCGCCGCGTTCGTGAGCAGGTTCTGCAGCACGCGTCCGACCTGGCGCGGATCGACGTCGGCGCGCACCGGGCCGGCGCCGATCACCGCGGGCCCCAGCAGCGTCACGCTCCGCTGGCCGTACAGTGCCTGCACTGCCGCCGTCGCGTCGGACGCCAGCGTCAGCAGGTCGACGCGCTCGGGCGTGCGCAGCAGGGCGGCGCCCTCGGCCGCGGCCAGATCGTGGAGGTCGCCCACCAGCCGCGCGACCTCGCCCGCGGTCTCCCGCGTGGCCGCCAGCTGCTCGGCCGACGCCGGGACCACGCCGTCGGCCATCGCGTCGAGCTGCGTGGTCAGCACCGTGACCGGGGTGGCGATCTCGTGCGCCAGGTCGCTCGCGGCCTGCCGGCGCAGTTGCTCGGAGCGCTGCAGGCTCTCCGCCATCGAGTTGAAGGCCATCGCCAGGTCGTGCCCCTCCCGGTCGGTCGGGACCGGGACCCGCGTCGAGAGGTCGCCGCTGCCCAGCCGGTGGGCGGCGGCCGCCATCGCCGAGAGCGGCTGGGTCATGCGCAGCCCCATCCACAGCGCCAGCAGCACGCTCACGCCCACGGCCACGATCCCCGCCAGCAGCAGCGTGAGGTCGGTCGCGCGCCTGAAGGCGGTGGACGCGCTCTGCACGACGGCGGCGGCGAGGCCCCGGCTCTGCACCTCGAGCCGGCCGACCGTCTGCCCGTCGACGACGACCGGCGAGCTGTCGACCGGACCGCCCAGCGCGGCGCCGAACCCGGCCGAGCGGACGACGAGCCGGCCACCGGCGTCGAAGATGGCGACCGGGCCGCCCGCGACGGTGGCCAGCTGGCGCACCTCCAGCCCGGTCAGCGAGAGCGAGCCGCCGAACCGGTACTCGTCGGCCAGCAGGGCGACCGCCTGGTCGCGGCGCGCGGCCTGCTCCGCGCCCAGGTACTGCGAGAAGCGCGACCCGACGACGACGTTGACGAGGATGCCGGCCAGCACGATGACGATGGCGACGGCTCCCCCGATGGCGAGCGCGAGGCGGACACCCAGCCGGTCCACGTCAGCGCTGCGCGGGGTGGCTCGCGTCGCCCGGCGCGGCCGCGTCGCCGTCGCCCGGCCGCGCGGCCCGCGGATCCGGCAGTGTCCGGTCCATCGGTGCGAGCCACCGATAGCCGACGTCGGGGATCGTCTCGATCGCCCACGGCGCGGCCGCGTCGTCAGAGAGCTTGCGGCGCAGGTTGCCCACGTGGACGTCGATGTTGCGCGAGGTCTCGGCGCGCGGCCCGGCGACCGCGGGAAGCAGCTGGTCGCGGTCGAGCGGCGAGCCCGCCGCCCGGACCAGCGCGAACAGCAGCCGCGCCTCGGAGGGCGTGAGGCGCCCGGGCTGTCCGTCGCACGTGAACGCGCGCGTGGCGGGCTCGATGACGAGCCGGCCGTTCGCGAACGAGAGCCTCCCGGCGTCGGCGGGCCATCCGACGCCGGCCGCTCCCACCACGCCCGCGAGTCGCCCGGAGGACGCGGTTCCGGTGCGCCGCAGGATCGCGTTCACGCGCTCGACCAGCTCGTGGACGTTGAACGGCTTGGGGAGGTAGTCGTCCGCGCCGAGTCGGAGCCCGGCGATCCGCTCCAGGTCGCTGCGCTTGGCCGAGGCGATCAGGATCGGGACCTGCGAGTCCTCCCGGATGGCGGAGATCAGCGCCTCGCCCTGCAGCTTCGGCAGCATCAGGTCGACCACGAGCAGGTCGGGCGGATCGTCGTCGAACGCGTCGAGCGCCGCGCGCCCGTCGGCGGCCTCGCGCACCTCGTACCCGGCGCGCTCCAGGTAGAGGCGCAGCAGCGCCCGCAGCCGCTCCTCGTCTTCCACGACCAGGATTCGCGCGCGCGGCGGTCGGCTGCCCGGGTGCATGGGCCGCATCGTACCCGCCACCCAACAAGACTCGATCAAGGACCGGCCGCGCCCCCCGCGCGCCCGGCCCGGCTGCCCCCCCCGCGCGCCCGGCACCGGAGCTCACCGACCGGCCGCGCCCCCGCGCGCCCGGCCCGACGGCCCCCCGCGCCCGGCATCCGCGGACGCCCGGCCCGATCGGCGCCGCTACAATCGCCGCCATGCCCCTCGTCGTCCAGAAGTACGGCGGCTCGTCCCTCGCCGACGCCGATCGCATCCGCCACGTCGCCGGCCGGATCGCCGCAGAGCGCGCCACCGGCTCGTCGCTGGTGGTCGTCGTCAGCGCCATGGGCGATACCACGGACCACCTCATCGAGCTGGCCTCGCAGATCACGCCGGACCCCGATCCCCGCGAGATGGACCACCTGCTGGCCACCGGCGAGTACCAGAGCTGCACGCTGGTCGCCATGGCGCTCCAGGCCCTCGGCGTGGCCGCGATCTCGCTCACCGGCGCGCAGGCCGGGATCCGCACCGACACCGCCCACGGCCGCGCCCGCATCGCCGACGTCGACCCCGCCCGCATCGTGCGTGAGCTCGACGCCGGCAACGTCGTGATCGTGGCCGGGTTCCAGGGATCGACCGCGGACTCGCACATCGCCGGGGAGATCACCACGCTCGGCCGCGGCGGATCGGACACCACGGCCGTGGCGCTCGCCGCGCGGCTCGGCGCGGACCGCTGCGAGATCTACACCGACGTGGAGGGGATCTTCACGGCCGACCCGCGGGTCGTCCCGGAGGCACGGCTGCTCCCCGTCATCGGCTACGAGGAGATGCTGGAGCTGGCGCACCAGGGCGCACAGGTGATGCAGACCCGCTCCGTGGAGCTCGGCTGGGTCAACGGCGTGGAGATCGCCGTCCGGTCCACGTTCAGCGACCATCCGGGCACGCGCATCAAGGAGGATCCCGACGTGGAGCAACGCAACAAGGTGCGCGGCCTGGCCACCGACCGCAACGTCGCAAAGCTGACCCTGGTGGCCGTCCCCGACCGGCCGGGGATCGCGCGCAGCGTCTTCGCGGCGCTCGCCGACGCCGGGATCAACGTCGACATGATCGTGCAGAACGTGGGGCACGAGGGCGCCACGGACCTCTCCTTCACGGTCCCGCGCTCGGATCTCGCCAGGGCACGCAGGCTGCTGGAGCCGATCGTGGCGGAGATGGGCGCCCGCGAGCTGACCGTGGACGACACGGTGGCGAAGGTGTCGATCGTGGGGGCCGGGATCCAGAACGCGCCCGGGTACGCGTCGCGCATGTTCGGGACGCTCGCCGACGAGGGGATCAACATCGAGATGATCTCGACGTCGGAGATCCGGATCACCTGCATGATCGAGGAGACGCAGCTGGAGCGCGCGGCCCGGGCGCTCCACCGGGCGTTCCAGCTCGAGCGGCCCGAGCCCGGGGTCGCGACGACCGCGCGCTGACCGCCCGGGCTGACGTCATGCCCGACCCGTTCCCCGCCCGCCTCGAGCGATTCGGAAGCGTCGACTCCACCCAGGCCATCGTCGCGGGGTGGCTCGCGGCGGGCGTGCCGGACGTGTGCGTCGCCGTCGCGGACGAGCAGCGAGGCGGCCGCGGACGCCACGGCCGGACCTGGCAGGCGCCTCCGGGAGCCGGGCTCCTGGTCTCGTGCGGCTTCCGCCCGACCTGGCTCGATCCCCGGGACGCGTGGCGGCTGGGCGCCATCGTCGCGCTCGCCATGCTCGACGCGGCCGAGGAGGTCGCCGGGCTGCGCGAGGGGGCACTCGGCCTCAAGTGGCCCAACGACCTTGTGGCGGACGGCCCCGACGGGACGCTGCGCAAGCTCGCCGGGGTGCTCGGCGAGACGACGGGGGAGGGGGGTGGCGGCGCCGCGCGGCCTGCCGGCGCCGAGGGGATCGGCGGCGGCGGGCGGCTCCTGACCGCCGTCATCGGGATCGGCGTCAACGTCGAGTGGGCCGAGCGCGACTTTCCCGCCGACCTGGCGCGCTCGATGACCAGCCTCTCGGCCCTGGGTGGCGGGCGCCCGGTGGACCGTGACGCGCTGCTCGACGGGTTCCTGGGCCGCCTCGAGTCGCGGCTGGAGGCGCTCCGGGGCGGCCGGTTCGACGGAGGCGGCTGGAGCGCGCGACAGCGAACGACCGGCAGGCGGCTGGCCGTGGAGGTCGGGGGCCGGGTGGTGGTGGGGACCGGCGAGGGGGTGGATCCCGCGGACGGTGCGCTCCTGCTGGGCACCGGCCGGGGCATCACGCGGATCGACGCGGGCGAGGTGATCCGCTGCCGGCTGGCGTGACCCGGCCCGCGCCGGCACCGCGCGGAGACGAGGGGCCCCGGTCCGCATGGCACGGGGCGTGCCCGCACGACGCGGGCGACTTCGGGCGCACCGGGCCGCGTAACAGGTAGACTCCGGCGGTGTTCAGGAAGATGACCGGTCCGGAGGAGGACCGGATCGTCGCGTTCGACCCGGACCGCCCAGCCGTCGAGGCAGCCCGCCGGGATCCGCGCCGGTTCGAGACGCTCTACCGAAGGTACGTGGCCCAGATCTACAGCTTCGCCGTCTACCAGCTCGCCGACCACCACGCCGCCGAGGACCTCACCGAGCAGGTCTTCCTGCAGGCGCTCGCGGCGCTGCCCCGCTTCCGGGAGCAGCCCCGCCCGGACGGGGCCAGCAGCTTCCGCGCGTGGCTCTTCCGGATCGCCCGCAACCTCGCCAGCAACGAGCGGCGGGACGTGCGCCGCCATCCCGCGGCACCGCTCGACGCCGCACTCGCGGTCGCCGGCCCGGACGACCCGGCCGGAGCCGCGGTCCGCCGCGACGAGGCCGAGCGGGCGTGGGCGGCCGTGGCGCGTC
>JAJYKX010000011.1 GCA_021788175.1 Chloroflexota bacterium
ACGAAGATGGCCACGCGGTCGCAGACCTGCTGCACCTGGTGGAGCAGGTGACTCGACAGCAGGACGGCGGCGCCCCGGTCGCGGGCGATGGAGCGGATGAGCGCCAGCACCTCGGTCACGCCGGCCGGGTCGATCGCGGTGGTCGGCTCGTCCAGGATCACCACGGACGGGTCCTTGACCAGGGCGTCCGCCAGCCCCAGGCGCTGCCGCATGCCCCGCGAGTACGTGTCCACCGGCCGGTCGGCGACGTCGGCCAGGCCCACCTGGGCCAGCAGGTCGGTCAGCCGTTCCTCGGTGGTGCGGCGGTCGAGGCGGTTGAGGCGGGCCGTGTAGCGCAGGTTCTGGCGACCGGTGAGACCGCCGTAGAAGCCGACCTCGTCGGGCAGATAGCCCACCCGCCGCTTGACCTCGAGCGGGGTCCGCGTCGGGTCGAACCCGGCCACCTCGGCGCGCCCGTCGGTCGGCTCGGAGAGCCCGAGCAGCATCAGGATGGTGGTGGTCTTGCCGGCGCCGTTCGGCCCCAGGAGCCCGAACACCTCGCCGGGCCGCACGTCCAGGTTGAGGTGGTCGACGGCCAGCACGTCCCCGTAGCGCTTGGTGAGGGCGCGCGCCCGGATGACCGAGGGCACCGCGCCTCGCTCGGCATCGCCGCGCGTCCCCCGGGCACGCGAGTCGCTCCGGCCGCGTCGTTCGGGCGTGCGTGGTGCACCCCCGCCGTCGGCCGCGACCGGCCCGGCGTCCGCGCCGTCCGCCCCCGGCTCCCGCTGGCCTTCCAGCCGCTCGTCCGCGGACGTCATCTCAGCGCCTGCCGTAGCGGCGGAAGACCCAGCCCAGGCCCACCAGCACGACCGCGATCAGGACGAGCCCCACGAACCCCCAGAGCGGGGAGGTCTGCACGGTGGTCCGGATGTCCAGGCTCTGGCTGGCGGAGCCCGAGCTGGCGGTCATCGTGACGTCGTAGTCGCCGGTGAGCGCGTCGCTCGACGGATGGATGGTGGCCGTGATGGTCTTGGCATCGCCCGGCTGCATGGAGGCGATGGTGGAGGGCGAGTAGGAGACGGTCCACCCGCTCGGCGGGGTGGCCGTCAGGCTGACGTTGCTGAGCGGAACGGCGCCGCTGTTCGTCACGATCAGCGAGATCGTCCCGCTGCCGCCGGCGGTCACCTGCGCGTTCAGCACCTGGTTCGGCGTGCTGAGCGTCAGCGCCGGGGAGCCCGTGACGTCGGCCTCAAGCTTTGCCTGCGCGGTCTGGGACCCGGCCGCGACGGCCACGCTGATGGGGTACTGGCCGGCCGGCGCCGTGCTGGGCGGCGTCACCGTCACGGTGAGCGTGTCGGTCGACCCGCCGGCGACGGTGTCCGTGAGCGCCTGTGCGTTGCTCGAGGGGTGGACCTCGACCTGCCAGCCGTCCGGGCCCTGCCCCTGCAGGGTGAACGTCTGCTGCTGCGTCCCGTTGTTGGCCAGGGTCAGGCTGTAGGTGAACGTGCTGCTCGCGGTGCCCGAGAGCTTCGCGAAGTCCGTGGTCAGCTGCACGCCGCCGCCCGCGGTGCTCTCGACCCGGATGGTGAGCGGAAGGGTCTGCGTTCCCTGGGCCGCCGTCGCCGTTACCGTGATGGTCTGGACACCGGGCGTGGCGTCCTGGGGCACCTTCACGGCCAGGCTGACCGAGGGAGGCGTGCTCCCACCGGTATAGACCGCGTCGATCGTGTTCCCGCCCCCCGTGAGCGTCGCCGTCCACCCGCTGGGCGTCCCGCTCGTGGAGAGGTCGACGCGCTCGGGGGAGGGCGTGGTCACGGTGAGGTCGAAGTTGACGGTGTTGCCTGGCTGGACGGTGACCGCCGGGTACGGCGTGTAGACCGAGAAGCTGGCGGCCAGGGCGGCGCCGGGGGCGGCCGTGGTCAGGAGCAGCAGCGCAGCCAGGGACAGGGACGCAACGCGGCCTCGTGTCATGGTTCCCTCGTCAGACGCAATTCCGCTGGGCGCGGTGGGGCGGACGCCCCGGTGCAAACCCATGCATCGTCGCGCTTCGGGATCGCCTCCCGGAATCGCGGCGATGAAGATTGCTAAACCTTAGCGGGCCGCCCGGGATTCCGGGCTGCCGAGGTCCACCGTACCCGACCAGTTCGCGGCCTCCATGAGCTCCGGCCGGTGGGTGATCATGATCACGGTCCGCCCGGCCGTGGCCGCCAGGAGATCGGCTGTCAGAGCCGCGGCGGTCGCCTCGTCGAGGTGCTCCGTCGGCTCGTCGAAGATCACCACCGGGGGATCGGCCAGCAACGCCCGGGCGAGCGCCAGGCGCTGGCGCTGACCGGCCGACAGGCGGGCGCCGTGCTCTCCCACGCGGGTGTCCAGGCCTTCCGGCAGCGAGTCCACCCAGCCCCCGAGCTGGGCGCGCCGGAGCGCGTCGCGCAGTGCCGCGTCGTCGGCGTCCGACCGGGCCAGGCGCACGTTCTCGCGGATCGACGTGTCGAAGACGTGGGCGTCCTGCGCGCAGAGCCCGATCACGCGCCGCACGTCCTCAGCGGCGAGGCGCACGAGGTCGACGGGCCCGCCCGGCGCGACCAGCTGCACGGTGCCCCCGGACGGTTCAAGGAACCGGAGCAGCACCGCGGCGAGCGTGCTCTTGCCGGAGCCACTGGGCCCGGTCACCAGCAGCCGCCCGCCTGGGGCCACGTCGAGGTCGAGGCCGCGCAGCACGTCGGGCCCGGCGGGGTCGTACCGCGCGGCCAGGCCGCGGACCCGCAGCCCGTAGGGACCCGGCGGCAGCGGGAGCGGCGCATCCGGCTCGTGCACCGGTTCCGGGCGGTCGAGGACGTCCACCACACGTTCGGCCGACGCGGCGAGGCCCGGCAGGTGCTGCGCCGCCGAGACCAGGCCGGCGACCACCTCGTGCGCGGCGATCGGGGTGAGCGCCACGACCGCCAGCCCGACGCCGCCGAGGGCGCCCTCGCGCACCGCCAGCACGCCCGCCACCAGGGCACACCAGACGGCCGCGCCGGTGGCGATCCCCGAGAAGAGGGCGCCGGTGGCGCCACCCGCGGCGGTGCGCCGCTCGGCTGCCGCGAGGCGCTCGTCGGTGCGGCCGATGCGGTCGATCGTCCGTCCCGCCGCGCCCGCCACCAGCAGCTCCGGCGCGCCGGCCAGCACGTCCACCGTCGCCGCTGCGAGCGCGCCGCGGGTGGGGGCGACGGCGCGTTCCGCGCGCCGCGAATACGCCCCGGCCAGCACGGGAGCCACGAGCGCGACGAAGGCGAGCGTGATCCCGAGCGCGATCCCCGCCGCCGGCGCGAGCCATCCGACCAGGACCGTGGCGCCGGCTGCCACGACCAGCGCCGCGGCGTAGGGGAGCAGCAGCCGCAGCCACAGGTCGGCCAGGCCGTCGACGTCCGAGACCAGGCGCGCGAGGAGATCGCCGGAACGGAACGCGGCAAGGCCCGCCGGCGCAAGCCGCTCGAGGTGCCGGTAGACGTGGACCCGCAGTTCGCCCAGGATGCGGAACGCCGCGTCGTGGGCGGCCAGGCGCTCGGCATAGCGGAACGCGGCCCGTCCGATGCCGAAGGTCTGCACCGCCGTGATGGCGACCATGAGGGCCAGGACCGGGGGACGCTGGGCGGCCCGCGCGATGAGCCAGGCCGACGTGGCGGTGAGGCCCACGGCCGAGCCGGCGGCCGCGACCCCGGCGAGCACCGCCAGCAGCAGGCGGCCGGTCATGGGGCGGCCGATGCGCACGATCCGCTGGAGCGCCGGCCGGGTGCGTTCATCCGGCGCGGGGCGTTCCGCCGGCCGGGGGCGTTCATCCGGCGCGGGGCGTTCCTCCGGCGCGGGGCGTTCCTCCGGCGATGGACGCGACATCGGCGGGGCGACGTTCCCCGGGAGCTCCTCCGCCGGCGGGGTCACGCCGGCACCGCCCGCGACGAGACGGTCACCACGCGATCGGCCACCGCCAGGGCCGCCGGGCGGTGCGCCACCAGGACCACGGCCGTGGCACGACGGCGGGCCACCTCGCGGAGGGATGCCAGGACCTCGGCCTCGGCCTCGGCATCCAGGCCGGCGGTCGGTTCGTCGAGGAGGAGCAGCGGTGCATCGCGGAGCAGCGCACGCGCCACGGCGACGCGCCGGCGCTGCCCGGTGGAGAGCCCCGCGCCGTGCTCCCCGAGGACCAGGGCGAGGTCCACGTCGGGGAGCCCCGCCGCCGCCAGCGCGGCCCGGACCTCGGCATCGGATGCATCGGGCTCCGCCAGGCGGACGTTCTCCGCCACGCTGCCGGCGAAGAGGAACGGCACCTGCGCCACCCAGGCCACGTGCCGGCGCCAGTCCGCCGGGGCCAGGTCCGCGACACGCACCGGGGCGCCGCCGCCCAGGTCCAGCGTGACGTGGCCCTCGTCCGGCCTCCGCAGCCCCAGCACCACGTGGAGCAGCGTGGTCTTCCCGGCGCCGCTCGCCCCGCGCAGGGCGACGATCTCGCCCGGGCGCACCGCCAGCGAAGCTCCGGCGGGCGCGGCCAGCCCGCGGTCGGGCTGGTTGACCGTCACCCCCTCGACGCGAAGCTCCCGCAGCCGCGCCTCCGGTGGAAGGTGGATCGTCCCGGCATCCGGGGCGGGCGCCTCGATGATGGCGAACGCCGCCCCGGCCGCGGCCAGCCCCTCCTCGCTCGCGTGGAAGTTGGCACCCAGCTGCCGGAGCGGCAGGTAGGCCTCGGGCGCCAGGACCAGGACGAAGAGTCCTGCCTGCAGGTCCATGCCACCGGCCACCAGGCGGAGCCCCACGCCCACCGCCACCAGCGCCACCGAGAGGGTGGCGGCGAGCTCCAGCACGAAGGCCGAGAGGAACGCGACCCGCAGGGTCGCCAGCGTCTCGCGCCGGTAGGCGTCGGTGACCTCGTGCAGGCGCTCCACCTGGGCGCGGGCGCGGCCGTACACCTTCAGGGTCGGCAGCCCTCCCACCACGTCCAGGAAGTAGTGGGCGAGCGTCCCCAGGGCCACCCAGCGCCGGTGCCGCCGCGTCTCCGTGGCCCGCCCGATCAGGATCATGAAGATGGGGATGAGCGGCACCGTCAGCGCCACGATCAGGGCGGAGAGCGGATCCACCACCAGCAGGCTCACCAGCACCGCCGCCGGCACGATGAGCGACAGCGCGAGCTGCGGGACGTAGCGGGAGAAGTACGCGTCGAGGGCGTCCAGCCCGCGCGTGACCAGCGTGACCACCTCGCCGCTCCGGGCGTCCGACGCCCAGGCGGGACCCAGTGCCACCGCGCGCTCCAGCACCCGGCGGCGGAGGCTCGACTTCACCGCGGCTGCCGCCCGGTGGGCCACCACGTCCTGGCCCCAGGCCGCGGCGGCGCGCCCCAGGAAGACCGCGGCGAGCCCGGCCAGCGGCACCACCAGCTCGCCCAGGGACGCGCCGTGCAGGAACGCGGCGTCCACCGCGTGGGCGATGAGCGCCGCCTGCGCGATCGCCAGCACGGCCGTGATCACGCCGAAGGCGACGGCGGCCCCCAGTGCCCCGGCGGTCGCGCGCGCGTACCGGAGCAGGCGGGGATCGAGCGGCCTCACGCGAGCGGCGGCCGGGCGCGCCCGGCCGCCGGGCCCGGTCTCAGTGCGACGAGTCGGCGGGGATCTGGTCGACCGAGATCCGCCGGCGGAAGACCCAGTAGGTCCACCCCTGGTAGATGAGGACGATCGGCGTGAAGATGACGGCGACCCACGTCATGATGGTAAGGGTGTAGGACGTCGACGCCGCGTTCGTGGTGGTCAGGCTGTACGCGGCATCCGTGGTGGACGGCATCACGTTCGGGAAGAGCCCCACGAAGAGCGAGGCGACCGCGAGGACGATCGTGAGGGCGGTCCCCGCGAACGCCCAGCCCTCGCGCCCGGTGCGGTTGGCCAGCAGCGCCCCCACCAGCGCCACGGCGGCCAGGACCGCGAGGACCAGCGTCACCTCCGTCCCGCGGATCGCCTGGGTCCAGGCCAGGAAGACCACCGCCACCACCGCCGCGACCAGCCCGAGCCGGCCGGCCAGCGCGTTGGCGCGGGTGCGCAGGTCGCCCGTCGTCTTCAGCGCCAGGAAGAGCGCCCCGTGGGTCAGGAACAGGGTCAGCAGGGTCAGCCCGCCCAGCAGCCCGTACGGGTTGAGCAGCGTGAACAGGTTGCCGGTGAACTGGTGGTGGGCATCGATCGGGACGCCGTGCACGATGTTCGCGAACGCCACGCCCCAGAGGAGCGCCGGGAGCAGCGACCCCAGGAAGATCGCGGCGTCCCAGCCTCCGCGCCAGGTCGTCCCCGGCCGCTTGCTGCGGAACTCGAACGCGACCCCGCGGATGATGAGCCCCACCAGGATGAGGAAGAGGGCCAGGTAGAAGCCGCTGAAGAGCGTCGCGTACCACTCGGGGAACGCCGCGAAGGTCGCGCCGCCCGCGACCAGGACCCACACCTCGTTGCCGTCCCAGACCGGGCCGATGGTGTTGATCATGGCGCGCCGCTCCCGGTCGCTGCGCCCCAGCACGGGGAGGAGCATGCCCACCCCGAAGTCGAAGCCCTCCAGCACGAAGTAGCCGATCCACAGGATCGCGATGAGCGCGAACCAGATCGTCGTCAGTTCCACGGCGACACCCGCTCTCTAGTAGCTGAAGGCCGCGGGGCGGCCGAGCTCGTCACCGGCGCCCGGGGACGCCGTGTCCGGAAGACCGCCCCGGATGCGGCGCAGGAGCAGGCCGACCTCGATGACGGCCAGCACGCCGTAGAGGAGCGTGAACCCGACCACGCTGATCAGCACCTCGGCGGACGATGTCCCGGGGGAGACGCCGGCCTGTGTCGTCATCAGGCCGAAGACGATCCACGGCTGCCGGCCCATCTCCGTGAAGATCCAACCGAGCGAGTTCGCCGCGAGCGGCAGGAGCGGCAGGAGCACCGATACGGCCAGCACCCATCGCCCGATGGGGAGGTCGCGTTTCCGCAGCGCCCACAGCATCCAGAGCGCCCCGAGCGCCGCCAGGGCGCCCGTCCCGATCATCAGGCGGAACGACCAGTAGGTGAGCGGCACGTAGGGCACGTAGTCGCCGGGGCCGTACGTGGCCTGGTACTGGCTCTGCAGGTCGTTGATCCCCTCCACCCGGCCGTTCAGGTTGCCCGTGGCGAGGAAGGAGAGCAGGTCCGGGATCCGGATCGAGAAGAGCTCCGTGCGCCCGTCGAGCGACCCGATGGTGAAGATCGAGAACGACGCCGGCTGCTCGGTCTTGTAGAGCGCCTCCGCCGCCGCCATCTTCATCGGCTGCACGTCGGTCATCACCTTGCCCTGCTGGTCGCCGGTGACCACCACCAGCACGGCCGCCACCAGGACCGTCACCGCGCCCACCCGTGCGGCGGTTCGGAACGCGTCGGCGTCGCGGTCGGGATGTCGCCAGAGCCGCCAGAGGGCGACCGCGGCCATGAAGGCCCCGGCGGTCAGGAACGCGGCCACGATGGTGTGGGGGAACGTGATCACGGCCACCGGGTTGGTGACCACGGCCAGGAAGTCCGTCTGCACCGCGCGCCCGGCCGCCGTGTCGAGCTGGTAGCCCACCGGATGCTGCATCCACGCGTTGGCAGCCAGGATGAAGAAGGCGGAGAGCGCCGTGCCGATCGCGGCGATCCAGATCGTGGCGAGGTGCGCCAGGCGAGGCAGGCGATCCCACCCGAAGATCCAGAGCCCCAGGAAGGTCGACTCGAGGAAGAACGCGAGGAGCCCCTCGATGGCGAGTGGGGCGCCGAAGATGTCGCCCACGAAGCGGCTGTAGGCGCTCCAGTTCATCCCGAACTGGAACTCCTGCACGATCCCGGTGACCACACCGAGCGCGAAGTTGATCAGGAAGAGCTCGCCGTAGAAGCGCGTGAGGCGCAGATAGCGCTCATTGCCGCTGCGCACCCAGGCCGTCTGCAGCCCCGCCACCAGGAACGCCAGCCCGATCGTCAGCGGGACGAAGAGGAAGTGGTAGACGGTGGTGATGCCGAACTGCCAGCGCGAGAGATCGAGTGGGCTCATGGGCGGCGACCTTCTCCTCTACGTCCCGATCCGGACCCGAACGGCGTCGCAGGCGCACCCCCGCGACCCCCGGCCAGTCTGTGTCCCGCGATCCGCCAAGTCATGGTGCGAGCGCACCAGTCGCGGACGAACGCGCGGGAGCGCGTCGCCTCCGCGACGCGACCCTGGTGTCCGAGAAGACGCGCGCGGCCTCCCTGGGCGACGCCACGTCAGACGAGGCCACGGCGCATCCCCAGCAGCACCGTCTCGAGACGGTTCCGCGCCCCGAGCTTGCACTGGACGTTCGCCACGTGGTTCCGCGCGGTGAAGATGCTGATGGAGAGCGCCGCCGCGATCTCGTCGATGGTCGATCCCTGCGCCAGGAGGCCCAGCACCTGGAGTTCCCGGCGGGTCAATGGATCGACATGGGCGTGCGAGGCGGCGGAGGCCTCCCCGTCCGGACGCGCGTCACGGCGCGACCGCGCCGGAGCGGAGCTGCCGGCATCCCGGAACAGGTGGAGCACGTGGAATCCGCCCTGGGGCCGCTCCACGACGATGATGCTGAACGAGAGCGCTCGGGGCGAGCCGTCCCGGGTCCGCGCGGTGACCTCGTACGACGCCGTGCCCCGGCCCCGGCGCGCATTGCGGATGACCGCGCACCCGCGACGACACACGGGATGACCGTCCGGCTCCCGGCCCATGAGGGCCAGGTAGCACGGCTGGCCCACCAGTTCCTCGGGCGAGAACCCCAGCATCCGCTGCGCGGAGCTGGACCAGGCCACCACGCGCTGCCGCTCGTCCGTGACGAACGCGCCGTCGGCGGTGGCGATCCGCCCGATCCAGGCCTCGTCCACCACCGAGCTGTCGTGGGTGTCCGGCACCCGTTGAACCGACGTGCGCGCACGAGCCTCGACCGCGGTCGCCGGACTGCCTGCTCTGCCCGTGGCCATCCTCCCCTGCCGCGCCCGGACTGCCTCGACGACGAGCGCCGCGTCACGCGGGTCGCCTCGGCAGGCGTCTGGAGCGACGACGGAGACGACCGAGCGACGCGCGGGGCACGCGCGGCCCGAGGCTGCACCCGCGGGCTCCCCGCGGGTAAGGGAAAGACGGTCGCTCCCGGGGTGGGCCGGACGGCCCATCTGACCGAAGCCGGGGCAGGACTCACCCACAGCGACGTCGTGCCTGCGACCGGCACTGGTGGGGGAGGTGCGATTCGAACGCACGACGTGCCGTGTATAAGACACGGCCGATCCGTCCGATGGTGTCCGATAGGTCCCGCCCGACGCTTTTCGACGGGGGTCGACCACAGTCCGTCCAACAGCGTGTCCGACCGCTATGCTACCGGCCCGTGCTACCGGATTCTCGGGGCGGCGAGAGAGACGAGGAGCCGACCACGAACCCGTCCGCCCGTTCCTGAAGCCGTTCCAGCGCCTCGTGGGGCATCGGGGCGACAGAGAGCGGCCCGCCCCGGGGCACAGGTTCCGGGGCGGGCCGCGAGGGTGGAGTCGGATCAGGCGCCGCGTCGAGCCTCGCGGATGCCGGCCAGCGCGGCGGACGTCCCCACCACCTCCAGGTCGCGAGGGGCGGCCTTCGCCAGCGTCGCCGCGTCGTGCGAGGCGATGGCGGCGGCGAGCACCTTGCGACGCGCGGCGAGGAGCTGCACGAGCACCGGGTCGCTGCCGCTCTTGGCAAGCCGCGAACTCGACTGACGCCGGGCGATCGCGGCATCGAGCTGCTGGAGCGCAGCAGCCAGGCGCGTGGTGGTCATGGTGATCTCCTTCACAACCCCAATATCAGTCGACGCGGACGCGAGGGTCGGGCCAGCTCCGGGATGCGCTGGCGATCGAAGCGGATGGCGGCCGGCACGCCTTCGCCGTGCGTCGGTCGCTGGCGGACGCCGCCCACCCAGCGGGCCGGGCCGGTCCAGTGCCGCTCCGGCAAGCTGTTGAGCCCGTCGACCACGGCCTCCGCCTCGGCCACCAGCGCGGCGCGCGCATCTTCGAGGTCGAGCAGCGCCCCGATGATGGTCTCGATCGCAGCGTCCGATGCCGCGGCCCGTTCGGCCAGGTCCGCGAGCTGCCCGCGCAGCTCGGCGGCCTTCGCCCGCTGCTGGCCGGCGGTCGCAACGGCGGCGGCCCGATCGTGCACGGCACTGGCGCGCTCGCGCAGCGTGTCCACCTCGGCCAGGTCGGCCACCAGGCGGGCCCGTTCGGCGCGGTCGGCGGCCGTGGTCGCAGGATCGTGCGACACGGCGCGCCCTGCCTCGATCCGGCGATCGAGCGCCTCGATCTGCTCGGCCACCCGGAGGCTGCGCTCCAGCAGCTCGTTCACGACGGTCCGGGCCGCAGTGGCGTCGGCCTCCAGCTCGGCCAGGGGTCGGCCATCGTCGAGCGGCTCGGGTGTCGGCTCGGGCACCGGTTGTGCCACGACTGCGGGCCGGACGGGTCCGACGTTCGCCCGGACAGAGATCGCGCCGGGCCCCGCGATGGCTGCGGCGACTTCGGCCTCGGTCAGGACATGACCGACGGTGCCATCGATGGGGTTCATCGGTCGAACAGCTTCGGGCGGGGGGTTGCGTTGGCGTCCGGCTCCGGGTGATACGGGCGGGGCGTCGGGTCGCCGGGGATGACGCTCGACGGGTGCCCGGTCCGGTCCGCCGGCCAGGTCGGGTCGGGCGTCGAGATGAACCGCGAGGGATCGTCCATCGGGCGGGCGGGCCAGCCGGTGACGGTGGACGGACGGTCGGGGCCCTGCGGGATCGTCCGGACCTTCTCGACGCTGGCGCCTCCGCGGGCGCTGTCCGGCAACGGCGCGGGGGTCACGCCCTCGATCTTCGGGGAAGTTGCCATCGGGATCTCCTTGTGCTTCTACGCGGCGGAGGATGACGCGAGGCGGTGGGCCTCGCGGTGGGCGGCGTCGGCGTGATGGCTTCCGGGATTGGCGCGGTAGTACTCGCCGCAGGCCTTGCGGCAGAAGCGACTGTCGCGTCGTTTCGGGGCGAACTCGACGCCGCACCAGAGACAGGCGCGGGGCGGGTAGTGGACGTGCCGGCGGGCGTTGTACTCGTCGCGGATAGCCGCTCGCCAGGCGCGCGTCGCCGTGTTCTTGCAGTCGGTGCACCACGACGAGCGGCCGTTGCGCTTGCGGAGAGCCCGCGGGAAGGCGCCAAGTGGCAACGTGCGGCCGCAGCGGCGACAAGTGGCCTCGGTCGCGGGCGCAGTCAGCGCGGGGCCCTCCGTGTCTCGCACGGCGACGTAACTGTTTCTCGCGCGATTGAGCGCGACGGTCTGCGTTATCGGCGAGATAGCATTGCGAGCGGTTGGGCAGGTGCCGCTGGTGGTCACGTCAGCACCTTCGCGTGGCCCGGGGCGTTGGTGCAGACGTAGCGCCCCGCCGAGGTCGCGACCATCGCGCGCCCGCAGGTCGGACAGTGGTGATCGTGGTCTTTGTGATCACCAGCACGATCGTCGTGGTGAACCAGGTCATCCCCGAAGACGACGTGCGCCATCGCCACAGGGTCGGGTTGCATATGACCCCCTCGCGTATCACTGCAACACTGCAACACTTGGTCGGGGTCGGGCAGGATCGTCACCTCGTCGGGCAGCGGGTCGCCGAGCGTCAGGCGGGCAGGTCGACCACGACGATCCTCCAGGTTCTGGAGGTAGCCGCCGTCGATCGCGGATCGGACGCGCCGGGATGCTGACGCCTTGTCGATCGCCAGCGTCGCCGCCAGCTTCGTGATGCTGGTCTCGCCGCCCTCCAGGGTCAGGTCGCCGACGGCGCGCACCGTCTCGCGCACCGCGTCGGTCACGGTCATCCCGACTGCATCGGACACGAGGTCCGCCACCAGCTCGCGGACCGCGGCGTAGTCGGCGATCGTCGCCACGATGCTGCCGTTCACGATCTCGCGGGTGGCTCGGTGAAGCAGGGCGTGCGCCCGGATCAGCGAGAGCACGGCCGGGAAGTCGCGCCGCAGCCGGACCGCGACGGGCGGGATCGCCTCGGCGAGATTGCGCGCAAAGGGCACGTCCACCGCGGTGGTGCCGGCGGCGAGCCAATCCTGCAGCTCGTGCCACGGCCCCACGTCGCCACTCAACTCCCGCCCATCCGCATGGGCGAGGAGCACCGCGTGCGTCTGTGCCGGGGAGTCGTTCACGGTGACCGAGAGCAGCCGCGTCTCGTTCTCGGGATGCAGGTGCACCGCGGTGGTGGTGGTGATCAGCCCGGTGGGTCCGGGGCGGTCGATCACCTTCGGGCGGATGCCCTCCTTGGTCTTCTCGACGGTGACGTAGCGGATGTGATCCTCGCTGAGCAGCGACCGCACCAGGTAGGTCTGCAGCTCGCCGGCCATCCCGACCGCCTCATAGATCACGATCATCCGATGCACGAGCGGCGTCTCGTCATAGACGAGGGCGTGCTCGCTCATCCCCGACAGGGTGTAGTACGCGGACGGCGGGAAGTAGCTGACGACCTGCTTCGCAAGGTAGCTCTTGCCGCCAGCGCTGGGCCCCTTGACCGCGACCGACACGATCCGCGGCAGCAGCCTGCTGGTCATGGCGAGGTACAGCAGCAGCGCGGCCCGACGCTCGCCAGCGACGCCGATCGTCTGTAGCTCATCCGCGAACCGAGCGAGGAGGTCAGGCTCCAGGGCGAGGCGCGGGGGGTGTTGCAGTGTTGCAGTGGAGACGGTGGGGGTCATATCCACCACCTCATCCCGACCAGGCTCGTTGGCCTCGCCATTCTGCCGGCGAGCGCGCTCGACGAAGTACCGCTCGTCAGCCGGGCCCGTCCAGTCGCGCATGTCGACGAAGCTGGTCATGCTGCGGTCTCGCTGATGGCGGCGTCCAGCTCGTCAATGCCGCCGTCCAACTCGGCCGCGGCTTCGGCGAGGATGGCGATCCGCTCGCCCGGATCGGCGTCGAGCGAGAGGTCAATGGCGGCGAACCCGTAGAGCGCGAGACGACGCCAGCGTTCGCAGCGCTCGCAATCGAGGGTTGCGGCGGCGGCGGACGTGGTGTCAGGCAGCACGGCCACGCCTCGGCGTCCTCGGCCGGTCGCTGGTGGCGATCCGCTCGATCTCCGAGCTGGGGATCAGCCGCCGGCCGGAAACGCGGATCGACCTGACGGTCCCGGCAGTCATGGCCTGGTACAGGGTGCTACGGCTCATCCCGCCCAACCGCTGCGCAGCGGTCCGCACGTCCAGCAGCTCGACGGGTGCGGGCCGTGCCGCCTCGGTGGCCTGCTCGTGCGCCAGGGCGATCAGGGCCTCGGCCAGCTCCGAGCTGGCGACCCGGACGCGATCCTCGGCCGCCGTGGTCACGATCGGTCCTCGATCAGCGCATTGAGAGCAGCGTCGAAACGCGCCTCAGGCGAAACGGCCACGGCTCCCAGCGCGGCGAGGTAGCGCTCAGCGAACCCCGGCGCGACGGTGATCGATCGTTCCGCGCTCCCGACGCGTTGGTAGGCGACGCCGAGGCGACGCGCTACGTCAGCTTGTGTCAGCCCCAACCGGACCCGCTCGGCCCTGAGGTCTCGCCCGCTGATGTGCGTCTCGTCAAACATCGTGAGGCGCACCGTAGTGCCGCGCTATTGCGTGGTCACCTTGTCGAGAGTCTCAGGCGATGGTAGGTACCACCACGCGCCCTGGGGCACTCAGCGCAGCAGCGCCTCCACGGCCCTGATCTGTTCTCCAACGTAGTGTTGGGCGGTACCGGCGCGACCATCCCCGTAGTCGTGGCGGGCGATCGCGGCGATCGCCTCGTGCTCAACCTGTGCGCGGTACCACCAGTCCACCCAGAGCACCAGGTCGGCGTCGTTGCGCTGGCGGGTCGTGGGCAGCGGCATCTCGGACGCCGCGGCCACCTGCGCACGCATCGCTCGGCGAGCGCGCTCGACTTCGCGTGTCGCACGCTGCGCCCACGCGTCGACTGCAGCGAGCGCCCATTCGGTGGGGGTGCCGGTCACGAGGTCCTCGGCGCGCAGTGTGTCGAGTTTCGGCGGCACAACGTCCGCGTTCCGGATGAGGTGCGCACGGTGGACAGTGCCCTCTCGCGCCTCGGCGACGAGCGCCACGTCCGTCAGGCCGGACACCATGCCGGCATCGGCCCCACGCGTCGGCGTGGCCCTGCCGGCGGCGATGGCCCCGCAGACGTTCACCAGCTCCACCGGCAGCCACGCGCCACAGCGATGCAGCTCCGGCACCGCGGCGATCCGCGCCAGCAGTGCGCCCTCCGTGTCACGCTGCCACGCCGCGACGTCGCCGGAGCCACGCAGGTCCGTCACCAAGCGCTCCGCCTGCGCCACGATGACCGGCTGAATGGATGGATGACGGGCCACCTGCTGCGCCGCGAGTCGCCGGACCTCGGCCTCGATCCGGTGGGCGTGAGCGTCGCGGGCGCTCACGATGCGCCCCCGATCGCCCGCTCGATCGCATTCGCGGCCTCGCGCCGCTGCTCCCGGTCAAGGTGGGCGTAGGTGTCCGCGGTGATCGAGATGCTGGAGTGTCCGAGGGTGTCGCTCACCACCTTCAGCGGAGTGCCGGCTCCGAGCATCAGGGATGCAGCGCCGTGGCGCAGGTCGTGGAATCGGACGTGTGGCAGCCCGAGCCGGCGCAGGGTGGCGGCGAACTCCTTCGTCACGGTCCAGGCGCGCACGGGGCGACCCACGGCGTCGGTGAAGACGAGGTTATCGACGTTCTGCCAGTGCTCGCCAGCACGGAGCTGGTCCGCGGCCTGCCGGGCGCGCTGGCGGCGGAGCGCACGCGCCGGGGTCGGACCGAGCTCCAGGGTGCGGCGCGAGCGAGCCGTCTTCGGCTCCGCCAGCGCGAAGCCTCCGCCTCGGGCGCGGGCCATGCTGTGCCGGACCGTCAGGGTCGGCGTGGGCCCGTCGAGCCCGTCGACGTCAGCCCATGACAAGCCGAGCACTTCCCCTTCGCGCATCCCCGTCGTCGCCGCCAGGGTGATCACGGTCGCGAGGTCGCCGTCGTCGTCAAGCAGTGTCCGAGTCTGCTCCGCGGTCAGGACGTGGAGCTGGGGCGGCTCGATCTTGGGCGGGCGGGAGAGTGCCGCCACGTTCCGCAGCACGAGCCCGTCTCGCTGGGCCTCGCCGAGAGCACGGCGCAGGGTGGCGCGGACGTGGGCGGCGGTCCGACCCGAGCGACCACGGGTCATGATCGACGTCATCAGGCGGTCGACGTCGGAGGGTCGGAGGTCAGCGAGGGGAATGTGACCGAGGGCGGGCACAAGGTAGGTCCGGACGAACTGCTCGCGTCCCCGGTAGGTGGACGGGCGGACCCGAGACTCCTCGGCGGCGACCCATGCCGCGAGGTAGTCGCCCGTCGTCATCCGCGACGTCGGCCGCCCCGCTGTCTCAAGCTGCCGGCGCAGGTCGGCCAGTCGCTCGCGGACCTCAACTTGCGAGCGGCCGGAGACGACGTACCGCTTGCGGCCCCCGGTCTCGGGATTGGGGCCGAGGATGGCGCCCCGCCAGCGTCCCTCCTCGGTCCGGTAGATGCTGCCCTCGCCGCGGGCCCGTCGACGCCTCGGAGTGCTACGCTCGGTCATGGTGCGCGACCTCCCAACTAGGTCTGTGCGCCGGGACCCTCGGACCGCTTGCTACGGCCGGGGGTCCGTCTTTGTCCGCCCTATGCTACCACCTAGACTACCAGCGGGGGTCGGACGCGCGGTCTAGCGGCCGGATTCGTGCGTGGTGAGTGGTGGGGGAGGTGCGATTCGAACGCACGACGTGCCGTGTATAAGACGGCGGCTCTAACCGCTGAGCTACTCCCCCGGCCCGGACGAGGATACCCCGCCCGCGAACTCGATCGGCATGGTCGCGGCCCGCGGTCCCACACCCGGGTCGCGACCCGCTCGGTGGCGCACTGCGCTCAGCGGGGCGGGGCGCTCAACCTCGCGGGGTGCTCAACCTCGCGGGGTGCTCAACCTCGCGGGGTGCTCACTGGTCGAGGATGGTGAGCTCGGCCCGGCGCGGGAACGTGGCCGGGGTGTGCCGCGCCACCTCCTCGACCGTCTCGAGGAACCGGTCGAGCTCGGCCTCCGAATTGAACCAGCCCACGCTTGCGCGCAGCGCGTCCATGCCCGGGACCGTGCGGAGGATGGCGAAGACTCGTCGCTGCAGGGCGTCCAGCGCCTCCTCCGCGGTCCAGCCTGCCACCCGGAACGTGACCAGGGTTGCCATGCTGCCGCGCGGCGTGAGCACGGACACGCCCGGGATCGACGCCAGTCCGTCGGCGACCATGCCGGCCAGCCTCGGCCCGCGGCTGTACATCCACGGCAGCCCGACATGCATCGCCAGCCAGCCCGTGCTCCGCCCGAAGGCGGCCACCGACGGGCGGTGGAAGCCGGTGGTGTCGAAGCGGCGCGCGTCCGGCCACGGTCGCAGGGCGAGCGGTCCATGCCCCGCGAGATGCGGGCCGGCCCCCGGCCGATCGGTGCCGGCCCCAAGGGACCCGCCGGCCCCGGACGATCCGCTGGCCCCGGGGGATCCGGTGGCCCCCGGCGGATCGACGCGACCCCCAGGGGATCCGCCAGCCCCGGACGGCCCGTCCACCGGCGCACCGTGGGCGGTGGCCTCATCGGTGGTCCACCACCCGGCGTACGGCTGGCGCGCGTCCCGGATGGCGCGCTCCGACGCCCAGAGTGCGCCCATCCCCTCCGGTCCGAGCATCCACTTCTGCGCGGGGATCGCGTAGAAGTCCGCCCCGATGGCCGCCGGGTCCACGTCGATCGCGCCGGCAGACTGGGCACCGTCGATCGCGCTCCAGGCTCCTGCCCCCCGCGCCAGCGCCGCGATGCGCGCGACGGGGAGGACCGCACCGGTGATCCACGAGACGTGCGAGGCGGCCACCAGCCGGGTGCGGGGCGAGAGCTCGCTTTCGATCGCCGCCAGCGTCGCGTCGGCGTCACCGCCGTCCCCGACATCGGCCACCCGCACCGCCACCCCGCGCTCCGCCAGGGCGGCCAGGGGCGCCAGCAGGCCGCGGTGCTCGAGCGATGTCGTGACGACCTCGTCACCGGGTCGCCAGTCGATCGACCAGGCCGCGGCGTTCAGCCCGTCGGTGGTCGAGCGCGTGAGCGCGACCGAGTCGGGGGACGCGTGCAGCACGGCGGCGACCGCGGCCCGGCACTCGGCCATCCGCGCCAGGAGCTCCTCGTACGCGTCGTGGCCCGCACGACCGTATCGCAGTTCGTAGTCCTCGAGCTGGCGCAGCGCCTCGTCGGCCGTGAGCGGCAGCGGACCGGAGCTACCGGTGTTGAGGTAGATCGAAGCCTCGAGCGCGGGCAGCTGGGCTCGCGCCGCGTCGACCCGCGCCTGCTCGTCGGGGTCCGGCCGATCCATGGGCCGCTATGATACCGGCGATGCCCGCATCCTTCGCCCGGCCGGAGCTGCTCGCCACGATCGACTGGGTGGCGGAACAGGTCTCCCGTTCGTCGGTGCGCATCCTGGACTGCCGCTGGCGCGCGGACCTCACCGCCCGCCAGCTCTTCGCCGAGCGGCACATCCCGGGAGCCGTCTTCATGGACTGGATGACGGACCTGGCCGACCCGGACGATCCCACCCCCCTGCAGCTGGCCGGCCCCGACCGATTCGCCGCGGCCATGTCCCGGGCGGGGGTCGGCGACGGCATGACGGTCGTCTGCTACGACGACACGGGCGGCCTCTACGCGAGCCGCGTGTGGTGGAGCCTCCAGACCTACGGGTTCGACGCGGTGCGCGTCCTCGACGGCGGCTGGCCCGCGTGGGTGGCCAGCGGCCGGCCGTCCAGCACGGCGCAGCTGCAGGCCGAGCCCGCCACGTTCACCCCGCGGCTGGAGCCCCGCCGGCGGCTGTCCACCGCCGACGTGCGCGACCTCATCGGGTCGAACAACGTGGACGTGGTCGATGCGCGGAGCCCGGCCGACTTCGCCGGTCAGCAGGGAGACTCGGGTCGCCTGGGTCGCCTCCCCGGCGCAGTGAACGTCCCGGCCGTCCTGCTCACCGCGGGCGACGGGCAGCACTTCCTGTCGGCCGAACAGCTCGCCGGGATCTTCCAGCGCGCAGGCGTCTCGCGGGATCGGCGGGTGCTCGTCTACGACGGCAGCGGGATCGGCGCGTCCAAGGTCGCCTTCGCGCTGACGCTGCTCGGCTACCCGGATGTCGGGGTGTACGACGCGGGCTGGGCCGAGTGGAGCGCCCGCATGGATCTGCCGCTCAACCGCTGAGATGGATCGCCCGCGCAACCGCTGAGGACGCCGGCGCTCGATGCGCCGCCGGGGATCAGCTCCCGGCGCCCGAGTCGGCCGTTCCGCCATCGCCGGTGATCAGCTCCCGGCGCCCGAGTCGGCCGTTCCGCCATCGCCGGTCATCGCCGGTGATCAGCTCCCGGCGCCCGAGTCGGCCGTCTCCTCTTCGTACGGTGCGAGGATCTGCGAGCGGGCGTGGTTGAAGGCGAGCATCGCGACCCCTGTCTCCGGCACGCCGAGCGATTCGGACTGGAACGTCGCGCTGGTCAGGGGCACGAACTGGCCGAGCAGTTCCTCCAGCGCCTGGCGGAGGCTGCGCTCGGGGAGCAGGTGGATGTCACCCACGAGGCGGAACGGAGGGATGCTGACCATCGCCCGCTGCGTGACCTTGACGGTGCGCAGCTCGGGCGGGGTGCTCGTCTCGTCGTCGAGCTCGTAGGCGAAGAGCACCGTCGACAGGTTCACCTGGGCGAACGCGGCGGTCTGGACGAGCGTGCCCGACCCGTGGGCCTCGAACGTGACGTCCTCCAGCACCAGGAATGGCTCTGCCGGGTTGTTGAGGGCGTCCGTGAGCCGCCGGACCTGGGCCTGGAGCGTGCCGCGGACCACGAACGCGTCGGTGCAGCAGACGAGCCGGCGCACCTTCGCGGCGGCCAGCTCCGACTGGAACTGCGGATGGGGTTCACCGTAGCCGAAGACCAGGTGTGCCATGCGTTGCAGTATGGCGTGCGAGGCAGCCGCGGGGAACCCTCTGTACTCGTCCGGCACCGGCCGCGTGCGCTCTGCCGCACCGTGGCTGTCGCACGCTGGCTGGGCATCGGCGGGTACGTGGCGGTGCATGGCTGATGCACGCCCGCCGTGCATTGGCCGGCCACCACGACCCGGATCCGCTGTCGCACGCCTGCCGTGCATCAGCCGGTCATCTTCGCCGATCGTCGCTATTGGACACAACGCGAGCCCTGCGTGTCCGGCCGTGCCCCGGCGTGAGCGTCCGCGGTCCCCATACGGCCGAGTTGCCGCACGAACGGGCGGCCGAGACCCTCGGACCCGCCCCTCCGCATGCCCCGCGACCGCGTACAGCTCTCCTGGCGTGCAATAGCAGACAACGCTCCGCGGCGCCGGCTCGGCCCGCCGGCTCCTCGCCCGATCGGAGAGGGTTCTTCGGCCGGCGGCGGCCGATCGGACGCGCCCGTTCAGCGGGCCAGCGCCGCCACCGCCGAGAGCGAGTCGGCCTCCGACGGCTGCTTGTCGGGTCGCAGCCGCGCAATGCGCGGGAACCGCATGGCGAACCCGGAGGCGTGCCGCGCCGAGGGCTGTACTCGATCGAAGGCCACCTCGACCACCACGGTCGGCTCCACCAGCCGGTACCGGCCCATCCGCCGCAGTGTGTGCGCCTCGAACCAGCGCGTCATCTCCGCGATCTCCCGGTCGGTGAGCCCGCTGTAGGCCTTGCCGACGGTGACGAGCTGGCCTTCCCGGCCGGGCCGGTCGTCGCGCACGGCGAACGTGTAGTCCGACAGGACGCCATGCCGCTTGCCGTGCCCGACCTCGACGCCCACCACGACGCAGTCCAGCGTGGCCAGCGCCTTCTTGAGCTTCAGCCATGCGAGGCCCCGGCGCCCCGGCGTGTACCCGCTCGCGGGATCCTTGACCACCAGCCCCTCGTTGCCGCGGGACCGCGCCGCGTCGAACGCGGCATCGAGCTCAACCGCCGAGACCGGGTGCTCGAGACGACCGAGGATGATCCGATCGGGCAGGGCCAGCGATTCGAGGCGCGTGCGGCGCTCGGCGAGCGGCAGCCCGAGCAGCGGCCGGACCTCGCGAGAGACGGACCCGGCCACGGACAGCGAGCGGACGTCGCGGGGTGCCGGCTCGCCCTCCGACAGCGCGATCGCGTCGAAGACGACGTAGCCGGCTGGCACGGCGGCGAGCACCTCGGGACCCGGGGCCGTGCGCCCGAGCCGATTCTGCAGCCGCGCGAAGGGCAGGATCCGTCCCTCCTCCATCGCCAGCAGCTCACCGTCGAGGATGCCATCCCAGGGCATCGCCCGTGCCGCGTCGGCAACCTCGGGGAACTGGCCGGTGATGTCGTGCAGGTCCCGGCTGAAGATCCGCACGTCGCTCCCGAGCTTGTGGAGCTGCGCCCGGATCCCGTCGTACTTGTCCTCGGCCCAGAGTGGCGGCCCCAGCCGATCCGCGATCTCCGCCGCATCCCCGGCCGGCGAGGCAAGCATCGGGAGCAGCGGCCGGAACAGCGCCGGGCGCGCCTCGGCGAGACGGTCCTCGCGCGCCAGGACCGCGACCTCCCCGACGTCCCCGCTCGCCATCATCGCGCGCTGCACGTCCTCGAGCGGCCGTCCGAACGCTGCGGCGATCGCCGCCTCCAGCAGCCCTCCCCGGAGGCCGATCCGCAGGTCTCCACTGAGTACCTTCACCACGTACATGGCGCCCAGGGGATCGAGCCGGTCGAGGAGCGCGACCAGCCGGTCGATGCGTGCCGCGGGGCGCCGCGCCGCCACCATCTCCGCGAACGCGGCCTGCACCTCGGGCAGCGTGGGGCCAGGCCCGGGGCCGCCGGGCTGGTTATCGGCCTCAGGCCCCGCATCGGCACCCCGGGGCTGGTTGTCGGCCTCTGACCCGGCATCGGCGCCCCGGGGCTGGTTGCCGGCACCGGGCCCGGCAACGCCACCCCGGGGCTGGTTGTCGGCACCGGGCCCGGCAACGCCACCGCCGGGCTCGATGCCTCCGGCCTCCAGGCCGCCGGCCCGGGCCCGAGGCCCATGCTCGACGCCGCCGCCCCCGCCCTCGCCACGCGCCACCCGGCGCGCGTCGCGCTGCACCAGCAGTTCGTGCGTCGCCCGTCCCGGGTCGCTGGATCGGTCGTAGGCCGCGCCGAAAGCACCCGGCCCCACTTCGGCTGCCCGCTCCACCGCAGCCTGCACGGCGGCCCAGCCCGTGCCGACCGTCCGCGGATCGGACGCGGGGAAGGGTCGGCCCGTCAGGAAGACACATGCGACCCGCAGCGAGGCGTCGTCGAGTGCCCGGAGGTATGCGCCGAGGCGGGCGACCTTCTCCGACGTTCGGGTGGTGGCCGCCACGTCGGACGCCGTCTCCGCCCACCGGCGCATGTCGGCGATGGTATAGCATCGGCCTGCCGATGGCTCCTGATCTCGATTCCCGCCGCTGGCACCCGGACGCGATCCCCGGGCGCCTGGTGGTCCTGCGGCGCCACCGCCCGGAACAGTTCCCCACCTACCTGCGCTGGTACCGGGACCCCGAGGTCGCACGGCTGACGCGGTTCCAGGTCGGGCCGATCACGGACGAGGAGGTGCGCCGCTTCTTCCTCTCGCGCCTGGTCGCGCCGGACGCGTTCGCATACGCGATCCACCTGGCGGACGGCGACCGACTGATCGGCACCACGACGCTCAGCGCGCTCGACGCCGACAACGGCAGTGTCCTCTTCCACATCACGGTGGGCGAGCACGACTGCTGGGGGCACGGGTACGGGACCGAGGCGACGGCGCTGATGGTCGGCCACGCGATCGACACGCTGCTGCTCCACCGGGTGGGCCTGAGCGTCTTCGAGTTCAACACGCGCGCCATCCGGGCCTACGAGAAGGTGGGCTTCCGGGTGGAGGGGCGGACCCGGGAGGCAGTCTGGCGGGACGGCCGGTTCTGGGATGAGGTGCACATGGGGATCCTCGAGTCCGAGTGGCGGCGGCGGGGACGGCACGCGATCGGGGGCGACCGGGAGGCCGAGCGAATATCGATCGGCGCGGGCGACGGCCACGATGGGAAGGATCCTCTCCCGGCGAAGGGCTTCTCGACCCGGTACGGCGAGCGCTGAGCGCGATGGCGACGGCGGGCACGGCGGCCGACGAGGCACGCTCCGAGATCCGCGAGCTGGCCGCGGCCAGGGGTCATCCGACCGACAACGCGCGCCTCGCGCTGGCGCGCCTGGAGCGGGCACTCGAGGACGGGGCGCTGCAGCGCACGGCGTTCCTGGCGCAGGCGATCGCCGACCTGCAGGTCGCGCTCACGCAGGACGAGGGCCAGCGGCTGGGCGGCAAGAGCGGCGAAGCGGCCCGCGTCATCCTGCGCGCGATCGTCCGGGGCCTGGACGAGGCGTAGACCGCGCCATCCCGGCACCGGACGCGGAGTGAGGCGCAGTCCCGCCGGGCCGGTATGATGCCCGGATGGAGCGACTGTTCGGGCGTCCCCGCCCTTCCGACGAGCAGCGACGTCGCACCCCGCCGGGTCAGTACCTCAGCGAGAAGTGGCCGGTGCTGCACTACGGGTCGGTGCCGCGGACCGACCTCGCCACCTGGGACTTCAAGGTGTGGGGCGAGGTGGAGCAGCCGCTCGATCTCTCCTGGGTCGAGTTCCAGGCGCTGCCCAGGAAGACGGTGCACTGCGACATCCACTGCGTGACCCGCTGGAGCAAGCTCGACACCGAGTTTGGCGGCGTGCCCATCCAGGCCATCCTGGAGCGCGCCGGGCTGAAGCCGTCGGCGCGGTTCGTCGTCGCGCACTGCGAGCAGGGCTACACGACCAACCTGCCGCTCACCGTGCTGGACGACGACGACGTGCTGCTGGCCGACACGTACGCGGGCGCGCCGCTCGAGCCGGAGCACGGCTACCCGCTGCGGCTCCTGGTGCCCAAGCGCTACTTCTGGAAGAGCGCCAAGTGGATCCGTGGCCTCCAGTTCCTCGACCACGACGTGCCCGGCTTCTGGGAGCGATACGGCTACCACAACGACGCCGACCCCTGGAAGGAAGAGCGCTTCAGCGACGAGTAGCCGGCCGGGCAGGCCGCTCCCCGTCCGTGACGGTCAACACGGATTGACGAACGATCCCCGCGCCGTGCCGCTGCGTCCGACACCGGATCCCCCGTTTCCTGCGCCCGCGCGCGATTCGGTGGACACTGCCCGCCTGCACCGAGGGCCGAAACGTGGAAACCAACCGCGGCGGCCGGCAGCGAGCCCGTCCCGGACTCCTGGCAGCCTTCCGCCGATACATCGCCGACCTGGACGCGAGGAGTCGCGCCAACCTGCACCGCCATGCCGAACTGCGCGAGGTGGCCAGCGCCGAACGTGAGCAGCGCGAGTCCGAGCTCCGCATGGAGGCGGAGATCTTCGTGGCCCGGCTGCCGCGCTGGCTGAGGCCCGGCCCGGCCGAGTCCGGAACCTCGTGGGTGGCCGCGGTGGACCTTGCCCTGCAGCGGCGCCGGGGACGCCCACCCTTCGTGACGCACGCGGGCCGATCATGGGTCGGCCTGACGCTGCCCGAGGGCACGGCGCTGCGCATGACCGCGCAGGGAGCGGCGCTGCGCCCGAGTCCCCGCGGCACGGCCCATCCCGATGGCCGCGCGACGATCACGGGCCGGTCGGCCGAGGACCGGCCCACGCCCCCAGTGGCCGACGCCCGACGACCGGGGCATCGACTGTCGGCGACCTGCATCACTCGCACGTTCGAGGTCCTCGATGGGCCGCTCGCGGGCCGGATGATCGAGGTTGCCGCCGATCCGGCCGGCGGCTTCCGGCGCCAGGCCCTGACGGCCGCGGCCATGGTGGCGCCTGCCGGCGAGCGGATCGCCGAGGTGCCGTCCGCCGCGCACAGCGTCCTGCTCCAGTTGCAGGCATGCCAGCGGCAGGCCGATCACGCGGACGCGATCCTGCGGCACTGGCGCCACTGGGCCTGGGCGCACGCGCCTGCCGGGCCGCGCGAGGCCGACGTCCGCGAGGCGGTCGATCGCCCGACTGCCCCCGACGAGCGGTCGCCCCGCCGCTGACGATCGCGCCTCCGGGGATCCGCATCGGACCTTCCCGCCCGGCGCCGGACGAACCGGCGGTGCCGCCCCGGCTGCGGCGGCCCGGCCGAACCGGTCCGGACCAGTCCGGTCCATTCGCCTCTTGACCGTGCACGTACGCGCGGCTTATCTCGACTCAGGCATCGGCGATGTTCGCCGAACACCGCGGTCCGACGAGGGACGGATCGGTGGCCGACATGGTCGGTCCGGGGAGCCTGTCAGCCCTGCTGCCACTCCGGGCCATCCGGCTCCGGCAGTCAGCGCGTGACTGGCGTGACGCTGTCCGCCGCGCCGGCGAGGCGCTGACCGCGAGCGGCGCGGCGAGCCCTGCCTACGCCGACGAGATGATCGCGACCGTCGAGCAGCTCGGTCCGTACATCGTGATCGCCCCCGGTATCGCGCTCGCCCACTCGCGCCCCTCGCCGGCGGTGCTGCGCACCGGGCTCGCCTGGGTCACGCTCGCCCGGCCGGTCAGGTTCGGGCATCCCGAGAACGATCCGGTCAGCCTCGTGGTGGGGCTGGCAGCGGTGGACGACGGTGCCCACGTCGAGGCCCTCGCGACCCTGGCCGAGCTGCTCAGCGATGACGTGCGCCGCGCCGAGCTGCTGGACGCACCGGACGCGGCCGGCGTGCGGGCGATCGTGACCGCGTACGAGCACGCGACGGCAACCGCGGCTGCCGGCGGCACTGCGACGGCGACGACATCGGCACCGGCGGCCGCGACGGCAGGCGCGACTGCGGCCGCAGCCGCGACCGTGCGGGACACGGCCTCCCCGGGAGGTCGGACCCAGATCAGACAGGAAGGTGAGGTCGAGGCGTGAAGATCCTGGCGGTGTGCGGCATGGGCCTCGGCAGCGGGCTGCTGCTCAGGATGCAGGCGGAGAAGGCGCTCAGGCAGCTGGGGCTCAAGGCGGACGTCGAAGTGTCCGACATCGGGTCGGCACGCGCAGCCGCCCAGACGGCCGACCTGATCCTGACCACGGCCGAGCTGGCCGAGCAGATCGGCCAGGTGAAACCCCCGATCGTCACGATCCGCAACTTCATCGACCTGAACGAGATGGTCGAGAAGCTCCGTTCCGCGCTCCCCGGGGGCCAGGCCTAGCCCGCCGAGCGCATGACGAGCGAGCCCGTGGAAAGGAGGGCAGTGGATCGTCGATGACCGCCCGGCACGTGGCGGTCCGAGTCGGCGGCTCGATCTCGATCGGCCAGGGCTCGGTCGACGCCGGGCATGGAGGCGGCACGGGAGTTGTCGCCAGGCCACGGAGGACGAGGGGGAAGAACGGGAGGAGCGCGTCGTCACCATGGACGTTGGCTATCTCTTCAACTGGATCTCGTCGGAGGTATTCGGCAAGCCGGCGTACCTGATCGGCATCATCACCGCCATCGGGCTCATCGCCGGGCGCCGCAAGCTCGGCGACATCATCAGCGGCACCGCGAAGGCGACCCTGGGCTACGTCATCCTGGCCGCCGGTGCCGGCATCGTGATCTCCGCCCTGACTCCGTTCGGGGCCATGATCTTCGGTGCCACCGGCGCCAACGGCGTCGTGCCCACCAACGAGGCGATCACGGCGCTGGTCAACGCGAAGCCCGCGTTCGGCACCGACATCGCGTACGCGATGTTCTTCGGGGTGCTGCTCTCGCTGGTCATCGCGCGGCTCACACCGCTGCGCTACATCTTCCTCACCGGCCACCACATGCTCTTCATGGCGACCGTGCTGACGGTCGTGCTGCTGAGCCAGAAGGCGACCGACACCCTCGCGGTGATCGGTGGCGCGATCGGCCTGGCGACGATGATGGTGGTGATGCCCGCCTTCGCCCATCCGTGGACGAAGAAGCTCACGGGCGGCCAGCCGTTCGCCATCGGCCACTTCAACACGCTGAGCTACATCACCTCGGGCTTCCTCGGCCAGTGGGTCGGCAAGAGCAAGAGCACCGAGGAGATGGAGCTGCCCGACGCGATCAAGTGGGTGCGTGACCCGATGGTCGCCACGGCGGCGTCGATGGTCATCCTCTACCTGGTCTTCGCCGTGGCGCTGCTGGCCCGCGTGGGCGAGGCGCAGGCGATCAAGGATGCCGGCGGCGGGACGGTCGGCGGTGCCGGCGGCTACCTGGCCGCCCAGTTCGGCAACGCCCTGTCGTTCGGCGCCGGCGTGGCGGTGATCCTGCTCGGCGTTCGCACCATCCTGGGCGAGATCGTCCCGGCCTTCGCCGGGATCGCGGAGCGCGTCGTGCCCGGCGCGGTGCCGGCGCTCGACATCCCCGTGATGTACCCGTTCGCCCCGAACGCCGTGATCATCGGCTTCCTGATGAGCGTCGTGGGCGGCCTCGTCGGCTTCGTGGTCCTGAGCGTGTGGCTCGGGCCGTGGCTGGCGCTGCCCCTCATCCTGCCCGGCATGGTGCCGCACTTCTTCGACGGTGCCGGTGCGGGCGTGTTCGGAAACGCGACCGGTGGCCGACGTGGCGCGGTGCTCGGCGGCTTCGTCAACGGGCTGCTGATCACCTTCCTCGCGGCCTTCCTGGTGCCGGTGATGAGCGCCATCGGGTTCGTGAACACGACCTTCGGCGACACCGACTTCCAGTGGTTCGGGATCGTGAGCGGCAACGTGGCCCGCATCGGCAGTGTCGGTGCGGTGGTCGCACTGGTCGTCGTCTGCGCCGTCCTGGTGGCCGCCGCCAGCTGGTGGCAGACGCACTTCGTCGAGCGCGGCTGGGTTCCGGGCGGAGCGGCGGAGGCCGCGCCGGCCGAGCGCCCATCCGTGCACGCCGCGTGATCGGCATCTGACGGGCACCGGGTAGCCGCGGCTCACCCCCGGGGCTACCCGGTCTCCACCTCCATCGGGCGCCGAACGATGCCTCAGCTCCACCGACGGGGTCCCATACCGCTCTACGCGCAGGTCAAGCAGGTGCTCCGCCTGCGGATCACCGGCGACGGCGACCACTCCGACGGCGCGCTGCCCTCGGAGCGCGAGCTGGCGCGTGAGCTGGGGGTCAGCCGGATCACGGTCCGGCAGGCGCTCCGCGAGCTCACCGACGAGGGCGCGGTCTTCACGGCCCCGGGCCGGGGAACCTTCCGCGCCTCTCCGGGCACGCCCCGGTCGCTGGGCGTCCTCACCGGGTTCACCCAGGACATGGTCCAGCGCGGGCTTTCGCCGTCATCGCGGGTGCTCGCGGCCGACGAGGTCAGCGACCCGCACGTCGCGGATCGGCTCGGCCTGGCCGCCGCGGCGCCGATCGCCCGGATCCGCCGCCTGCGCCTGGCCGACGATGAGCCGATGGCCGTCGAGGTGACCCACGTGCCGCTCGAGCTCTGCCCCGGCCTGCTGAGCATCGATCTCGCCCAGCGATCGCTCTACGAGGTGCTGCAGAGCGTGTACCAGCTCCGGCCGAGGCACGCCGACCAGTCGATCGAGAGCCGTGCGGCGGAGCCGGGGACGGCCGCCCTCCTCCACATCGAACCGGGGGCCGCGCTCCTCTACCTCGAGCGCATCACCAGGCTGGAGGACGGGCGATCGATCGAGTTCGCCCGCTCCTGGTACCGCGGCGACCGGTACCACTTCCGCGTCCGCCTCTCCGGGTGACGGAGGCGCCGACGGCGGGCGCCGTGCTGCGGCCTGAACGCTGGTGCGGCCTCCAGGGGCGGATCGACCCTGGTCCGCACTGTCGGCCCGGCCCGCGACGACGGGGATCGCCGGCCAAGCCGATCCGGCCGACGCACGCGGAGCGAGCAGCAGC
>JAJYKX010000168.1 GCA_021788175.1 Chloroflexota bacterium
CACGCAACCCGTCCAGCTTCTCGCGCCGGGACCGCACCAGGCGCCCACGGCCGAGCACCACCGCCGATCGGTAGTTGACGGAGTGGTGGAACGACGAGCGGGCCATCACCCAGCCGTCGACGAGCGTCGCCTCGACGCATGCCTCAGCGCCGGCCCGCAGGTGGCGCATGATCCGGCTGGCCGGCAGCCCGTGCAGGTAGAGCGTGTCGTCGATCCGGCCGTGCAGCATGGGCACCACGAACGGCGTCCCGTCGATCGAGAACGCCACGTGGCACAGCGGCGCCTCGTCGAGGATCGCGTGCACGAGCGCGCGGTCGTAGGAGGCGCGGTCCTCGCGGCGGACCTGCGTGCGCGCGGTGACGGGGAACGACCCGACCGGCAACGACCCGACCGTCGCGGACGGGGCGGACGGCGCGGACGGGGCGGACGGCGCGGACAGACCGGCGACGGGGTCGGAACCGGGGGGAACGGGACGGCGCGGCATCGCGCGGACGGTACCAAGCCCCGCCGGATCCGGCAAGGCGGGCCCGCATCAGGGCGGCCGCCGGGCCGAAGGGCCGCAGCGCCGGATCACCGCAGCGCCGGATCAGGATCTCAGTGCCCGAGCAGCAGGGTGCTCCTGAGCCGCGCCCGGGCCTCAGTGCCCGAGCAGCAGCTCCATCCAGGCCTGTAGCGGGGTCGGAGGCGGCGCCGCGGACGGGTCCGCCCCCAGGGGCGTGATCGCCGGGGGCGGCGGCGCGCCGGGCTGCAGTGCGAACACCTGCTCGTGGGGCTTCCCGTACCCGTAGGCGCGAGCCTCGAGTGACAGGAACGCCGGGGACTGGATCACCGCGAGCTCAGCCTGCTGCTGGACCACCTGCTGGGCGAGTGTCGCGTCCTGGGCCCGCAGCGCGGCGGCCTCGACGCCGACCTGGTTCGACTGGGCGATGGCCCGCCCGAACACGAGAACCAGCCACGCGACCACGGCGATGCTCGCCACCAGCGCGATGGTGCGCCGGTCCAGCCCCGCCACGCCGAGCCTGGGCTGCACGGCCGCGGCCGCGGTTCCGGAGGTCGCCGGCTCTCCGACGGATCGCGCGGACGCCGCCGCGGAGTCGCTCTGTTCTGGCGTGCGCTCGTCGGTCATCGCGCCTCGCACCGTAGCTGCGCCGGGCGGCGCTGTCAAGCCACTGCGCCGGTCGGCACCGACTGTGCCCGTGGGTTCGATCCCCCCCGCCGGTCGGCAACCACTGCGCCCGTGGGTTCGATCCCCGGCTCACGCCTGACTCCCGCGGTCTGGTGGAACAGATCGGCTACTGCACGCCGGCCGTGCGTCAGCTCACCGGCCCGAGCGAGGTCCGCTATCGCACGCCCGCCGTGCGTCAGCCGAATCCGCCGGAACGAGGTCGGCTACTGCACGCCGGCCGTGCGTCAGCCGGTCATCCTGGACGACCTTCGCTATCGCTTATCACACGCGCCCTACGGGCACGAGCGAACCTCCTCCTGACCATCCGCGGTCCCGGTCGCGCCGCGGTGCCGCACGAATCGGGCTCCGAGAGTGCCCGCCACAGGGGTGCCGCATGCGCGGCGACCGCGTAAGGCTCGCCTGGCGTGCAATAGCCAGGAACAGCCGGCGGACGAGGCGGACGAGAAAGACGAGGCGGACGAGGCGGACGAGAAAGACGAGGCAGAGGAGGCGGACGAGAAAGAAGACGGGCCGTCGGCGCGAGCCCACGCCGGCGGCGGAAGGAACAGCAGCGGGTCGGCGTCGGAAGAAGCGGCCGGCGGCGGGAGGCGGCGGGCCAGCCGCGCGCGGCAACGCCCGGTCCGGAGGCAACCGGCCGGCGGCGCGAGGCAACGATCGGGGACGGGAGGAAACCCACCCGAGCAGTCGTCGTGCTTGCGGCCGGCTGCTACACTGCCGACAGGAAACAGAACATCCGTGCTAGTACGGGAGCCAGCATGCGGTTGTACGCGCCATCGGCGGTATCGGACGTGCTCGATCGTCTGCTCGACGACCCGGTGGTGGCACGGGCGGTGACAGCGCATCGCGTGATCCCCGCGACGGAGGCCAGCTTCGCGCCGCTCCCCGGGTGGCTGGATGCGCGCCTTGCCGAGGGACTCGCGTCGGCAGGCCTGGACCGGCTCTGGTCGCACCAGGCCGCGGCGGTCGAGGCGCTCCACGATGGCAGGGACACCGTGGTGGTCACCCCCACGGCCTCCGGCAAGACGCTCTGCTACAACCTGCCGGTCCTGCAGGCGGTGGCGGAGGATCCCTCCGCCCGGGCGCTCTACCTGTTCCCCACCAAGGCACTCGGCCAGGACCAGGTCGCCGCCTTCCGGGAGCTGGCGTCGGCGTCCGGGCTCGACGTGGCGTGCGCCACCTACGACGGCGACACGCCGGCGCCGGTCCGCTCGAGCGTCCGCTCGGCCGGCCAGGTCGTGGTGACCAACCCGGACATGCTCCACGCGGCGATCCTGCCCCACCACACCAAGTGGTTCCAGCTCTTCGAGCAGCTGCGCTTCGTCGTGGTGGACGAGCTGCACACGTACCGCGGCGTCTTCGGCGGGCACGTGGCCAACGTCCTGCGCCGGCTGCTGCGGGTCTGCGAGCACTACGGCAGCCACCCGGTGATCGCCTGCTCGTCGGCCACCATCGGCAACCCCGCCGAGCTGGCCCGGCTCCTCACCGGGCGCGACCCGGTCTGCATCGACGAGAGCGGGGCCCCGGCCGGGGAGCGGCACGTGCTGGTGCTCGACCCGCCGTTGATCGACCCCGCGCTGGGGACCCGGGCGAGTGCCTTCCAGCTCGCCGAGCACGTGGCCCTGGCCTTCCTGCGGGCGGGCCACCAGACCATCGTCTTCGGCAGGTCGCGGGTGAGCGTGGAGCTGCTGCTGACGGCCCTGCGGGACGCGATGCGCGAGGGACGCGGACCGACCGACCGGGTCCGCGGCTACCGGGGAGGCTACCTGCCCACGGAGCGACGGGAGATCGAACGCGGGCTCCGCTCCGGCGACCTGCTCGGCGTGGTCAGCACCAACGCGCTGGAGCTCGGGGTGGACATCGGCCGCCTGGACGCCTCCGTCCTCCTCGGCTACCCGGGGTCGATCGCCGCCACCCGGCAGCAGATGGGGCGGGCCGGCCGTCGCGGGGAGACGAGCGTGTCGGTGCTCGTGGCCACCGCGGGCGCCGTGGACCAGTACGTCGCGACCCACCCGGAGTACGTGCTCGACTCGACGCCCGAGGAGGCGCGCCTGGATCCCGACAACCTGCACGTCCTGCTCGCGCACCTCCGCGCCGCCGCCTTCGAGCTGCCATTCCGAGCCGGCGAGCGGTTCGGGCCCGAGCCGGCGGACGAGCTTCTGGCCTTCCTGGCCGAGGAGGGGCACGTGCGCCAGGCCGACGACGGGCGCTGGTACTGGGCCAGCGAGAACTTCCCGGCCAGCGAGATCTCGCTGCGGAGCGCCGCGGACGAGAACGTCGTGATCATCGATACCACCGGCGATCGCCCCCGGGTGATCGGGGAGGTGGACCTCTTCGCCGCCCCCACCCTGGTCCACGAGGACGCCATCTACCTGCACGAGTCGCTGCAGTACCACGTGGACCGGCTGGACTGGGACGAGCGCAAGGCGTACGTGCGGCGGGTGGACGTGGACCACTACACGCAGGCGGACACCGCGGTCACCCTCAAGCCGCTCGAGCGCTTCGCCGCCGGCGCCGCGACCGCCTCGGAGCGGGCGCACGGCGAGGTGATGGTCAGCTCGCTGGCCACGATCTACAAGAAGCTGCGCCTCGAGACCGGGGAGAACCTGGGCTGGGGACGGATCCACCTGCCCGAGCTCGAGCTGCACACCACCGCCTACTGGGTGGCGCTCGACCCGGCGACCTTCGCGACCTGGCGCCGTGACGACCTGGACGTGGCCCTGGTGGGCGCCGGGCGCGCGCTGCAGGCAGTGGCGAGCGTGCTGCTGATGAGCGACCAGCACGACCTCGGCATGGTGGCGCAGGTCCGCTCCCCGCACTTCGCCCGGCCGGTGATCTACCTGTACGAGGGCGTACCGGGCGGTGTCGGGCTCGCGCCCCGCCTGTACGACCGCCATGCCGAGATGGTGGACGGCGCGCTCGACCTGGTGCGCCGCTGCCCATGCGAGGCGGGATGCCCGGCGTGCACGGGGCCGCGGCTGGAGACCGGCGGCGACGGCAAGGCCCTGGCCCGGCGCCTCCTGGCGACGCTGGCCGGCGAGTACGCCGCGTGACGGGACCCGGGCTCGACGGGACTGGCGCCGCCGGCGTGCCACCCGAGCTGGCACGCCACGGCCGCACGCTGACCGGCATGGCGGACATCGGGACCCCACCGCGAAGTGGCAGCTCGTGGCCCGACGATCGCCTGCCCGCGCCGGCCCGGGTCTCGATGATCGGCCCCGGGGACCCGGATGGCTCCATGCCCCGCGGCGCGGCCGGCCTGGCGGCGCGCCTGGCCAGGTTCCGTGCGCTCGATCAGGCACCATCGCCCGCCTGCGACGGGGTCGGCTCCGGCACGGGCGCGGCCGCCCGTGGCGACCTCGCGCGCAATCTCGCCGAGGCGGTCGGGGGGGCCGTGGACCGCACGACCGCGGGGCGCGTGGTGCGGGTCGGTGCGACGGTGCCACTCGCCGCGCCGCTGGAGCAGCTCGGGGTGCTCCCCTATCCCGTCGACCCGGAGCGGCCCCTGGTCTGCCTCGACACGGAGACCACCGGACTTGGCACGGCCGCGGGCACGCTGGTCTTCCTGGTCGGCCTCGGCCGCTGGGACGGCCAACACCTGGAGGTCGAGCAGCTGCTGCTGCCGGATCACCCGGACGAGCCCGCGTTCCTCGCCTCACTGCGCGCAGCGATCCCGCCGGATGCCTGGCTCGTGACCTACAACGGGCGCGGGTTCGACTGGCCGCTCCTGGTGACCCGCTTCCGGCTGCACGGCGCTCCCCCGCCCGCCCACGCGGGGCACCTCGACCTCCTGCCGGTGGCGCGCCAGCTGTGGCGCCACCGCCTCGGCGACGCCCGGCTGGCCACGGTGGAACGCGGCGTCGTGGGCGTCGAGCGGGTGGACGACCTCCCGGGCGCGCTGATCCCCGGGCGCTACCTGGACTTCCTGCGCACCGGCCGGCCCGACCCGCTCCGCGCCGTCGTCGAGCACAACCGGCAGGACGTGATCTCGCTGGGTCTCCTGCTCGCGCACCTGGCCCTGCGGATGGCCCAGCCCTCGGCCCGGTCCGGCGAGCACCCCGGTGATGTCGCCGCGCTCGGGCGCGCGTACGCCCGGCGGCGCCGCTTCGACGAGGCGGCAGAGTGCTGCACCACCGCCGTGGCCGCCGCCGAGGATCCCGTCCTGCGCGAACGGCTCGCCGCGGAACGAGCGCGCGTCCTCCGCATGGCGGGCCGACACGTGGAGTCGGCCGCCGCGTGGCGCGAGATCGCGTCCTCGGGCGGCCCGCTCGCCGCGGTCGCGTGGGTGCAGCTGGCCAAGCACCTGGAGCACGTCGGCCACGATCCGGCGGCGGCGCTGGAGGCGGCCGACCGCGCCCTGGCGCTGGTCGAACGGCAGCGTCTGCTCGGCCGGGACCTGCCGCGCCTGGAACGGGACCTCGCCCGGCGGCGCCTCCGGCTGCGGCGCCGCGTGGCGCGCGCGGCCGGTGCGCGCGCGGCCGTCATCACCCGCGCGGCC
>JAJYKX010000169.1 GCA_021788175.1 Chloroflexota bacterium
GGCCGGCCCCGGGCAGCGGACGCCAGAGGCGGTCTGACCGCGACGAGAGGCGACGGATGGCCGCTCCGCTGGACACCCTCCCGCGGCCCGCGCATGCTCGCAGCGTGATCGAGCCGGAGCCGAATCGGAGCGCGGCGACGCCGCTGGGGCACGATCTGAACGTGCGCCTTGCTCGCCGGGCCGAGATCGCGCTCATCGTCCTGCTCGCGCTCGACCTGCCGCTGCTCGGCGCCGGCCACGCGGCCGGGCCACTGGGCGCGGTCGGCCTCATCCTCCTGGTGGGCCTCGCCGGCGCCATCGCCGTGGAGCGGCGCGCGATCGACCGGGCGGTGGCCCGTAGCGCGGCGAGCGAGGCGACCCTCACGCGGATGCTGCGCGGCCTCTCGCGTTCCACATCTCCCGACGCCACGGTCGACGCGATCATCGACGAGCTGCGCGAGGCGTCCGGCGCGGACCACGTGGTCGTCGCGCGGCTGAAGCCCGCCGAGCGGGTCATCGAGGCGACGCTCGTCTCGTCGAGCGCGACGGTGCCGCTCTCCGTGACGCAGTTCCCGGCCAGCGACCTGGAGCCGGGCGACGCGTTCGCCGTCCGTGCCCGGACGTATGCGTCGGCGAGTCCCGGTGCCGACGGGGCCGGGATGGCGGCAGCCCCGGCCTCCGGCGACACCTGGCGCCCGACATCCGCACCGCCACCGCCGGACCCGGCGATGCGTCCGGGATCGACCATGTACGCCGTGGAGCGGATCGCGGATCGCGTCTGCCGCGCCTACGGGCTGCGCCACGTGCTGGCCGAGCCGCTCCTGGCCGACGGCCACGTGGTCGGTGCGCTCATCCTGTCGCGCCGGACCGACACCGGCTGGTCCGACCAGAACCGGCAGGTCCTGACCTCGTCGGCACAGGACCTCTCCGCGGCGCTGGAGCGGGCCTACGCCCACGACGCGGCCCGCGTGCGCGCCGCCACGGACGCGCTGACCGGGATCCCCAACCGGGCCTACTTCGAGGAGCTCGTGGAGATGCTGGGCCGGGGCGGACGGCGCGCCAACGACGCGCTGGGGATCCTGATGCTCGACCTGGACCACTTCAAGGCGCTCAACGACCGCCACGGCCACCTGGCCGGTGACGAGGTCCTGCGCGGGATCGGCCGCGTGCTGCGGCTGACCGTGCGTGCGGACGACGTGCCGGCGCGGTACGGTGGCGAGGAGTTCGTGGTGGTGCTGCGTCGCGCGACGGAGGAGACGGCGGTGGAGATCGCCGAGCGGATCCGCGAAGCCGTCCGGCGCCTCGACCTGTCCGAGTCGGGAATCGGGGAGCCGGTGACGGTGTCGGTCGGCGTGGCCGTCGGGGTGGCCGACGCGCGCTCGCTGGTGGAGCGGGCGGACGCCGCGCTCTACCGCGCCAAGCGACGGGGCCGCGACCGGGTGGAGGTGGGCTGAATGCCCCGGGGCGCGCGTGGCGCGCGCGGGCCGGAGGGTGGCGCAGGGGCCACGCGCGGGCCGGAGGGTGGTGCCCCTGATGCCGCCGCGCAGGGGTCGGCGCCGGTTCCAGCCTCGCCACCTGCCGCCGGGCCGGGTGCCGCCCGCGCGCTGGGTGACCCCGGCGCCGGGGAACCGCCGGGGTCGACGCCGCCCACGGCCGACGTCCCCCTCCTGACGAACGCCGAGCTGGCCCGGATCTTCCACGAGATCGGCGACATCCTGGAGGTGCAGGGCGAGCTCGTCTTCAAGACCGTCGCGTACCACCGTGCCGCGGACGAGATCGCCCACTGCCCGGTGGAGGTCGCGCGCGCCTACCGGGAGGGACATCCGCCCCGCATCCCGGGCGTCGGCGCGGCGATCTCGAAGAAGCTCGAGGAACTGGCCGCGACCGGCCGGCTGGCGTTCCACGAGCGGCTCCGCAGCCAGGTCCCCACGTCGCTCCTCGCGCTCCTCGAGATCCCCGGCGTCGGCCCACGGACGGTCAGGCTGCTCTACGAGCAGCGGGGAATCGAGACCCTCGACGACCTGCGCCATGCCGCCGAGGCCGGCCACCTGCGCGACCTGCGCGGCATGTCCGAGCGCAGCGAGGCGGCGATCCTGGACGGGATCGCCCAGCTGGAGCGCCGCCAGCAGCGGCTCCACCTCGGAGACGCCGAACGGATCGTGCAGGGCCTGCTGGCGGAGCTGCGCGACGTGCCGGGCGTCCGCGAGCTGGTCCCGGCGGGCTCCTTCCGGCGCGGCCGGGAGACGGTCGGGGACCTGGACCTGCTGGCGTCCACCGACGATCCCCGGGCCCTGGTGGGCCGCTTCACCGCCATGCCCTCGGTCGAGCGCGTCCTGGGGAGCGGGCCGCACAAGGCGTCGGTCCGGCTGCGGGACGGCCCGCAGGTGGACCTCATGGTGATGCCGCCCGGCGAGGAGGGCACCTACCTGGTGCACTTCACCGGGTCGAAGGAGCACAACGTCCGCCTGCGCTCCATGGCGCGCGATCGGGGGTGGAGTCTCTCGGAGAAGGGATTCCTGCGCCTCGGCCCTGACGGAGAGCCGCTGGCGGGGGAGGGGGCCGAGCTGCGAACGTTCCCCGACGAGGCGGGCGCGTACGCCTTCCTCGGCCTTGCCTGGATCCCGCCGGAACTGCGCGAGGATCGTGGCGAGATCGAGGCCGCGGCCGCGGGTCGCCTGCCCCGGCTCATCGAGCCGGGCGACCTGCGGGGGGACTGCCACTCCCACTCCGACTGGTCGGACGGGGTGCACACGGTGGAGCAGATGGCGGTGGCGGCCCGCGCACGCGGCTACGCCTGGCAGGTGCTCACCGACCATTCCTTCGGGCTGGGGATCGCCCGGGGCCTGTCTCCCGAGCGCGTCGAGCAGCAGCGCGCCGTGGTGGCCGACCTGAACGAGCGGTTCGCGCGCGAGGCGCACGATGGGGCCGCGCCGGCCTTCCGGCTCCTGCACGGCTGCGAGCTGGAGATCCACGCGGACGCCGCCCTCGACTTCACGGACGAGGTCCTGGAGCGGTTCGACGTCGTGGTGGCCGCGCTCCACGTGTCACGCCGGCAGCCGCGCGGGCAGCTGATGGCCCGGGTCACGGCCGCCCTGCGGAGCCCGCACGTCGACATCCTGGCGCATCCCGCGGGGCGCATCGTGGGCGGGCGCGAGGACCTGGACCTGGACTGGGATCGGGTCTACGAGGAGGCCGCCCGCACCGGCACGATCCTCGAGATCGACGGCTCGGACCACCGGCTGGACCTCTCCGACGAGCGCGCCCGGCGGGCGGTGGAGCACGGCTGCCTCCTCGCCATCGACTCCGACGCCCACCGCCTGGAAGAGCTCGACGCGATCCGCTGGGGCGTGACCACCGCCCGGCGGGGCTGGGTCGAGGCCCGGCACGTGGTCAACACCTGGCCGCTGGAGACGCTGCTCGACTGGGTTGCACACAAGCCGGCCCGGGTGGCGGGTACCATCGGGGGCGATGCGAAGTGACCGGGGCCGAACCGTCGAGCTCGTCCTCCTGACCACGGGGGCGGCCGCGGTCGGGATGCTCCTCGACGGCCCCGCGCTCTGGCTGGCCGGGCTCGCCCTGGGGGCCCTGGCCGCCTTCGGGGCCTTCGCGATCCTGGTGGAGCACGAGCCCCGCGGCGTGCCGATCGAGCAGCTGACGCCGCCGGCCGTCGCGGCGATGGGGACGCTCGGCCTCGCCCACCTCGCCGGCGTGAGCCTTCTCGCGATCCCCGCCCTCGTGCTCGGGGGCGCGCTGGTCGGGGCGAGCGTCTCGCTGGAGCGCCGGCTGCTCGCGCCGGTCGGCGAGGAGCTCGAGCGGCGGCGCAACATGCTGCAGCAGCTCGCCATCCTGGTGGCGTTCGCCGGCTTCAGTGGCGTGGCGGGCGCCGTCCCGGGCGGACTCGCCGAGCCGGCCGGCCTCGGCGCGTCGCCGCCGCTCGACGAGCGGCTCCTGGTGCTGCTGGTGGTGGCCGATGCGCTGGTGGCCTTCCTGCTGGGTTACCGGCTCGCCGCGCTCCGGATGGTCCGCGTGGGAGATGCGGCCTTCGCGGCGGGGACGTTCGCGGTGGTCGTGGGCGTGGCCGCGGCGGTGCTCCGGGCGCTGGCGCTGCCCCGGCTCGTGGGACCGGCGGTCCTGGCCGCCGTCTTCGCGCTGTGGGCCGCCTACCGCGCGGCTCCCGGCTCCGAGCGACGGTCGTTCTCGTGGCTCTGGGAGTACGGGATTCTCTCGCTGGCGGCGGCGCTGGCGGTCGCCTGGAACCTGCTCCTGCGCTGATCCGCGGGCCCGCCCCCGAGGCGGCCTTCCCACCCGGCTCTCCGGGCCGCCCCGGGGGTTCGCCCGGACGGCGGGTCAGCGTTCGACCAGGGCCAGGCGTGCCAGCAGCACCTTGAGCTCGGTGATGATCTCCGGGTCGTCCTCGGCGTCGAGCAGCATCCGGAGTCCGGCCAGGATCAGCTCGAGCTCGTCCGGCGAGAGTTCCACGCTCACCCGCGCGATGCTCACGGGTTCCTCGATGGCTTCCACGGTGACGCCTCCCGTCGAGCCGATCGTAGCGCCTGGACACGCCACGGCAAGAGCCGATGCGGATGGTTTGACAGCGGCGCACCGCGGATGGTACATAACACGCGCCCCACGTCCGCCGTGTCGTCATGGGCGTTGCACGGCGCACCGGGCCCTGAGCCTGATCGAAGGAGTCCATGAGCTTCCCTGAACTCGCGGCTGCGGCCAGCGCAGGCGCGTCCACCGTCCGACTGAAGAGACAGCTCGTCGAACAGGCCATCGCCGCCGCCACCAGCGCCGACTGGGGCGGCGCCGCCGAGGTCAATCGTCGGATCCTGGAGCTCGGCCCCGACTCGGCCGCGGAGAACCGCCTCGCGAAGTCGCTGTGGGAGCTGGGCGAGCTCGGCGAGGCGCGCGAGCACTACCAGGCCGCGCTCGCCCTGGACCCGACCAACCGCATCGCCGAGCGCAACATCGATCGCCTGCGCGTCCTGCTCGTCGAGGCGGGGGACCGCACCACGCCCGCCCAGGTGGGGGACAAGGCGCCCGTCGGCATCTTCGTGGAGGAGACCGGCAAGACGGGGTTCGCGGGGCTCTACGAGCTCGCGCACCCCCGCCAGCTGGCGCAGGTGAACCCGGGCGACCTGGTCGAGCTCGTGCCGGACGGCAACCGCCTCCTGGCCCGCTCCAACGGGCACCACATCGGCACCGTGGACCCCAAGGTGGCGGCGCGCCTGATCAAGCTGATGGCCGAGGGGAACCAGTACACCGCCGGCGTCACCAGCCTCGGTGACCGGGACGTCCGGATCATCATCCGCGAGACGTACCAGGATCCCCGCAACTACGGCAAGGTCTCGTTCCCGACGGCCGCCAAGGCATCGGACCTGCGTCCGTACACGAAGGGCACCCTGATCCGCGAGGAGCTCGACCTCGAGGAGGACCTGGAGTACGACGAGGAGGACGAGTCCCTGGAGGACATCGACCGCGTCGTGCCCTCGCAGGTGACGGACGAGGAAGCCTTCGTCGAGGAGCCGGACGAGCTCGAAGAGGAGGCCTAGCCTCCCGCCGCCTCCCGCCGCCCGGGCGCCGTCCGCGGCAGCCCCGTCGCCGGCGTGACGCTCCGGCCCTGGCGCCGGGCCGACGCTGCAGCCTCGGCATGCCCTGTCTCCGCCAGATCGG
>JAJYKX010000170.1 GCA_021788175.1 Chloroflexota bacterium
AGCCTCGGGTGTAGCGGTTGCGCGACCAGCTGATGACGACCCCGATGCAGCGCGTCGGTGGCGTGGTGGCGTGGGACATCTCCATCCTGCTCCCTTGGCCGCCGTCCGCCGGCCCACGGGTCGCGCACCGGCGACCGGGCATCTTCTGCGGGGAGGCGCAGTCGTCAAGTGGGGGCGTCCCGAGGGGATGCACCCCCGACCTGCGGGCATGCACCCCCAGACGCAATCGGCCCCCGGCGCTCCGGGCCCCGATGGGGCCGTAGCCCGATAGTCCCATTCACCCGGCGAATCCATTGCGCGTCCCGCCCAGTGGTGGTTGCGTACAAGGCATGACCCGTTCCTCGACTGCGGCCGCCGACGACACCGCCGGTCCCTCCCCCGTCGCCACTCTCTCGAGCGTTCCTGCGCCGCGCCCGCGCACCGGCGATCAGGCCATGGCCCTGTGGCTGGCCGAACGGCGGATCACCGTGTCGGGGGCCACCCTCGACGACGTGGTGGGGCTGACGGCGGCCAAGCGCGAGGTGCAGTCGCTGATCGCGCGGCTGCGCCATCCCGAGCTGATCCGGGAGGCGGGCGGCGAACTCCCCCGGGCGATCCTCTTCTACGGTCCGGCCGGCACCGGCAAGACGACGCTCGCGCGGGTGGTGGCCTCGGCGCTGGCCGAAGGCACCGAGCGTGCGGTGCCCTTCTTTGAGTTGAGCGGCGGGGATCTCACCGCGGCGCGCCTCTTCGCGCTGCGCGACCACTTCGCCGCCCGAGCGACGGACGCCGGGATGGCCGTCGTGTTCGTCGACGAGGTGGACGCCATCGCCATGGCGCGGGGCCATTGGGCTCACACGCCCGCGTCACGCCAGGCGCTCTACGCACTCCTGGCCGTGCTCGACGGTTTGCGTGCCACCCCGACCATTCTCTGGCTCTTTACCAGCAACACGCCGCCGGCCGAACTCGACCATGCCGTCACCCGTAGCGGGCGCACGGGCTGGCACATCGAGACCACCTACCCCACGCGGACCGAGCGCGAACAGCTGTTCCGCCACTTCGCGGCCGGCCGACGCTTCGCGGGCCCGATGGACTGGGCGAAGGCGGCCGAGATGCTGGGGCCGCGCACCAGCGGCGCGGAGGTGCGCCAGATCCTCGACGACGCCCTGGCCCTGACGCTCGCCGATGCCGACGCGGCGCCGGCGGACTCGCGCGCCCGCGGTTCGGAGGGCAGCGACCGGCCGCTCCCGGTGGGAGCCGACTGGCCCCACACCATCGAGGCGATCCAGCGGCGCGGGTATGTGTCGGACCGGCGGCAGCCCCTCGACCCGCGCGAACGACGCATCGCTGCGGGCCATGAAGCCGGTCACGCCCTGGCCAGCGCCCTCCTCGGGCTGCCGCTCGGCCAGATCGCCCTAGATCCGGTCAGCGGGGGCGCGTTCACCGAGCTCGAGGAGGAGGATCGTCCCCGCTCCAGCGGCCAGTCCGACGGCCAGGTGCTCGATCTCATCGCGGTGGGGCTGGCGGGCCAGGCGGCCGAACGGCTCCTCTTCGCGCCAGCGGAGGTGAGCCTGGGCAGCGCCGACGACCTGACCCGGGCGACCGCCCTGGCCCTCGCCCGGATCGACGCGGGCACCGATCCGGGCTTCCCGCCGATCTCGCGCGCCGCCTTCGACCCACAGCAGCCGGCGTCCCTGCGCGATCTCGCCGCCGCGGCGGCCACGGCCACCCTGACGACGCAGCGCGCGCGGGTGGAAGGGCTGCTGGCCGAGCACGAGCCCGAGTTGCGCGCCCTGGCCGCCCGGATCGCCGGGGCCGAGCACGGCCAGTTGGGCGGTCAGGAGCTACGCCGTGCCCTGCTCGAGATCGGCCTGCCCGATCCGGGGCCCGTCCTCGAGGGCGGCGCCCACCTCTGAGGGTTCGGGGGGCCCGTCGGTCGCGTCCGGTGCGCCGCCGGACCAGGATTGCGGCGCGCGCCGACGGGCCCAGGTACCGGAGACGGCGGGCGTCGCGGCGGCGGCGAGCGGCTGGCGCATCGCGCGCGGGGCGGCCGCGGCCAGTCGCCGGCGCTGCGTGTTCGCCGCCCAGCCGGTCGAGCCCTCGGTGGGGGACCCACCACCTGACGCGCCGCAGGGAGCCTCGGGCCGCTCCGCGCGGGTGCGCGCCGCCGCAGCGCGTCCGGGCAGCCCGGCCGCCTCCCACCAGTCCGCGGCGTCGAGCGCCCAGGTCGGGTCCGCGTGCCGTTCGCTGCGGTGCCCGTTGCCTGACAAGGCCGCCTCCCGCGCGGCCGCTTCGGCTGCCCGCATCCGCTCGCCGGCCTGCTCCCAGGCGGTGTGCGCCAGGGCGTGGTCACCGCCCCGCGTCGCAGCCTGCGCGAGCCGGGTCCAGGCTGCCCGCTCGCCGGCCATGGTCTCGGCCACGGCGGCATCGAGCCACTCGTCCCGACTCGCCCGCAGGCGCGCCTCGCGGACCCAGGCGGCCTTCGCCGCCGTCGGCCGACCCAGGCGCGCGAAGGCGACCGCGAGCGTGGGCCAGCCTACGACGAGCGGCCCCTGCGAGAGCACCCGGGTCCAGGCGGCCCGGGCACGCCCAAGGTCCTTGGCGCGCTCGGCGTCAATCGCGGCCAGTACCCAGTCGCCCGCCGCGGCGTCGCGTTCGGCCAGCCGCAGCCACGCCTCGCGCGTGAGCTCGCGCGGCGCGGGCGGATCGTACAGGCGAAACGGCTCCCGAGGAGATCCTGGTTCCATCGGGCCACCTCACCATGCCGATGACGCCGGCGACGTGCCGGTCAGCCAACGGGAGTCTTGCCGGGACGGTGGCGAAGTCAACGGTTGGCGACCATCACGCGGCCGCCTGCGTCCCCTCGAAGATCCCCGCTGCCTGATCCTGCTGCTCGAGCCATCGCCGGCAGCGTGGCGAGCAGGCATGTCGCCCGTCCCGCGTGCGGCTCCAGCCGTCCGGCAGCTCCGCGAAGGCTCCCTCGCGGCCCTCCTCGCGCTCCACGCTTCCGCACGCCGGGTGGTCGCAGATCCAGGTCCGACGGGCCGCATACAGCCGGCCGCTCGGCGCCGAGCACAGCATCGCTCCCGCGCTCCCTTCGCTCCTGCGACCAGCCCTTCGCCGGCCGCTGGCGGACCTTCGGCGGAAGGCGCGCGCCGTCAAGAGGGACAAGGCTGGCAGGACGTGTTGATCCTGTGCGGCAGGAGGTGGCCTTTCTGGCGGCAGGAAACCGCGCATGGTGCTCGCAGCCGATGCAAGGAAGCGGCCGCGCCGACGCCAGACGAGGACGGCCGCGAGCAGTACCGTGAGCCCGTGAGAGACGGGTTCATCAGCATCGAGGTCGAGACGCCACAAGGGTCGTTCGTGCGGACGATCCGGCCGGCGGCGCTGCTGCCTGAGGGACTGGACCGAGGGCCCGGCGCCGAGGCTGCAACCCGGGGAGCGGCGGCGTTCTACGGTCTGCCCGACTTCGTGTTCTACCCGGCCGTGGAACGACGGGGTCCCGGCGTTCGCGAAATCGGTGACGCGCTGCTCATCGCCGGCCAGAAGGGAGCGGCGGTCCAGGTCAAGGCACGGCAGCAGGCGACCGACGATCCAGACCGCGAACGGTCATGGCTGGTCCGCAAGGCCGCCGAAGGGACGCGTCAGGCGACCGGGACGATCCGTCGCCTGCGGTATCGGCAGGCGACGCGCCTGGAGAATGTGCGCGGCGGCGTCATCTCCTTCTGGGGCCGCGACATCTCGTGGGTACCGGTCGTCGTTATCGAGCATCCGGCGCCCCCCGAGGACCTCGTGCTCGGCGGGGACGCGGTCGTGCTGCTGCGCCGCGACTGGGAGTTCTTGTTCGAGCAGCTGCAGAGCACGGTCGCCGTCGTCGACTACCTGCTGCGGGTGGCGCCGATGGATCCCGTCGCCTTGGGGCTCGAGTCTCTTCGTTACTACGAGATCGCCCAGGCGGATACGGCGGCTGCGCTGACCCCCGTTGACCCGGCCTTCGCCGATCTCGTGGTGCGGAACGAGTCGACACCCGTTCTCCCGCTGCGACCTGCCCAGCGGTCGAACCTCATCCGTTGGGTCCTCGAGGACATCGGCGAAGTCCCGACCGCTGGCCTGGACGACGTACAAGCTCGGCACCGGCTCGCCATGCTGGCCGCCATCGACAGCGCCCCGATCGCCATAAGGGAACAGATGGCTGAGACGATCCTGTCCTGGCTCGACCAAGTGCAGTTGGCGCCGCCGGAGGCTGTGTGGTGGCGATTCCGGCACTACCTCTACTTCGGGCGCGTCCACCTCATCGTTGGGGTCACCAACCAGAACCGTGAGGAGATGCGTGAGGCGTTCGGGCACCTGGTGCGACTGCGGCACGTCGAGCGAGGCGAGAGGTCCGCGGCCCAGGCGGATCTCACGACCGTGGGCGTCCTGCTCCAGCCACGCACCGACGGCCGGCGGCCGTGGGACACCACAGCCGGGATGGTCGAGGGGGTCCTTGCGCTCGAACCGGACTGGCGCGAGGCCGCACAACGGCTGTGGAGGTCGATCGACGAGGGGGTCCGGCGCGCGGAGGGGACAGATGCAAACGACCCCTTCGATCGAGCCAGGGCGGGCACCGAGTAAACCGCTCCCTCCCCTCGGTGCTGGTGATGGAGGCCCGGGGAAGCCCACGCCGCAGGCAGGGCATTGAAGGCGTTCACGTCCCTTGCTGTTTGAGTCTGTCTGTGCGGCACGACCTCGGGATCCGGACTTCGTCGCAGGACTACGTCTTCCATGCTACGACCACCCGATCCGATGGACGGCGTCGCCCGAGGTGGCGAACGCCCCATCCGACGCCATCCCCCGCGGCGGCCGCAGCACGCCGCCCTGGGTCATTCCCAGCCACCAGCGGCGCTTCACGGACGGCCACGTCTGTGCCATCGTCCGCTCCAGCGATCGCACGGGGTACCGCGATGAAGCTGACGAATGACACCTATTGCGTGCTGTTCCGGGGCAAGCGAGCGACCGGGCGCTACTACCGCGACAGGCGCGGATGGGTGAAGATCAGCACCCGGGGCCGCGTGTTTCGGATGACGCCCGAGCAGGTGCTGAACCACCTGCTGCCCCGCGCTGGCGTTCGGCGAGCGGCTAGGCCTCTCGGTGACGGTCGAGCACTACGAGGGGCCGTGTTGGGAGACGCTCGCGATCGGCGAGGGCGACCTGCCGGTGCCCGCGTAGCCCCTGCGCGAGGGCGTTGTCCTCGGCGTCCGGGCGAACGATCCCGCCGGTCCACTTCAGGCTCGCGAGCAGCGAGCGGTCAGGTGAGCTCGGCGATGACCTCGTACCCGAACCGGTCGATCATTGCCGGGTCGCCAGGCCCCGGCCAGACGTTGAGCACGATGCGCTGCACCCCAGCATCGCGATACGCAACCATGCGGTCCCGCTGCTCGGCGGCCGGCAGCGCCGCGTCGGTGGCCCCCCACATCAGCATGGCCGAGCGGCCAACCGTTGCGGGATCGCGTCCGGCAGCGCCGCATGCATCGTCGAGGCGGGCGAACACCTCGCGGCAGGTAGCCGGCGTCGGGGAGTCGAGGTTGAGCTCGTCGGCGTACGTGGCGGCGAGTTGCACCAACCGCGGTCTCCCGTACCCGCCCACGACGATCCGCG
>JAJYKX010000171.1 GCA_021788175.1 Chloroflexota bacterium
CGGTCCTGCGGCACCGGGCACCCGGGCGTCCGCCGCGCCTGCCGTCGCTCCAGGAGGCCCGCTCGACGGTCCTCGAGTTCGGCAAGTTCCACGGGAAGACGCTCGGCGAGGTCGAGCAGCTGGAGCCGACCTACATCGACTGGATCGCCCGGACGATCACCCGGGACCACGCGCTGGTGGTCCGGGCCCGGGTCATCCGCGACGACATGGACGCGCGGGGCGTGCTGCGGAACCTGCGCCCCGCGACCCCCGGTTTCGGCTGGAACCGGGAGGCCTGAGCCGCTCCCTGCCCTGCGCGTTTGGGGCCGGTGGGGCCGGTGGCGCCGGCCGCGCGGGGGGATCGCTGGCGTCGCGGTCACGGGGGGCGCGAGGGTGGCGGCCGCCGACCCGATCGTCCGGCCCGTCGGCCGGGAGTGCCTGTCACTCGACCCGTTGTCGCGCACGCCGTGCCCTCTGCTGCGGTGGCGCCCACCGCCCCTGAAAGCGAGGGCAACGCACGCACGCGACCCGGTTGTCGACGCCTCGGGTGTGTCCCGGACCGCTGGATCGACGGCCGTGTCGATCCTCCCCTCTTCCCGGCCGCGTGGCCATGGGACGGGGGTACCGGACCGCAGGCACGAAGGAGCGTGGCCACCGCGCACCACCCGGCGCTGCGGTTCCCCTGACTCCGGCCTGTCCCTCAGGGCCGTGCCACTCGAGCTGGCACGGCGGGGGGAAAGGATGCGCGCCGAGACCGAGGGCTGCCCTCGGCGATCGATCGGACGGAGGCAGCGATGGAGACGGAGCAGGCGCGGATGCGCGAGGCCGGGCGCGCGTTCGGCGAGGACGTGCTGGAGGCGCTCATCTGGGATGCGGTCGAGGACGCCCTGCTCGCCCTGGGCCCCGGTGGCCGGTCGGACGGTTGGGCCGAGGGGCTCGAGGCGTGGGGCCGCGAGCTGCTGGCCCGCTGGCCCGACGAGGTCGCCGGCTTCGTGGAGGCGTTCGTCGAGGACGACCGGGCGGGCCGGCTGGACCGGCTCCGGGCCCGGCTGCGCGAGGTCACCCACGACGTGACACGCGGCGTGACGCTGGGTGCCGGCTCCGTGGTGGTCCTCCCCGCGCGCTGACGCGGTCGACCGCCTCCGGTCAGGTGCCGGGAGTCGGCGTGGTGCCGGCTGCCCCCGCGGTGGCGAACGCCGCCACGGCCGCTGTCACCTGTGCCTCCGTGGTGCCGATCCCGGTGACCGCGTCGAAGACGCCTGGCGCCGGCGTCGGCCAGAAGAACATCATCTCGGCGCCGGACTGGACCGAGACGTCGATGCGGATCCCCGAGCGGCCGGCGATGGTGGCGCGCTGCGCCGTCACGCCCGCGACGCCCTGGGTGTTCCCGGCGCCGTTGGCCTGGGCGTCGGCGAGCTGGTCCAGGGTCATGCCGGGGGCGCGGTACACCACCACGGCGAGCCCTGCGGCACGGTTCTGTGGATCGGGCAGTGCACCGCCCGCGAACTGCAGCTCGTGGATCCCTGCCTTCTCGAGCGAGCCGAGCGTCCGGGCGGAGCAGTAGCGCCCGCTGCGCACGTTCGTGGGCGTCTGCCCGTCCACCCGGGCGGGCAGCTGTCGCTCGAGGTCGGGGTAGAAGCCCGGCGCGCTCTGCTCGGCAGCGCCGTTGCACGGGCCCGACGGGTTCGGGCTGGCGGCGGTCGACGTGCACGCCGCCATCAGCGGCACGGCGACCAGCAGCGAGGCCAGGAGGGGGAGGGCGCGGGGGGTATGTCTGAGCACGGCCGGCATTCTCGCATCAGGCGTCGCTTCACGCCCGGGCCCGGGCCATCTGCCGCGACCGGGCCGCGAACGGGTCGCGACCATGCCGCGACCGTGCCGCGACCGGGCCGCGGCCCGCCTCCCGCCGCGTGCTACAGTCGCCGCCATGGACGGATCGTGGCGCGCGGCCCGCGAGCGCTGGGAACGCGAACGACTCGACCCCCTGCTGCAGCGGACGCCGGAGCGGCGCGCCCACTTCCGGACGCTGGGCGACATCGAGGTGAACCGCCTCTACACGCCGCTCGACCTTGCCGGGCGGGACCTGCTCGAGACGGTCGGGTTCCCGGGGCAGCCGCCCTTCACGCGCGGCGTCCACGCCAGCGGCTACCGGGGCCGCCTCTGGACCATGCGGATGTTCGCCGGGTTCGGGTCGGCCGAGGACACCAACGCCCGGTTCCACCAGCTCCTCAACGCCGGGCAGACCGGCCTGTCGATCGCCTACGACATGCCCACCCTGTACGGCTACGACACCGACGACCCCCAGGCCGAGGGCGAGTTCGGCACCTGCGGGGTGGCCGTCAGCTCGATGGCCGACATGGAGGTCCTGCTGGCCGGGATTCCCCTGGACCGGATCTCCACCTCGATGACCATCAACTCGCCGGCGGCGCCCATCTGGGCGATGTATATCGCAGCCGCCGAGAAGCGGGGCTACCCGCGCGGGATCCTGGAAGGGACCACCCAGAACGACATCCTGAAGGAGTACATCGCCCAGAAGGAGTTCCTCTTCCCGGTCGCGCCCTCCCTGCGCCTGGTCACCGACACGATCGAGTTCGGGACCCGCGAGCTCCCGAGGTGGAACACCATCTCGATCAGCGGCTACCACATCCGCGAGGCCGGTTCCACCGCGGTCCAGGAGCTCGCCTTCACCATCGCCGACGGCATCGCCTACGTGGAGGAGGCGCTGCGTCGCGGTCTCCGCGTGGACGAGTTCGCGCCCCGGCTCAGCTTCTTCTTCAACGCCCACTCAGACTTCTTCGAGGAGATCGCGAAGTACCGGGCCGGGCGGCGGATCTGGTACCGCCTGATGACCGAACGCTGGCACGCGACGCAGGAGCGCTCGACCTGGATGCGCTTCCACGCGCAGACCGCGGGCGTCTCCCTCACCGCCCAGCAGCCGCTCAACAACCTGACGCGGGTGGCCATCCAGGCACTGTCGGCCGTGCTGGGTGGGGCCCAGTCGCTGCACACCGACGCCTACGACGAGGCCTGGGCGGTCCCGTCGGCCGACGCCGCCCTGCTCGCACTCCGGCAGCAGCAGGTGATCGCGGCCGAGACCGGGGTCGCGGGGACGGTCGACCCGCTCGGCGGCTCCTGGTACGTGGAGTGGCTCACCGACGAGGTGGAGCGCCAGGCATGGCGCTACATCGCGGAGATCGACGAGCTCGGCGGGATGGCCGCCGCCATCGAGGCCGGGTTCCCCCAGCGGGAGATCGCGGACGCCGCGTACCGGTACCAGCAGGAGTTCGACGCCGGCGAGCGCCGGGTGATCGGCGTCAACGAGCACGCCGATCCGGACGAGGTCCTGGCGATCCCGCTCCTCGAGGTCAGCGAGGAGAGCCGGCAGCGGCACCTGGCGCGCCTGGCCCGCGTGCGGCGCGAGCGCGACCCGCACGCCGTGGAGGCCGCGCTGGCGCGCCTGCGCGACGCGGCCGCCCGTCCCGGCTCGAGCCAGGCGAACGTGATGCCGGCCCTGGTCGAGTGCGCGGCCGCCTACGTGACCCTGGGCGAGATGTGCGGCGTCTTCCGCGCGCAGTTCGGGGAGTACCGCGAGCCCGTGGCGGTCTGAGCCGGGGGCGGTCTGACACGGGGGCCGTCTGCCCCAGGGGCCGTCTGACACGGGGGCCGTCTGAGCCGGGAGCCGTCTGCCCCGGGGGCGTGGAACGCCCTCCGCGTGGGACACACTCCGACGGGTTCGGCCGAAGCCGGCCCGCACGATGGTCAGGCGTCCGGGTCCTGCGGGAGCCGGCGGAGGAGATCGGCCGCGAACCGGCGCGCCGACTGTAGCGAGTCGCCGGACCAGTCGGCGCGGAGACCCGCGGGCGACGCGCCGGTCCGCTCGAGGGCGCGCCCGCCGACCATGATGGCCGGCGGCTCCGGCAGCGCACGGAGGGCGTCCACGGCGCCGGCGAGCGGCCCGAGTCGCTCCGACAGGGCCACCGACAGTGCGACGAGCCGACACCGCTCACGCGTCACGAAGCGCACCAGGTCGCCGGCCGGGACGTTCTGGCCAAGGTACGCGACCGACCAGCCGTCCTCGCGCAGGACGTGCTCGAGGAGGATCAGCCCGATCGCGTGCTGCTCGTCCTCCGCGGCGGCGAGGACTGCCACCGGCCCGATCCGGTCGCTCGGCGACGCGGCCGGCGCCACGTCCTCCAGGGCGCGGACCAGGCTCTGGCTCGCCCGGTGCTCCTCGCTGATGGTGAAGCGGCCCTCCTGCCAGCCGTCGCCCACCAGGCGCATGGCGTCACGCACGAGCGTGTCGTATACCACGTCGCGCGCCTGCTCCCGGAGCGCGATCCGGAGCGCCCAGGTGGCCAGCTCGACGTCGCCCTCGACCAGGAGGCCGGACAGGAACTCCGGCGTCACGACCTCCGCGGGGATCCGGTCCGCGAGTCGCACATCGACCGGCGGGAGGGGCGGTGCCGGCGTGCGGTCGTCGTTCACGACGGCACGATAGCATGCGCCGCCCGACGCGTAGACTCGCGCCGAAGGAGGTGCCGGTTGGCAGAGACCGAGGACCTTGCCGGCCGCATCGAGCAGGTCGCCGCCACCGTCGAGGACGTCGAGCGCCACGTGGATGCCGCGGAGGTGCGCTACGGGCTGCGCGGCGTTGCCTTCGCCGCGGTGAGCGCGGGTTCCGCGGCGTTCCGGCTGCGGCCGGATGTCGCCGAGGCGGCGCTCGCGACGCCTGACGTGCGTCCGTCGGACCGGGGCCCCGGGTGGGTGACGCTTGCCCCGGACGTGTTCGACCGGTTCGCGCTCGACCGGGCCGCGAGCTGGTTCGCGGCAGCCGCGCGGTACGCCGCGGAGACGGCGCCCGGACGCCGGGCCAACTGACGTCCCGGGGACGGCACGCGGCGGCCGACCGACTCGGCGGGGCGGACCGGGAGGCGATCGAAGGAGGAGAGGATGTACGTCGACGCGCTGTCCTTCCTGGAGGATGAACGCGAGGCCTGGGAGCCCTTCGAGGCACTCGCCGGGCTCTCCGACGCCGACCTCGAGCGACCCATGCCCGAGGACGGCCCGTGCCACGGATGGTCCGGGCGTGACCTGGCCGCGCATCTCGTCGCCTGGCAGCAGATCGCCCTGGAGGCGGCCCGCGAGCTGGCCCTCGGCGACGACAGCCCCACCATCGCGCGGGTGGACGCCGAGTGGGAGGCCGTCGGCGGCGACGCGATGAACGCGCGGTTCCAGGAGGAGTGGCGGGCGCTGCCCGTGGGCGAAGTGCGCCGGCGCCTGTCCTCCGTGGCCGGCGAGCTGCGCGGGTACCTCACCGTGGTTCCCGAGACGCGCTGGGTGAAGAACCCGGCCCGCCTGCAGTTCTTCATGGGGGAGACGCTCGACCACTACCCCGAGCACCGACCCGAGCTCGAGGCGATCCTCGCCGCGGCCCGCGGCTGACGCTCGGGCCCGCGGCTGACGCTCAGGGGTCGCGCCTGACCTGCCGTGCTGCACCCTTCGCGGCGCGCGGCCGGAATCAGGACGGCCCGGCTGCTGGAGCCGGGCCGTCGGGTGCAGGATCGGTGAAATCAGGAAGGCTGCGCGGTGGCGGCGTACTGCTTGAGGTTGAACGCCTGCTCG
>JAJYKX010000172.1 GCA_021788175.1 Chloroflexota bacterium
CGCTGGCCAGCTTCACGTACGACGAGCGCGCGTTCTTCCAGAGCGTCGCCGGCCGCTACGCCGTCACCGCACAGCCGTCTGACGCTGGCCCGATCACGAACTGGCTCGCGACGACCTATGGCGCCTCGATCGACCTCGCCCACGCCGTGCTCGTCGAGGTCACCTATCCGGTGCTGGCGGGGAACAACGCGGGCTACACCCTGTTCATCGTCAACCCGACCGCGACGGGGCTTCGGCTCTACGACGTGCGCTGAGCGCTGCACGACAGCGTTCCTGACGGCGCGGAGCGGAGGCGGGGCAGAGGTCGTGTCGAAGTGAGGGCTTCCACAGCCACGAGCGGGAGGCCCGCGCGTGCCACCTGCCTCACAAGCGACGCCGACACCCGCCCCCCTCGTTCGCTTGACGGCAACCGGGTTCCGCCGAGGCTTCCAGAGCCGCGACGACCGCGCACCCCGCGCGCCGGGCGGCCCCTCGGGAGGACCCCATGTCACCCATCGGACGCGCGGTGCCCTGTTCGTGCCCAGGCTGTGGTGTCGGCGAGGCCAGCGGGCTGTGCACGCTGACGCGCGCCGCCGATGCCTCGGCCGAGGGGTCGTTCGAGCCGGTGGAGACCCTCTTCTGCGACTGCTGCGGCCTCTGGGTCCGCAATGGCGTGCTGCAGGCCCACGGCGCCGACCTCGATCCCGACGACGTGCGCGCCGTCGCCCGGCTGCACGCCCCGACGGCACATCCCGACGAGCTGTACGTGGAACCGGAGGCGCGTCCCGTGCACCTGGTGCCCACAGAGGTCGGAGCGGACAGCGCCGCGGCCCCGGCCTGGCCCGAGATCAGCTCGATCACCCTGCATCTGGCGCGTCCCCGCCGGCCGAGTACCGGCCGATGATGCGGCTCGTCAACCGGGCCTCCTGGCTGCTGCTGGGATTCCTCGCCGTGACCGGCACGATGACGCTGGTCGTGGTCGGCGGGGCGGCCCTCCTGGTGCATTGGTCGGTGCCCGTGCCCCAGACATGGCTGCTCATCTCGGCCGCGGCGGTCTATCTCTTGGTTCACGACGCGCACGGCGCACCGACGCCGGCGCCGCCCCTGCCGGCGGCTCCCGAGCCCGAAGTGCCGCTCGACGATCTCGAACACTTGCGGAGGCTCTGGCAGCACGGCGACATCTCGGAGAGTGTCTATCGCCGCGCGGTGGCCCAGGCGACCCGCCGCTACGTGCCGCCTCCGCCGCCAGCCGCACCGCCGCGCCGGCGCCGCTGGTAGGCGGGCGGGGATCTCGCGAGATCGCGCCGACGGCTGACCCGCGCTGAACCGCTCAGGCCGCACCGGCGTGCTCGGCGCGCCACGTGTTCCGGGCAGCGCGCCAGCACGGCCGACACCGCCAGCCGACGATGCGGGCCTGCTCGTAGTCGATGATCGCCGCGGTATCGGCGCGCTGGCCGCAGCGATCGCACACGCCGGGCGTCACCGAGGCCACCAGCGCGTCGCGGAGCGCGGCGCGTGCCGGGTTCCGGCGTTGCCACGCCTGCCGTGCCGCGCGACGCCGCTCTTCGCGGTAGGTCGCCTGCTCGTCGGGCGACATGCGCTCCCAGCGGCAAGCCGGGCACCACGCGTGCGGCCTGTCGTGCGTATCGTGCTTGGTGCGGGTCATAGCAATCCTCCCTGATCGTCGGGGCGCTGTGGTCGACGAACGCGCTACCCGAACAACTCGTCGAGCTCGCCGTCGTCGACCCCGGGGCCGGGCGCGGGTGCGTTCTCGCCGTCTGCGACCCCGTGCAGCTCTGGCGGCCGCTCGTGCCCCGGCGCGGTCGGTCCAGGGAGCCAGTACCGGTACGTGGCGCTCGTACCCGAGCCGACCTGCTCCGCGCACAGGCGGCCCTCGTCGACAAGACGATCGACCACGCGTCCGAACCCCCAGTCCTGCCACTTCTTGCGGGCCACGCCGAACTCCCCGAAGAAAGCGGCTCTGGTCGCGCGCTGGCCGGTCCGGGCGAGATGATCGGCCACGATCGCGATGAGCCGTTCCTCGAGCCCCGGGGGTCGCGCCGGTGGTGTGATGAGGGACGGCACGGCGGTCGGCGACGGGCCATAGCGAGGCTGCCAGGCCGCGTCGACCACGAAGAGGGTGCGGGGGCCAAGCCAGGTCGCCGCGATCGTGGCCGTCGGACCGGAGCGGTTCTTGGCCACGATGAGCTCGGCGGGTGCGCCGGCCGCCTCCTGCTCTCGGCGCGTTTCGGAGTCCAGGTAGTAGGAGGGGCGATGGACGAAGAGCACAACGTTGGCGTTCTGCTCGATGGCTCCCGACGCGCGGAGATCCGCGAGCAGCGGGCGGTGGTCGTCACGGCGGACCGCTTCGCGGTTGAGCTGGGCGAGCGCGAGGATCGGCAGCTTGAACGCCATGGCCAGCGACTTGAGGGACGTGCTGATGTGGCCGAGCGCCTCGACCTGGTTGGTGATCCGCGGCGCCGAGAGCAGGTGCAGGTGGTCGACGACGACGAGCCCGGGCGTGCCGTGGGTCAGGGCGTAGCGCTCGACGGAGGCGCGGATCGCCTCCGCGGTCGGGGCGAGATCGTCCCGGACGACGAGGGGCAGGGCCGCGATGGCCCGCACGGCGGCCTCGGCCAGGGGGAGATCGCGCCCGCTCCAGCCCCGCGGCGGGTGGTATCCGTCGCGCACGTCGGCCACCTGCGCCACCATGCGCAGGTACAGTTCGTGCTGGCTCATTTCATAGCTGAAGTACAGCGTCGCGCCGAACCGGTCCGGGTGCTGAGCGGCCACGGCGGCCGCGCCGAGAGCGATCTGGGTCCCGAGCGCGGTCTTGCCCATGCCCGTCGCGCCGGCCACCACGACGAGCTGCGTGGGCTGCAGGCCACCGCCGAGCGCCTCGTCGAGGGGGCCGATCCCGGTGGGTAGGCCGGGGTCCACGGTGGGGCTGCGCAACTCGGCGAGGAGGGCCTCCGCCATGTCCCCGAGCGGGGCGAACTCGTCGTCGGTGCGTGACCGGGCCGCCGCGGCGATCGTTTCGCGCAGTGCGTCGAGCGTGGGCGCCAGCGGCCGCGCCGGGTCGGCCAGGTTCGCCTGCTGGGCCGCCAGCCCCGCGACCGCCCTGCGCCGGGCGGACAGCTCGGCGAGTTGGCCAACGTACTCCGGAAGCCGCCTCGGATTGCCGCACTGCTCGCCGACGAGCCCGATGACGTACGGTAGGCCGCCCGCCAGTGCCAGACGATCGAGGCGGACCAGCTCGAGGGCCAGATCGCCCGGGTGGACATCGCGCCCGGATGCCGCGAGTTCGAGCGCGGTGGCGAACAGGACTTGGTGGCGGGGATCGGCGAAGTCGTCGGGTACGAGCGTGGTCGTGCGGGCGAATCCGCGCTCCTGGAGGAGGCAGGACGCGAGCAGCGCACGCTCGACCGTGGCGGTGTAGTCCTTGGCGGACACGCGGGGCTCCTGTGTGACGCTGGCGGTCGGGGCGGCGGCGCCGTTGCTGTCGTCCGCAGCGCCCAGACCGTCTGCGAGTCGCCGCTCTCGTCAAGGCCCCTCCGGACGTCCGTGGCACGAGATCCCGCGCCGCCAGCGCGTCGGGAGGTCGGCCGCCTCAGCGGTTGGGGTGGGGGACACCTAAAGGGGGGTCGGTGTCCCCCGACCCGTGCCCCCCATCCCCGGCCCGCCCGGGGGCGGCCGCTGCGCCGCCTCCCTACCCGTGCAGCGTCCGGTCTCGGGCATCCTCGAGGATGTAGGCGGCCACGAAGGCCTCGAGGTCGTCACGGCGGATCCGGTAGGTCACGCGGTCGCCGGTCGCGAGCATCCGGGACCGGAGCCGGCCCGCTTCGATCTGCGTGCGAATCCAGCGGGATGTCACGCCGCCGATCAGCCTGGCGGCCTCTTCGGTGCTGAGCCAGCGTTCCTCGGACATGACGTGAGGCTCGCCACTTCCGACCGGCGGTCAAGGTTCGAGGCCGGCGACGACGCCCTCGCGAAAGGCGTGCTTGCCAGCAGCGGAATCACGGGAAAGACGGGCGGATCGGAACGAACGACCTCGACTCCGGGCGGCCGCCGTGGTTGCCTGATGAGGCGCCCGATGCCGTCCCTGCCGTCCGTCCGTAGCGGAGCCAACCGGGAGGCGACGGGCGACCAGGTCGGATCGATCAGCGGAGAGCCGGCGATGCGGAAACGAAAGCGGCCTCCCATCGAGGAACTCATCGGGCGCTGGCGCGTCCGAGCGGACACGCCGTGGGATGCGATCGTCGGGCACGGCGCGGCCATCGCCCGGCTCCAAGAGCTCGCGGCGAAGGTCACCCTGGATCCGGCCGAGCGCCGCCGCCTCGGCCTGCGGCTGGGCGCGGGTGTCGTGATCGCGGGCCGCGCCGGCGTCGGCAAGTCCCTGCTCGCTCGCGCCCTCGTCAGTTCGCTCGGGCGCGATGCCATCCTGCCCGTCACGGCCGAGCTCGATGCCGAACTCCTCACCGAGCTCTACGGGGCGCTCGACGGCGGGGCACCCACCGCGATCATCCTCGACGAAGCGGAGGCCATGATCGGCGATCCCGACTGGCACACCACCGACCAGGCGGCGCAGCGCGCACTGCTGGCCGCCCTCGACGGGGTGGCCGAGCGGCCCGACGAGGGTCCCATCACGATCGCCCTGACCACGGCCGATGCCGCCCACCTCTCGTCGGCTGCCACACGCCCGGGCAGGCTCGCGCCGCGCCTCGAGCTTGACCTGCCGAGCGCCGACGAGCGCCGGGAGATCCTGCGCCGCGCGATCGACGGGTTGCCCGGGGCGGAGGGGCTCGACCTCGAGCGCATCGCCGAGCGCACGCAGGCCTGGTCGGGAGCCGAGCTGGTCGCGCTGCCCGAGCAGGCGATCACGCGCTCACTGTGCCTGCCCGGACCGCCCGGCCTGCGCGACGAGCTCGTCCTCCAGGTGGTCGGGGAGCGCTACGTGGTCCGCGATCCGCTGGCGGCCGAGCGCCGCGACCCCGAGGCGATCTCCCGTCACGAGGCCGGCCACGCCCTGTGGGCGCGCCTCACCTGGGGGCCGGGCGCGGTGGCGGCGGTGCGCGTGAGCGACCGCGACGGAGCGACGACGCTCGTCGAGGCGGTCGCAGTACGGCGACGCGGCCGGGCGGAGCTCCGCCTCCTGGCCGGTCTGCGGCTCGCCGGGGCTGCGGCCGAGCACCTCCTGTGGGGTGCCGACGGCGTCACGCAAGGCGCCGAGCGGGACCGGCGGGAGGCGACCGACCACCTCCTCGCCGCCTACGAGCTCGCGCTCCCGCTCGACCAGGACGTGCTCGAGGGGATCGGGTATCCGCGTGGGGCGCAGGCGATGCGCCGCGATCGCTACGACGCTGTGCGGGCCGATGCTGCCCACCTGTGGGACGAGGTGGTGGAGGACCTGCGGCCGCACAGCGCCGCGATCATCCGACTGGGGGACGCGCTCCTCGCAGCGCCGGACATGACGCTCTCGGGCGAACTGCTGGATGCCGCCATCGAGGCGGCCCTGCAATCGGCGGGCGCGGGCACGACGGGTCGCGCCGGGCGTCGCGCAGCCGATCAGGCCTCGGACGCCACCAGACGCACAACTGCGCGGGGTACCC
>JAJYKX010000173.1 GCA_021788175.1 Chloroflexota bacterium
ACCTGCCACCCGTCGTCGGGGCGCTGCTCGGCGCCCCCAGGCGTGCCGTCTCCATCGGCACCCCCGGTCTCGCGCCAAGCCGGCGGGTCGGGACGAAGTCTGTTGCCGCGCCGGTCCTCGTTCAGCGCGCCGCAGGCAGGATCGCTGGCGTCCCAGTCAGGGCGATCGGCCGCCTATTCCCCGTGATCCGCTCCGTGAGCTCGGCCTCCAGCATCTGGTGCATCACGAGGAGCCCGGTGGTCGAGGCTTAGTGGAAGTCGTCTCGCCGCAGGTAGAGGGTCGCCATGTCGGCATCTGAGACGTTCACCCCGGCCGGGCAGGGGTTCTCGTCGAGCGCGCTCCGGACCCGCAGCCCGGTCCTGGTGGTGGTGGCGGCGATGAGCTTGACGATGACCTCGTGGCTGACCAGGGGCTTGCCCCGCCAGTTCATGGTGATCGCGCTGAACAGGCGGTGCTCGATCTTGTTCCACTTGCTGGTGCCGGGCGGGAAGTGGCAGACGGCGATCTCGAGTCCCGTCTCGTCGGCGAGCCGCTGCAGCTCCGCCTTCCAGAGCCGGAGCCGGTAGCCGTTGCTGCCGCCGGCGTCGGCGGTGACCGGCAGGCGCTTGGCGTCGGGGTAGAGGGGCGCACCCATCGTCGCCCACCAGCGGCGGATGGCCTCGACCGCGAAGGCCGCCGTGTCGTGGTCGGTGCCGACGCTCACCCAGGCCTCGTTGGCGGCGAGGTCGCAGACGCCATAGGGGCTGGCCCGGCCGAGCTCGGGCAGGACGAAGTCGTGCACGCTCACACGCTCCGGAGGAAACTCGGGTCGCAGGGGGCCGAATGGCCGGTGTCAGAACGACGATCGGCCTCTCATCCCATGCCGTTTGTTATGTCACGATTGACTTGCTCACCCTTTTCGTACTACTCACGTGCAGCAGACATAGGTGGCCGGCTGAGGCCTCAAGGCGAACGAAGGACTGCGCGAACGCGCGATCGGCGAGGCGCCGGAGAACTTCCGCGAGAGAAAAGTGCGGCATGCTGCCTCGCTGGCCGCAGGTTCCGAGACCGCTTCAGCCGCTCATGATTCCCGGGGTGGACGTGGACGGCTGGGCAGACCTCATCGGACGCGAATCCGAGTGCGCCCGTGTCGCCACCGCGCTGGCCGCCGACCGACCGATCTGGGTCGTGGGCGAGCCGGGCATCGGCAAGACCACTCTGGTCCGCGCGGCCGTCGCCCGGAGCGGCCGCCGGCTTCACGAGGGAGCGGGCATCGCCACCCTCGGCCCGGTGCCGTTTCACGCGCTGCCGAGAGAGATCTCGCGCGAGTCGTCCGGCGATGCCGAGCAGGTGGCAGGCGACGTGGAGCGCGCAGTCGGCCCGGACGTCCTGTTCGTCGATGACGCCCACTGGGCCGACCACGACTCATGCCGTGCGATCGCCCGACTGGCGGGCCGAGTCGCCCTCGTCGTCGCCAGCCGGCACGTACCGACAGGTGAGCTGAGAGAGGTGCCCTGGGTCCACATCGAGATCGCCGAGATCGACGCGGCGTCGGCGGCTTCGATCGCCCGGCACATCCTGCCGAGCATCACCTCCGTCCGCCTTGCGCGAATCCTTGACCGCGCAGCAGGCAATCCGTTGCTGATCGAGGAGCTGGTGCGCGACGGCAACGAATCACCCACGATGCGCCGCGCGATGGCGGACCGTGTCGCAGGCCTGTCGCCGATGGAACAGCGTCTACTCTGGCTCCTTGTCCTTGCGGGAAAGCCGATTGCGGTTACCCGCCTGCCGGCTGGTATTGACGAGCTGACCGCACGTAGCCTGGTGGCCGTTCGGGCCGGGGAGGCCCAGTTGCGGCACGCGGTGTTGCGCGACGCGATCCAGCCGCTCATTCCGGCGGATGAGCAGCCAGCGCTCCGGCGGGAGCTGGCCAGGCTCGTTGACGACCCCTTGGAGATCGCCGGCTTGCTGCTCGATGCGGGTGACCCGGCCGAGGCGCTCGATGTTGCTGCACCAGCCCTCGCGGGCGCGACACTCGCGCGCCGCGCCGCCCTGCTCGAGATCCTTGCCGCCAGCGCGCCGGGCGCAACCGCTGACACGTTCCGGCTCGATGCCGCCCGCGCCTACCGCGACCTCGGCGAGGACGAGGCCGTAGCACGCCTCATGCGGCAGCCGATCGAGGGCGACCCTGAGGCCAGGGCTTTGCGGGACGCCCTCCTCGGGGATGCGTTGTGGTCGATCGGCCAGGGTGAGGCGGCGAGACGCGTGCTCGAACAGGCGCCCGCCGCCTGGCCGCCCGCCACAGCAGGGGAGCTGGAGCTCACATGTGCTCGCGCCCGCCAACTGGTGTTCAGCGGGAGCCCCGGGGCGGCGCTGAACCTGCTCGACGAGGCGCTCGCGACGGCGGGCACTCTGCCGTCGGCGTACCGGACAACGACGCTGCGGGCCGCGATCGCGCTGTTCCTTGGCCGAACGGGGGCGCTCGAACCGCTTCGCGGGGCCTGGGCTGCGGCGCGGGCAGCTGGCGACGAGGCTGCGGCGGGCGCCGCGGCACAAGCCCTGCACAACGCCCTGTTGTGCGAGGCGGGGGCCTCAGAGGCGGCCGCGTTCGCCCACCGGGAAGGCGAGCGACAGTACGAGATCGGCCTTCCTGCGCGCGGCACCGTCCTGCTCACCGAGGCGGTCCAGTCGTACACCTTTGCGGGCGACATCACGATGGCGCTCGAGCTCGGTGACCGAGTGCTGGAACGCGCGGCGCCGGCCGTGATCCGCCACCGCGCCACGCTCTACCTCGCGCACGCGCTCACGCTGGCCGGGCGGCTGGACGAGGCCGCGCGGGTGCGCCGGCTGCTTTGGGCTCCGTTCCCCAACGCCACGCAGGAGGCAGACCGCCTCGACGAGGCCGCCGAGGCGGCGTACTGGGAGGGCCGGACCCGCCGCTGCCTCGAGCTGTCGGCAGTCGCCGCGATGTTACCGAGGCAGGGCGAGCTGAACCGGGTCCTGCCGGCGCTCGTCCGCTCCTGGGCGCAGGTGGACGCCGGGAGGCAACCGGATCCGGTCCCGCCGGCTGGCGGATGGGCCTGCTTGGCGGGCGCGACCGCGGAGGCTGACGGCCTCCGAGCGCTCTTCGACGCGCCTGCAGGGGCTCGAGACCGGTTCGGGGAAGCGGCGGTGAGGTGGGCGCCCTTCATGGCACCCCGTGAGGCCGTGTGCCTGTGGGCCGCGGGCGAGGCGGCCCGGCGGGCCGGGCACGCCGACGCACCAGACCTGCTGCGCGTTGCCCTCGATCGGGCAGAGGCGATGGGCTTCGTGCCACTGGCCGCACGCGTCCGTCGCTCCCTGCGCCTGGCGGGCAAGCCGGTGGGCCGCCCGTCCGGGAAGCGCGGTCGCGCTTTGCCGCTGACGGCCCGCGAGCAGCAGATCTTGGACCTTGTGAGCGAGGGCCTGACCAACAGCGAGATTGCCCGTCGGATGGGCCTGGGCCGGCCCACGGTCGCACAGGCGCTGTCGCGCGTGATGGCGCGCCTGCGCGTCGACTCCCGGGCACAGGCGATCAGCGCCGCCAACGTCCGCCCGGCCCCCCCGATCATCGTCGTCGATGACCAGCTGGGTGCGCCGGGCATCCTCGCGGAGGTTAGGTCCCGCCTCATCGGGTCGGGATGGACCGTCGTTGAGGGCTTCGGTCGGAATGCTCAACGACCGGCCGTCCTTGCGGGCACCGTCGACAACGACCAGACCGCGGCAGCGGCGCTGCTGGCCGCGCTCGACGGCCATGGCCTTCTGCTGCTGGCGGCATGCTCGGCCGACACCGCAGAGCAACTCCTCGACGACCTCGGACGCGTGGGGCCGGTCACCCGCCACGCCCGACCCGCGGACACGATGGAGGCGCGTCCGTTGAGATCGGAAGAGTGGGCACTGCTGGACCTCATTGCCCGGGGTCACTCAGTCGACGAGGCTGCCTGCTGTCTCGGTATGAGCAGCCGTACGGCCGACCGACGCCTAGCGCAGGCACGCGCAGCCCTGGGCGCCACAACCACCGCCGGAGCCGTTGGCGAGGCCTCCCGCCGCGGCTGGCTTCCGCCGCCGGCCTGCGCCTGAGCCGCCGTCCGGCAAACCCGAGGCCGGGCCGCGGAGGTTGCCCCGAGCTTGCCTAATCCCTAAGGCCCTGTATTGCAGCTCCACATCAAGGTCCCGCCGCCTCCGCCCCCGGAAGTCCTGATAGATGGTGGCCGGAACGTGAGCACCAGCGACGGTGACGACCGCCAACTGATCCGTGTCGTCGTAACGAGTGGTCGCCTGGAGGGCGACAGAGACCGCGGGCTGAGGCTGGGGTGATCCGCCGAGCAGCCGGCGCAGGAACGACACGTACCCGCCCGTCTGACGGCGGATCGTAGCTTGAAGGCCAGGCGGTGATCGGGACGTCAGCGGCAATCTGGAGCGGGTGGGTCCGCACCACGTGGGCCGGGGTTGATCACGATGCCCTGCCCAGGTACCCCCACTCCGGAAACGTCGACGAATGCGTCGGAAGGTGGCCGGCTCGACCGGGACGAGCGCCGGACGCCGCCACGTCTTCGCCTGCCGGATCCCGGCGTCGACGAGGCCACGCGCGGCCGGTCGATCTCCGCGTCGTCGGCCGGCTCGGCCACGCCGAGGGAGACCACGCGATTGAACAGCGGGACGTTGAGGGCCATGAGCGCGAACAGCGGGACGCGGCCGCTTCGATCCACGCGTGCGCCCAGGGGATCGCTTCCGACGGCGCCGGTCGCGGCCACCATCCGCGCCCACATGTCGGCTTCGTGGGTCTCGACGCGCGCGGCGACATCCGTCATGTGAGGCTCCTCCGTCCCGTGCGCTAGACCCTCGGCTCCGCCTGCGGCTCGGCGCCGCCCCAGTAGCGCCACTGCCAGCCTGACTCATCCCTGGCGAAGACGCCGGTCGTCCAGTACGGGACCGACTCCTCGACGCCGTCGCGGCGGGTGATGACCACGCCGAGGACCTGGGCCCAGGCCACGTCCCGCTCGCGCCAGACCCTGACCTCCTCCGGAGTCCACGTAAAGCCCCATCCGGCGATGGCCCGAGAGACCTGGCCCACGACCTCGGGCCCGTACATCAGCTCGCCCTGTCCCGATCCGGCGACCGTCATGTCCGGGTGCGCGAACAGCTCGCCGGGGTCCGCCCCCGGCGTCGACATCCGCCGGTACGTCTCGCGAACGAGGCCCTCGATCTCGGCACGCGTCACCTCGTCCGCCTGCATCGGCTCCTCCTCGTCGATCCCGTCGCGACTACCAGTCGGTAGGGCAATCATTCCACTGGTGGCGGGCCCTGGTGCGCCCGCAGCGGCGTGCGCGGGTGCGCCTTCTTCTCCTCGTGTCGCCGCGAGTACCCTCAGCCATGCGCGACGCAGCGACCTTGCAGGGATATCCGCGGAAACTCGCGGGCAGCGGCCGGATCGTGCGCGGTGGCAAGCCGGCTCATCTGATCCGGTCGCCATGACGAGGAGAGGATGGGCTATGAGCGAGCTGCCGCAACTCTTCGAGGATGTCGCCCGCTGGTACGCAGTGACGGCGCTCGCGCTCGGGATACGGACGGGCTTGATCGACCCCCTTCT
>JAJYKX010000174.1 GCA_021788175.1 Chloroflexota bacterium
CGCTGCTGTCCAGCGCATTGTCGCAAGTCGTGCGCGGTCGCGGGTCGAGGCGGGCGGCGGTGCCGTTCTCGCGGCGGGCTGGAGTCTCGTGCGGTCCTCGCCGGGGTCTTCTGGCGCGGTGCCGCGCCGGGTTCCTGGCGCGGTGATTCGCCGGGGTCCTGGCGCCGTGCCTCGCCGGGGTCCTGGCGCCGTGCCTCGGCGGGCCTCTGGCGCGGTGATTCGCCGGGGTCCTGGCGCCGTGCCTCGCCGGGCTGCTGGCGCGGTGATTCGCCCCGGTCCGCGGCGTGGTCCGCGTCGGGTTCTTCGCTGATGCACACCAGGAGGGCACTACGCGGTCCGAGCGCGAATCGGCGGCCCCGGGACGGCACGGAGGTCCACCCGGCACGCACGGATCGGGCCGTGCGCTGGCTCGTCGGCCGGCCCGGAATCGTGCCGAGCGCGCGTACGGTCCGCCTGGCGTGCAACAGCTGAGATCACGGGCGAAGCGGACCCGAAGCCGGCCACGCGCCCCGGCGTGCAACAGCTGAGACCAGGGGCCATGTGGAGCCGTCGGCCTGACACCGTGCCGGCGTGGCGAGCCGAGTGCCCGCCCTTCTGCCGGGGCCCTGTTCCCCGGGCCTATCCTGTGGTCCCCGAGTACGGCAACGTGCTCGGACCGGCGGCGCGAGGACGGACGGCGCGAGGATGGACGTCGCGACGACGGGCGCATGCTTCAGACCGGCGGCACGAGGGCCGGCGGCACGAGGGCCGGCGCGAAGAGGGTCACTTGCGGGGACCGGCAGCACGAGGAGGGGGCAGATGCTCGACCTGGAGACCGAGTTCGGGGCCCGTGCCGACCGGCGGCTGCGCGGGGACGAGATCGGCTGGCTGGTGACCGTGCGGCCGGACGGGACGCCGGTCCCGGTGCCCGTCTGGTTCACCTGGGACGGCACCTCGATCCTGCTGTACAGCCAGCCGGCGACGGGCAAGCTCCGCAACATCGCGGCGAACCCCCGGGTGTCGCTCCACCTGGACACCGACACGCACGGCGACGACGTGGTCGTGGTGGTGGGCACCGCGCGGGTGGACGACGCCGCCCCGCGGCTGGACGAGAACCCCACCTACCTCGAGAAGTACCGCGAGCGCATGATCGCCGCCTTCAGCGGGAAGTTCCGCGAGCTCGCCGACGACTACTCCGTGCCGATCCGGATCGCCCCCGAGCGCGTCTCGGGGTTCTGAGCCCCCGCCGTGCCCACCCGCCACGAAGTCCTGGAGATCGGCGGCCACCGGGTGACCGTCACCAACCCGGACAAGGTCTTCTTCCCGGGGCCCGGCCTCACCAAGCTCGATCTGGTCCGCTACTACCTGTCCGTGGCGGATGGCGCGCTGCGCGGCGCGGGCGGCCGGCCCATGGCCCTGAAGCGCTACGTGAACGGCGCCGACGGCGAGTTCTTCTTCCAGAAGCGCGCGCCCGAGTCGCGCCCGGCCTGGGTGGAGACGGTGGAACTTGCCTTCCCATCGGGAAGGACCGCTCGCGAGGTCGTGGTGCGGGACGCCGCCCAGCTGTGCTGGATCGTCAACCTCGGATGCATCGACCTCAACCCGCACCCGGTGCGCGCGGAGGACCTGGACCATCCCGACGAGCTGCGGGTGGACCTGGATCCCGGGCCGGGCGTGTCGTGGGACGACGTGCGGCAGGTGGCCCTGGTGGTCCGCGACGTGCTGGCCGACCACGGCCTGGTTGGCTGGCCCAAGACGTCCGGGTCGCGGGGGATCCACGTCAACGTGCGGATCCAGCCTCGCTGGGAGTTCACCGAGGTCCGGCGGGCAGCGCTGGCCCTGGCACGCGAGGTGGAGCGCCGCGTCCCCGGGATCGCCACCAGCCGCTGGTGGAAAGAGGAGCGGCACGGCGTCTTCATCGACTACAACCAGAACGCGAAGGACCGCACGGTGGCGTCGGCCTACTCGGTGCGGCCCACGCCCGACGCCCGGGTCTCCACGCCCCTGGCCTGGGACGAGGTCGCCACGGTCGACGCGGCGGCGTTCACCCTGGCCTCCGTCCCGGCGCGCTTCGCCCGCATCGGCGACCCGGCGACGGGGATCGACGAGGCGGCCGGTTCGCTGGACGGGCTGCTCGACCTGTCCGCGCGGCAGGAGGCCGAGGGGCTGGGCGAGGCGCCCTGGCCACCGCACTACCCGAAGCCGGCCGACGAGCCACCGCGAGTGATGCCCTCCCGTCGGAGGATGACCATGCCCCTGGTCGAGATCGCGCGGGCCGCGGCGAAGGACGACGCGCTCGCCGGGCTGGCGCGCTGGCGCGACCGGCACCCGGAGGCGGCGCGATACCTGCAGGTGGATGACGTGCTGGTGGATGCGATGCGGGGTCGCTACACGACGTGGACGCGGATCCGCGTGAACCTGCGGCACGTGCCGGAGGAGTTGCGCCCCCCGCAGGAACCCCTGGACCCGGACTACAGCCCCTGGTAGGCCCGCGGCGACGCGGGCTCGTGACGGGGCCGAGGCCCCGAGCCGCCGAGCCGCCGAGCCGCCGAGCCGCCGAGCCTGCGAAGCGTCGCGCGCCCCGCCTCAGGAACCCGCGGGCGGGATCCGCCTGCCGACCAGGTTGCCCAGGTCGTCCAGCGCCTGCGGGATCGTCCAGGCCGCCTGCGGGTCGTGCAGGTTCTGCAGCCCCTGCTCGTCGAGCATGGCCGTCAGGGTCGGATCGAGGGAGCCGCCCACGTCGGGGATCCCGACGACGGCGATCCGCTCGTGCCCCTGCGCGTCGAGGAAGAAGAGGCCGTCGCTGTGCCCGACGTCGTAGGTCTCCGGCTGGTGCGTCCACCAGTCGATCGGCGCGGGCGACCCGATCGGCTGCACCTGGTAGTCGACCCCGAAGAACTTCCAGAACGCCGCGATGTTCGCGGGCGTCCCGGTGAGCAGCGTCCAGTCGATCCCCGTCAGCTGCGCGTAGGCGCGCAGGCGTGCCGGCGAGTCGCGCCCGGGATCGACCGTCACCTCCACGAACGCCACGCGGCCCGAGAGCCCGGCCTTCGCGACAGCCTGCTCCATCTCCAGGAAGGCGCCGGTCGTGATGGGGCACACCTCGTGGCAGAGCGTGAGGAACGGCGTCAGCACCACGTACCGCCCGCGCAACGCCGCCAGCGACGTGGGCCGGCCGTCGGCGTTCACCAGCGAGACGGAGGGGACGGCCTGGTCGAGCTGGACGCCCGTCACGGGCGGCGGCGAGCTGCCCACGCCGAGCACCGCGGCGCCGGCCACGACGATCACGACGATCGCGACGGCGGCGATGCCGGCGATCAGCAGGCGCGGACGACCGGTGCGGGGATGCACGACCGAGGGCATGGCCGGACCATCCTAGTGGGGATCCGCCTGTGCCGTCCCCGCGAGGGCTGCGGTCGCGAGATCCCGGATCCGTTCATGGTGGATGGCCCAGGCCTGCCATGCGTCCCGCGCCCAGTGCCGCACCGCGTCGGCGTACGCGTCCGGCCCGCCGGCGGCGGCCACATCGGCGACGGTGGTGGCCCCGAGTGACGGGGGAGGATCGAGCCAGGGAAACACCGGATGTCCGACCAGGATCCGCCGGACGACGTCGATCGCGTCGAGCGGGCGCATCCCTCGCTCCACCACGAGCTGGAGGCCGACGAGGTGGACCCACACCGACTGGCTGGACTGCCGGCCGGGCACGCCGGGGTGCTGGATCATGTAGGCATCGGTGATCGAACACCCGTGCGCAAGGTACCCGGGGTCGCTCGCCTCGCGCCCGCGCAGTTCCGCGAACAGGGACCAGCAGCCGGGCGATGCGTCGATGTACGCGTGCTCGGGCGGGATCCCCTCGGTCGGCACGAGCGCGCCGCAGCCACGGCAGCGGACGATGGACCCGGACGCGCTCATGAAGACCAGGATGCGATCACGGCGCCGAGTGTCCAATCACTGCGCCGGGGTCCGGTCACTGCGGGGATGGGCCGGGGTCGGATGGCTCGGCCTGGCCCGTCCCGAAGACCTGTGCCAGTTCGTACGGCGGCGTCGACTCGAGCTGGTCGTATCGGCACTGCGACGGCAGTCGGTCGGGCCGCCAGCGCCGGAACGTCGTCGCGTGTCGGAACCGGTCGCCCTGCAGGTGGTCGTAGGCCACCTCGCAGACCCGCTCCACCCGCAGCGGCTCCCAGCTCGGGTCGCGCCCGCGGCTCCACCGGCTCGTGGTGCCCGGGAGCCGCTGCCCGCGCCGCGCCGCCTCGTCCTCCATCGCCTTCCAGCCGGCCCACGGATGGCCGTCCAGGGCCTGCTCGCGCAGCGGCGCGAGCTCGGCCGCGAGGGCGCGGCGCTCGTCCCGCGTGAAGCTCGAGGTGACCCCCACGTGATGCAGTGTCCCGGCGTCGTCGTAGAGGCCCAGCAGCAGGGAGCCGACGAGCTCTCCGGGGGCATCGCGATACCACCGGAAGCCGGCCACCGCGCAGTCGGCGGTCCGCTGGTGCTTGATCTTGACCATCGCGCGCCGCCCCGGCTCGTACGGTCCGTCCAGCCGCTTGGCCACGACGCCGTCCAGCCCGGCCCCCTCGAAGCGGGCGAACCAGTCGGCCGCGACGGCCGGGTCGTCCGTGGCCGGCGTCAACAGCACCGCGCTGGCGCTCGGGCGCCCGGCGGCGATGGCGGGCGCGGCGGTCGACCGCTGCGCATCCGTGAGTCCCGCGTCCACGCTCCCGCCCCGGCCCCTCCCCAGCACGGCGGCGAGGCGCGCGCGGCGCTCCGCGAACGGCACGCTGCGGAGATCCTCGTCGCCCTCGGCCAGCAGGTCCCACGCCACGTAGGAGGCGGGCGTGCGGGCGGCGAGCAGGGCCACCCGGGAGGCCGCAGGGTGGATGCGCTGCAGCAGGGCGTCGAAATCGAGCCCGTTCGGTCCGGCGATCACGATCTCGCCGTCCATCACGGCCCGCTCGGGCAGCGCGTCCAGGAGCGGCTCGCGCAGCTCGGGGAAGTACCGGTCCAGGGGCTTCAGATCACGGCTCTGGATCAGCAGCCGGGCGCCGTCGCGGAAGACGAGTGCGCGAAACCCGTCCCACTTCGGCTCGTACAGCCAGCCGTCCCCCTCGGGGATCGCGTCGGCCGGCCGGGCGAGCATCGGCTCCACGGGCGGGTTCACCGGCAGCGACACCCGTCGCCTCCCAGGTCCGGGCGGGAGGGCGGTACCCCCGCGCCCCGATATCGCCCCGCGCCCCGAACCGGCGCGCGGGATCGCTCGTCAGCCCTCGGCCGGCGTCTCGGCGGGCGCGGCGGCCTCGGCGGCGACACCCTCGGTGGCAGCCGCGGCCTCGCGCTCCACCTCGGCACGGGACGGCTGCACGTGCGCCACCGGCTCGTCCGCGTCCGTGAGCAGGGTCACGCGCGGCGGCAGTTGCAGGTCGCGGACGTGGATCACCGCGTCGAACGAGTCGAGGGCGCTGATGTCGAACTCCACGGCCTGGGGCATGTCGGCCGGAAGCGCGCGCAGGCGCAGGTGGTCGATCGTCTGGAGGAGGGTGCCGTTGTGCTTCTCGACCGCCACGGAGGTGCCGAC
>JAJYKX010000175.1:0-1727 GCA_021788175.1 Chloroflexota bacterium
AGGTGCGGCCCGACGGCACGATCGCGCCGTGGCTGACATACGAGCGGCACGTCGCAGTGCTGCGCGGGCTGTGGGAGCACCGCCCTTCGGAGCTGTACGAGCGGATCCGCGTCCCGGTCCTGCTGCTGCCGGTCGACGGGGATCGGCGTCAGCCACCGGACCGGAAACGGAGCGACGTCGAGGCAGCCGCGCAGCGCATCCCGGTGTCGCGCGTCCACTGGTTCTCCGGCGACCACGATATCCACGCCCAGCGGCCGCTCGAGGTGGCCGACGTCCTGCATTCGGCGACCGTCGACGGTTTCTTCGTCTAGTGTCTCGGCGCGGAGAAAGCTAGATGGTTGCCGAGATCGCAGCTACGATGCCGGGCATGCCGAACCATCCTGCTCCTGCGCTGGTCGTCGACGAGGCTGAGCGATCGACGCTCCGGGCGCTCGCCCAGGCGGGCCGCACCGAGCAACGCCTGGCGACTCGGGCCCGGATCGTGCTGCGGGCGGTTGAGGGCCAGGCGAACGCCCGGATCGCGACCGAGCTGCGCGTGGCCCCCATGACCGTCCTGCTCTGGCGCCGGCGGTTCGAGCGCGACCGACTGGCCGGCCTGCACGACGCGCCGCGACCCGGCCGCGCACGGGTCTACGCGCGGAGCGACCGAGATCGGGTCATCGCCCTCACGCTCTCCGCGCCGCCGGCCGGCCTCTCCCACTGGAGTTCGCGACGCCTCGCCCGCGAGGTCGGCATGAGCACGCGGACGGTCCAGCGGATCTGGCGGGAGGCCGGCCTCCAGCCCCACCGGACCGAGACGTTCAAGTGGAGCACCGACCCCGAGCTCGAGGCCAAGGTCCGCGACGTCGTGGGACTCTATCTCGCGCCGCCCGAGCGGGCCATCGTGCTCTCCCTCGACGAGAAGACCTGAGATCCAGGCGCTCGATCGGACCCAGCCCATGCTGCCGGTCCGACCCGGCCAGCCCGAGCGCCACACCCACGACTACAAGCGCAACGGCACGACCAGTGCGGATTCCTCGGGTTTCCGAACACCGGTTCCGATCCAATTCGTACACCCATTCCGATCCAATCCGTACAGCGTTCCGGGGTTTCCGTACACCCCCGAGGCGGAGCGGTGCCCTGACGCGGTGAGGTGAGCCGGGCGTCGGCATGCTCCCTTGGACGATCCGAACGGACGTTCGAGGAGAGATGCTGATGCCGCGCCCCGATCCGCCATGCGCAAGATCCGCGAAGTCCTGCGACTGACCACCTCGAGCCCCAGAGGACTTGCACCTCCAAGCTGCTGCCCATGCCGGGCGTACCACCAGGATGCCCCAGTCTGAGCGACCGGGGCATCCGACTGAGATAGAGCCGCAGGGGTGTGAGGATCAGATGCCGGGGACTTGGTTCGAGAAGTCGGACTCGAGCCCCCACCCAGCCGCGTTCGCAGCCGCAACGGTGAAGACGTAGGTGTTCCGGGTCGTGAGGCCCGCAAGAACGTAGGTCGTCGACGCGGAGCCCGTCTCGACCGTCTGGACCGGCCTGCACGTGGCTGGCTTGTTCTTGGTGGCCGGCTTGTAGACGTAGGCGGTGATCCGGTAGTTCGTGATCGCGGCGCCGCCGTTGTCGGCGGGCGTCCAGCCAAGGTCGACGGTGTACGTGTACTTGCTGTCGTGTCCGGTGTACACCAGAAAGCCGGAGGCCGACACGCCCGTCGGGGCACCGGGGACCGTCGGCGCGGCCACCGG
>JAJYKX010000175.1:1737-5518 GCA_021788175.1 Chloroflexota bacterium
GTGACCGGCGAGGAGGCCACGGAGTCGGGGCCCGTGCCCACCGCGTTCTTGGCCGCCACGGTGAACGTGTAGGCCGTGCCGTTGGTGAGCCCGGTCACGCTCTGCGTGGTGGCCGTCGAGGTGTAGGTGTGGGTCGCCTGGGCGGTCGTGCCGACGTAGGGCGTCACGACGTAGCCCGTGATCGGGCTGCCGCCGTCCGAGGCGGGCGTCGTCCAGCTCAGGGTCACCTGGCTATCGCCGGCCGTGCCGGACACGCCCGTCGGGGCACCGGGGACCGTCGGCGCGGCCACCGGGGTGATAGAGATCGATGCGGTCCCCGACGTGTCGATCGTCAACGACGACCCCATGAGGCTGCCGACGTAGCTGCTGCCACCACCACCACCACCGCCGCCGGCGTTCTGAGACCCACCGTACCCGCCGCCACCACCGCCGCCGTCGTACCCGCCGCCGCCACCACCGCCGCCGGCGACCGTGTAATCGCCGCCGGCACCGCCGACGCTCGCGGCGCCGTTACTGCCGTTGCCCGAGCCAGCTGGGTACCCTGCGCCGCCGGTGCCACCACTGGACAGCGTGCCGGCACCGCCCCCGACGGCATTGTCGCCGCCATCGGCGCCGCTGCTGCCGGCATTGCCGCCACTAACGCCCCAATCGTCACCGCCCCCGCCACCGCCGGCTACGACGAGCCGCGAGTCGAGCGATCCGGCGTCTGCCCTGGAGATTGTCCGAATGTCGGAGCCGCCGCCACCACCACCACCGTAGGGAATGTTGCCATTGACGTTGTAGCCCCCGCGACCGCCTCCGTTCCAGCCGCCGCTGCCGTAGCCCAACCAGCCGGCGCCGCCGGCCCCCCCAACCTCGACGTAGAGGGTCTCGCCCGGCGTAACGGCGAGGTCGCCTGAGACGATGGCGCCGTGGCCGCCGGCTCCTGCCGTCCAGTAACCACTTCCGCCCGGGGCACCGACCGCGACCACGTGCAGGGAGCTGACGCCTGACGGAACGAGGTATGTCTGCTCAGAGCCGGTGTAGCTGAAGGAGACGGTGGTCGCAGCCCGGACCACCGAGGGCGACAAGATCACCGTAGTTGGGGCGACGAGGACCGCGGCGAGCGCGAGGACGCCCATACCCCGGCGCGGCCTGCGAAGACGCGGCCCGCTGGCTCGCGCCCAGAGCGCGCCACCCACGCCGGACCGCATCCAACTCGCGAGGATCGTGCTGACTCGGCCCATCAGGGTGGCCTCCCTCCAATACGCGCCGCGGGTCGGTCTCGCCAGTGGCTCGGTGCGGTCCTTCAGGCGGCCGGGGCAACGGACCGCACGTCAACGCCTCCCGCTTGGTCTGGGTGCAGCGTCGTCTCCGGCGCACCGCTCGGCTACCGTACTGGTACGGGGGTGGGTACGGTATCGGACCCCGTATACGGGGGTGGACGACCGTACCGAATGCCGTACTGGTACGGTAGGCGGCGAGCCGAGTCGCCCCTACTGTCGCCCGCATGGAGCCCAGCGACCGGAAGAGCGACGGGCTACCCTCCGCCAGCGTCGACCCGCGCGAGGCGGATGCGGCGCTCGCCGATGCCGGCGACATCGTGGCGCGGGCAGCCGCGGACGAGGCGGCGGCCGACGCGGCACGCGCGCGGATCCGCCGGGAGGGCCTCCGGGCGCTGGCGCCCGACGAGCGGGTCGCGCCGCTCCTCGAACCCGGTGAACTGCTCGTGGCCATCCACCATGCCGCCCTGCTCGAGCGCCGCGAGCCCGGCCCCGGCGAGCGGCTCACGACGGGGGTGGCCGGCGAGCTCTACGTGACGTCACGCCGCCTCGTGCTGATCGGCCGCCTGACGCTCTCGTTCGAGCTCGACGCGATCGCCGATGCCGTCGTCTCGGGCGAGCGCCTCCTGCTCGTCCTGCGCGACGGACACGGGGTCGCGTTGCAGGTGGCGGAGCCGCGCCTGTTGTGGGTCGAGATCGCCGCGGCACGCGCACGCGCGAGGTCCGCCCAGGACCCCGGCGCGACCGCCGGTCCTCAGCCGGCGGCGCGGTAACGCCGGGCGGCCTCGGCGCGGTTCCGTGCCCCGAGCTTGCGCAGGATGCGGCTGACGTGCATCTCCACCGTGCGCGGCGAGAGCGTGAGGGCCAGGGCGATCTCGTGGTCGGTGAGCCCCTCGGCGAGGCGCGCCAGCACCTCGGCCTCGCGGACGGTGAGCGTGCCGAGCGCGGGATCCGCGGGACTCCCCAGGCCAGCGCCGGGACGCGACGTTCCGACGAGGCGCTGCACGAGGCGCGCCGCCGTCTTGTGGCTCATCGCGAGCTCGCCCTCCCAGGCGGCTCGCACGGCGCGCGCGAGCCCGTCGACCGACAGGTCCTTGGTGAGATAGCCCACCGCGCCGAAGCGCATCGCCTCGAGCACGTGGCGGTCCTCGCGCGAGGCGGTCAGCATGACGATGCGCGTGCCGGGCAGCCGCGGCGCGAGCTCGCGCACCAGGGCGACCCCGTCCATGCCGGGCAGCTCGATGTCGAGGAGCAGCACATCGGGACGGAGCTGCGGCGCGAGCGCGAGGGCGTCCTCGGCATTCGCGGCCTCGCCGACCACCTCGAGACCGGGCACGCTCAGGGCCTGGCGCACGGCACTCCGCACGAGCGGGTGGTCGTCGACGATCATGACGCGGAGGCGGGTGGGCGGAGCCTTCGCCGTCATGCCGGCGCGGCCTCGAGCGGCACGGTCGCGACGAGCGGAGCGGCGTCGACGGGCACGACGAGCCGGACCCGCGTCCCCTTCGCCGGCGCCGACTCGATCTCGAGCTCCGCGCCGATCTGGGTTGCGCGCTCCCGCATCCCGGCCAGACCGAACCTCCCGTCGCCGACCGCATCCTGGTCGAAGCCTCGCCCGTTGTCGCGGACCTCCAGCACGAGGTGGCCGTCGTCGAGGGCGCCGCGGACCCGCACCACCGTGGCATCGGCGTGACGCCGCACGTTGGTGAGCGCCTCCCCCACGATGCGCAGCGTCTCGGCCTCGGCGCGCGACGGCAGGGCCGGCAGGTCGGTGCCGCAGTCGAACTCGACCGACAGCCCGAAGCGGTCCTCGAAGTCCTCGAGCGCGCGCGCCAGCAGCGCGCGCAGCGACCCATTCGTCGCGTCCGGTGCGCGCATCGTCGCCACTGCCTGCCGCGCCTCGGCCATGCCCGCGTCGATGGCCGCCGTCACCTCGTCGATGAGGGCGCCCGCCTCCGGTCCGAGCCCGGGCTGCGCGGCGAGGCGCGTGGCCTTGAGCTTCGCCAGCCAGAGGTCCTGCGCCAGGCCGTCGTGCAGCTCGCGCGCGAGCCGCTCGCGCTCCGTCACCCCGGCGAGCGCGCGCTCCCGCTCGACGAGCTGCGCCTCGATGTGGCGCAGCGCCGTGATGTCGTGGAGCAGCACGAGGCGGCCCATCGGGCGACCCTGCCAGTCCGCCAGGGGGGTGCTGCTGACCTGGCAGGTGTGCGTGCCGTCGGCCGACTCGTAGGCGGCCTCGCCCGCGGTGCCCGCGTCGGCGACGCAGCGCGCGAGGTCGGGGGAGGCGGCGAGCGCCAGTGCCGCCGGTTGGCCGAGCACCGAGCACCGGTCACGTCCGGTCAGGCGCAGGGCGGCCTCGTTGACGTCGGCGATGCGGCCCTGCCCGTCGAGCACGAGCATGGCGTCGGGCATGCGCGCGAGGATCGTCTCGCGGGCCACCGGCACGAGGTCGAACAGGCGGAACCGTAGCAGCGCCACGGCGTACATGAGCGCCGCGGCGTCGAAGCCGATCACGCCCGAGA
>JAJYKX010000176.1 GCA_021788175.1 Chloroflexota bacterium
CGGCCGGCATCCGCCTGAGTCCATGAAGCCGCTGACGCTCAGCTGGCGTGCGTCAGCGACCGGCCGGCATCCGCCTGAGTCCATGAAGCCGCTGACGCTCAGCTGGCGTGCGTCAGCGACCGGCCGGCATCCGCCTGAGTCCATGAAGCCGCTGACGCTCAGCTGGCGTGCGTCAGCGACCGGCCGGCATCCGCCTGAGTCCATGAAGCCGCTGACGCTCAGCTGGCGTGCGTCAGCGACCGGCCGGGGCCTGGCCGGGGCCTGCCCGGGGCCTGCCCGGGGCCTGGCCGGGGCCTGCCCGGGCCAGCCGCCGCGCCTGTCGACCGCCCCGCGCCAGCAGTGCCGCGACCAGCGCCTCGTCGGTCGGCGTGCACCCCAGCCCGAGCTGCGTCCCGACCAGGGCTGGGAGCGTGGGTTCCAGGTACGTCGAGGCCAGCGCCGGCCAGTTCGGCTCGGCGAACACCGTCGCCGGCGGCCCGTCGAGCACGATCCGGCCCGCCTGCATGACCACGACCCGCCGCGACGTCTCGGCGACGAAGCGCATGTCGTGGCTGATCGCGATCACCGTGCGCCGCTCGTCCGAGAGCCGGTCGATGATCGCCCGCACCCGTGCCACCCCCCGCGCGTCCTGCCCGGTGGTCGGCTCATCCAGGATCACCACCGGCGTGCCCATCGCCAGGACGGACGCGATCGCCAGCAGCTTGCGGCGCGAATACCCCAGGTCGTACGGGTTGTGGTCGGCCATCTCCGCGAGCCCGACCGCATCGAGCGCCCCGTCGACGGCGCGCTCCAGCTCGGCGCCTCGCAGCCCCAGGTTCCGCGGCCCGAACGCGACCTCTGCGCGGACCCGTCCGGCGAAGATCTGGCGATCCGGGTTCTGGAACGCCAGTCCCACCCGCGCGGCCAGCTGGGCCACGTGGAACCGCGCCGCGTCCTCGCCGCCGACCAGCACGCGGCCCTCGGTCGGGCGCAGCAGCCCGTTCAGCTGGCGCACCAGCGTGGACTTGCCGGACCCGTTCTGCCCCACGATGGCCAGCCGTTCGCCGGGATCGACGCGCAGGTCCACCCCGTCCAGGGCACGCGTCCCGTCGGGGTAGACGAAGACGACCGATTCGACGGCGATCGAGATGCTCACGCCCGGCCTCCTCCGCCGCCCGGTCGGTCGGACGCCCCGGGAGGTGCCGCCGGCTCACCGACGACGGTGGCCCTCCCGTCCGCTCCGGTGGGTGCCCCCGACCCAGCGACGACGGTGGCGCCGCCGGCAGTGGCGCCGCCGGCACGCACGGCCGCACCCGAGGATGCCGCCGGCACGGCGGCGCCCGAACTGCCCGGGGCACTGCCAGGGAGCAACGCAGGATCGAGCCCTGCCGCCGTCATCGCCCGACGGAGCCGGAACAGCGCCGGCGCCTCGACCCCGAGCTCCGACAGGGCCGGGTCGGACAGGATCACGTCGGCCGGACCCGTCTCCACGACCCGCCCCGCGTCGAGGACCGCCACCTCGTCGGCCATCGCCGCCAGCAGCTCGGTCTTGTGCTCGACCAGCAGGATCCCCGTCCCCGTCTCGCCGGCCAGGCGCGCCAGGGCCTCGCCCACCAGCCGGGTCCCCTGCGGGTCGAGCTGGCTGGTCGGCTCGTCGAGCACCAGGTAGGCCGGTCGCAGTGCGAGCACGGACGCCAGCGCGACCAGCTGCGCCTGCCCGCCGGAGAGCCGCGCCGGGTCCTTCGCCGCGAGCGCCTCGATCCCCAGCGCCGCCAGCGCCCAGGCGACCCGTTCCACGATCTCCGGGAGCGGCAGCCCGAGGTTGCGCGGGCCGAACGCCAGCTCCTCGTAGACCGTCACGGCGGTGCCCGAGAGCTGGGTGGTCGGGTTCTGGAACAGGACCCCGCAGCGCTGCGCCAGCTCGTGCGGCTTCAGGTCGCGCGTCTCCTCGCCGTCGATGGTCACCGAGCCCTGCAGCCGTCCCCCGATGGACGCCGGCGCCATCCCCGACGCCACCAGGCACAGCGTGCTCTTGCCTGCCTCGTTCGGTCCCACCAGGCCGACCACGCGTCCCGGCCGGATCTCGAGGTGCACGTCCTCCAGGACGTCGCGCGCCGTGCCCGCGTACCGGTAGGAGGCGCCTGCGATCGCGAGCGTCACGGCAGGTGGAGCACGCCGGCGATCTCGGCGGCGACGGCGGCGACGGCGCCCAGGAACAGCACCCAGCGGAGCAGCCGCTGGGCCGGGCTGTCGGGAAGGCGCCGCAGGATGGTCCGGCGCGCCGGGGCCGAGAAGGCGCGCGCCTCCAGGGCCATGGTCTGCTCCTCGACCTCGGTGAGCGCCCCGAAGATCATGGGTGCAGCGAGAGGCACGACGCCGCGCGCACGTCGCCAGAAGCGGCCCTCCGTGTCAAGGGCTCGAGCCCGCTGAGCGTCCACGATTTCCGCAGCGCGCTCAACCATGCGAGGAACTGTGCCGACGGCAGAGCCCACGACAAACACGAGGCGCCGGCCGATCCCTCGGGACTCCAGATCTGACAGAAGATCGTCGGTGGGCGTTGTCAGGTAGACCAGGGCAAGGGCGAGCGAGATCGCCAAGAGGCGCAGCGTCACCTGCACACCGAACGACAGACCGCTCCACGTGGGCGCCAGTGGACCCACCCGGACGATCGCATCCGTCGCGCCGGGGAGCAGGAATGTGTTGATCAGCAGGATCGAGCCGACCACGGGAAGGGTCAGCGACGCGACGAGTGCGAGCTTGCGCATCACGCCTGCCAGCAGCGCCGACGCCCCGAGGACGAGCAAGGCCAGCACTGGACCCGTCCAGTGACCGAGGACGAACGCGCACACAACCTCAGCCAGGCCGATGCCCAGCTTCGTGGTCGGATTCAGCGCGCGATACGGGCCCGACGTCGGACGAAGGACGAAGGACGGGATCCGCGGTTCCGTCCCCAGTTGACCCAGGCTGAGACCCTCTGTCACGAGCCGATCACTTCGCCTCGGTCGCCACTGCCTTCTCCCCGTTGGGGAAGCGCGCCACGAATCGCGTGGACAGGCTCGTGATGATGAAGAAGACCACGAAACTGGTGATCATCTTGTCGAGTGGGTCCGACAGAAGTCCTTGCTTGAGCGTCGCGGTGTACAGACTGTCCCCGCCGGCCCGGAACGCCGCTACCAGGGCGTCAACGCCGCTGCCGGTAACCCCTCCGAAGACGATCGCAGCGATGGGAGCCGACACGACGGCAGCGACGATTCCGGTGATGAGGCCCGCCCCGACGGCAAACACCGCACCGGCGTCACGGCGCAGGAAGAGTGCCCAGGCGATCAGAGCCACGAAGACGAGCATCACGAACAGGAAGAAGATCCGTGACTGGTCGAATTGGGCCGGATCGTAGCCAGTGATGTTCTGATAGGACGACGGACTCGCGTAGGCCCGACCGTATGTGTAGAGTGCAACGCCGCCGACAATGATCACGGCGATCACGGCACCGACCGCCGCTCGGCCGGGATCGCCCTTTCGAGACCTGAACAGCCCGAACTGACCCCAGATGCCGGCCAGAATGCCGATGACCGCCGCTGTGATCGCGAATGGGCCGATCGTGGTCGTGCCGATCGGCGCGGGCAACAGGTATCCCCAGATGAGGTTGGCGAGCGCACCAGTCACGAGGCCGGCAGCCGGACCGGCAAGCACGCCGACCAGGATCGTCCCGATGGAGTCCAGGTAGATCGGGAGTTTGAGCGCCTGCTGGACGGTGGCGCCGAGGACGATGTTGATCGCGATGGCCACGGGGATCAGGACGATTACCCGCGTGCTGAATTGCCGCGACAGCCAGTCCATCGAGCCCGCTCCTCCCTGCATCGCGCGAACCGGTCGCGCATGCCCCTCCCGGCCGGCCAGGCGACCGGCACTCCGATCAGCGTCAAGCTTGCCACGCCGGGGTCCGGCCGAACACCCCACGGCTTCTCGAGCCAGCCCATCCGCCGGCCTTCCCCCGGCGCGCGCCGCTACCCCCGGCGCGCGCCGCTACCCCCGGCGCGCCGCCAGCGCTCCGACTCGATCGACCAGGCGCTCCAGGAACGCGTCCGCATCACCCTCGACGGCGACATCCGCGTTGGCCGGACGTCCCCACAGGTGGCGCCAGTCGGCGACGGTCTGTCCCGCGCTGATGGCGCCGCCCGTCTCGACGTCGACCGCCACCGGCTCGGTGCGCACCAGCCTGTCGTCGAGCGCGGCAGCGACCACGAACGGGTCGTGGATGAACGCGCCGTAGAAGTGATCCGAGGTCTCGTGGAACTCCATGTAGAACCGCAGCGCATCGGCGAGGTAGCGCAGGACCAGGTTCTCTGGCGGCGGCGCATCGCCCGAGCGGACGCGTGCCTCGAGCGCAGGCGCCGCGGTCCCTGCCCGGTCGGCCAGCGCGCCCAGGTGCCGGGGCAGGAGCCGGGCCTGTTCCGTCACGTCCAGGCCGATGGCGAGTGCGCGCGGCACCGTCGGGCTGGCGTTGCCCCAGGACGCTCGCTGGACGTCCTCGGCGGACGTCCGCCCGACCCCCGTGCCGGCCGTCTCGCCCCGACCGGCTGCCATGTCCGCCTCCACGGCCCGTGCCCATGCGCCGAAGACGATGCGGGCCGCGTCGGGATCCACGTGGACGTTCCACTCGCTGACCGGGGTGGTGTTGCCCGGGACCCGGTACGCCCCGCCCATGATCACCAGGCGCCGCAGCAGGCGCGGCAGTTCCGGCTCGCGCAGCGCCGCGATCGCCACGTTCGTCAGCGGCGCCAGCGTCACCAGCGTGATCTCGCCGGGCCGGCGTCGTGCCTCCTCGACGATCAGCTCGGGCGATCGTCGCGGGGAGAGCGGCATGACCGGCGGCGGTAGCTCTGCCCAGCCGATCCCGCGGGGTCCGTGCGTCTCGGGCGTCGTGACGAGTTCCCGGAGCAGCGGCGCCTCGCGGCCCACCGCCACCTCGACGTCCGGTCGGCCGGCGAGTTCCAGCACGGCGCGGGTGTTCTCCGCCACCTGCCGGGCATCGACGTTCCCGGCACTGCACGTGACGGCCACGATCTCCGCCTCGGGCGACGCGCACGCGTACAGCAGCGCCAGGCTGTCGTCGATGCCGGTGTCGACGTCGAGGATGAGTGGGACCGATCGGCGAGGCTGGGCCATGGCGCGTGCATCGTACGGCCGTGGGCGTGCTCTGGCCGACCGGTGCGGCCTCCGGACCTGCCGGAACGCTCGCGGGCCGGCGATCCGGGATGCGCCGGTCAGGCAGGCTTTCGGGCGCGGACGATGGCGGCGAACATCCCGTCGGTCACGGCGTGGGTCGGGACGATCTCGATGGCCTCCAACCCCGCCGCACGCAGCCCGGAGGCGTACTCGCCGAACGAGAGCGCGCCGGCGATGCAGCCCACGTGCGAGCCGCGTTCGGCGCGCTCGTCGGCCGTCAGATCGTCTGTCGCCACGATGTCGCTCACG
>JAJYKX010000177.1 GCA_021788175.1 Chloroflexota bacterium
CCGGCGGCGCGGTCACGACGATCGGGTACCTCGCGATGGGGTCCGGCTGGATCGGCGAGGTCTGGCTCTTCGCCTTCGGGTTCTTCGTCTTCAGCGGGTTCCCGCTCCTCCTCTCGATGGTCGGCGACTACGTACCGCGCGGCGAGACGTCGCTCGCCAACGCGCTCGTGTGGGGCATCGGCTCCACCGCGGGTGGGGCTGTCGGGCCCCTGGTGGCCGGTGCCCTGACCGGCGGCGACTACGCGCGACTCGGGTTCGCGTTCACGGTCCTGGCTGCCGCGGCCCTCGTCTCCGCCGCGGCCACGGCCCTGGTTCCGAAGGCCGCCCGCCCCGCCCGCATGCGCGCGTTCGCCTGAACCGCGAGTGCCCTCGCGCGCCGCGGCGCGCCGACGCGACCGCCCGGCCGGTTCGCGGACCGGTCCGGCGAGCCCTTCCGGGCCGGTCGGCCGCATCTGGTACCCTGCCCGCACGGTCCCAACCCCACGCACGAGACTGCCCTCATGACCGAGACACCCCGCCCGCGCACCCTGGTCGAGAAGATCTGGGACGACCACGTCGTCCGGCAGGAGGAGGGCGCCCCCGCCATCCTCGCCATCGACCTTCACCTCGTCCACGAGGTCACCAGCCCGCAGGCCTTCACCGGCCTTCGCGCCCGCGGCCTGCCGGTCCGGCACCCCGAGCGGACCGTGGCCACGGAGGATCACTCGATCCCGACGCTCCCGCGCACCGGCCGCGACCTGCCCACGGTGGACAGCCAGGCCGCGTTCCAGGTCGCGCAGCTGGAGCGCAACTGCCGCGACTTCGGCATCCCGCTGCACGGCGTCGGCTCCGACACGCAGGGGATCGTGCACGTGATCGGCCCCGAGCTCGGCCTGAGCCAGCCCGGGATGACCATCGTGTGCGGGGACTCGCACACCGCCACGCACGGCGCGGTGGGCGCCCTGGCGTTCGGGATCGGGACCAGCGAGGTCGAGATGGTCCTCGCCACGCAGTGCCTGCTGCAGCGCCGCCCGAAGACCTACGAGGTCCGGGTGGACGGGCGGCTGGCGCCGGGTGTCTCGGCCAAGGACATCATCCTGGCCCTGATCGCACGGATCGGCGTCGGCGGCGGGACCGGGCACGTCTTCGAGTACACCGGCGAGGCGATCCGCGCGCTCGGCATGGAGCAGCGGATGACGATCTGCAACATGTCGATCGAGGGCGGCGCGCGGGCCGGCCTGGTCGCGCCAGACGACACGACGTTCGAGTACCTCCGCGGGCGCCGGCACGCACCGCAGGGCGCCGCGTGGGACGCCGCGGTGGAGCGCTGGCGGACGCTCCCCTCGGATCCCGGCGCCGTGTACGACCGCTCCATCACGCTCGACGCGTCCGCGCTGGAGCCGATGGTCACCTACGGCACGAACCCGGGCATGGGGATCGGGATCGGCGGGCACATCCCCGACCCGTCGGCCGCCCCCGACGAGGCGGGACGGCGCGCGCTGGAGAAGGCGCTCGGGTACATGGACCTGCGGCCGGGTGAGCCCATCGCGGGCCGGAAGGTCGACGTGGTCTTCATCGGTTCCTGCACCAACAGCCGGATCGGCGATCTGCGGCAGGCCGCGGCGCTGCTCCGGGGCCGGCACGTGGCCGCCGGGACGCGGCTGCTGGTGGTGCCGGGCTCGCAGCAGGTCAAGGCGCAGGCCGAGCGCGAGGGCCTGGACGAGGTCTTCCGCGCGGCCGGCGGCGAGTGGCGAGAGTCGGGCTGCTCCATGTGCATCGCCATGAACGGCGACCAGCTCGAGCCGGGCGAGTACGCCGTGAGCACCAGCAACCGGAACTTCGAGGGTCGCCAGGGCACCGGCGGACGCACGTTCCTCGCCTCGCCGCTCACCGCGGCGGCGAGCGCGATCGCCGGCGTGGTCGCCGATCCGCGGCCGCTCGTGGATCGCGATCCAGCGGTGGTGGGAGGTCGCTGAAGATGCCCGAGCCCGTCGCGCCGTTCACCAGCCGCGTCATCCCGCTCCCGGCGGAGAACGTCGACACCGACCAGATCATCCCCGCCCGCTTCCTGAAGACGACCGAGAAGTCCGGCCTGGCGGAGGGCCTCTTCTACAACTGGCGCTACCTTCCGGACGGGACGCCGCGCCCGGACTTCGTGCTGAACCGGCCCGAGATGGCCGGCCGCGCCGTTCTCCTCGGGGGCCCCAACTTCGGTCCGGGCTCGTCCCGCGAGCATGCCCCGTGGGCCCTGCTGGCGTGGGGTATCCGCGCGGTGATCTCCACCGGGTTCGCCGACATCTTCCGCCAGAACGCCCTGAAGAACGGGCTCCTGCCCATCGCGGTGCCGACCGAGCGGCACGCCGCGCTCTTCGAGCTGGTGGCGGCCGACCCCGACGTCGAGCTGACGGTGGACCTGGCCGCGCAGTCGGTTCGCGTGCTGCCCAGCCGACCCGGCGTCGCGGCCGCCGCCGCCGTCGGGGAGACGTTCCCGTTCGAGATCGACCCGTTCGCGCGGCAGATGCTCCTCGAGGGCACCGACGAGATCGGCTACGTCCTCGGCCGGCTTCCCGCGATCGAGACCTGGGAGGCGGCGCACCCGGCGAGGGTGAACACGCTGGCGTAGGCCACGTCGGCCGTCCGGCCCGCGGTCTGCGCCGGGCCTGCGCCGAGCCTGACCCTGCGGCGGGCCTGACCCCGCGGCGAGCCTGACCCTGCCATTGCGCGGGCCCCTGCCGGCGCACCGGTTCCTGCCATCGCGCGGGCCCCTGCCGGCGCACCGGTTCTTGCCATTGCGCGGGCCCCTGCCGGCGCACCGGTTCTTGCCATTGCGCGGGCCCCTGCCGGCGCACCGGTTCTTGCCATCGTTCACCCGGTGAACGCCGGACGACCCGGGTCGTGGGCGGCCGTGCACCGGCGGCCCGATCGCCGCGGTTCCGCGCTCGTCCCGAGCTCGCCGACGGCCGGCCCGGCCACCCGACGGATCCTTTCGCCGGGCCGCAGCGTGGTCCGACGGCCCGGCCGCCCGCCGCGCGTTCACCCAGTGAACGTCGGTCAAGTGGCGCAGGCCACTCCCGCCGCGGCCGGATGGTTTCTCGCTTCCGTGTTCAGCGGAAGCCGACGCCGTCCCCCGCGGACCGGGTCGACCATCGGTTCGAGCGTGGACGGCCCACAGGACCGCCGCGCGGTCGCCCGGCACGCGGTGAGCCGGACGCGACACGCCTTCTCGCGCTCACCTGGTGAACGTTGGTCAACGTTCGGGGCGCCACGCTGTCCGCCAGCCCCGGCGGCGACTCCCCACGGCCTGCAGCACGCGTGCCGGGGCTCCTCTGCGGCGGCTCCCGTCGGCGCCGCCAGGTGCGACGCCGGCTGCTTCCGCTCCCGCGCCGTCCCGACCCGTCGCTCGCGGCACCGCGCCTCCGGGCCCGGCCGCCTCGTCCACGGCCGTTCTACTCTGCGGCCACCTCGCCGCCGCCCACCGGCGGCTCATCCGGTGTCGTCGCCGGCTGATCCGGCACCGCGACCCTGTGACCGTGCGACGGCCACCACGCCCGGTCCCCGACCAGCGTCGTGATCGCCGGCACCAGGATCGAGCGCACCAGGAACGTGTCGATCAGGACGCCGACCGCCACCGCCACGCCGATCTGGAAGAGCACCACCAGCGGCGCGCTGGCCATCGAGCCGAAGGTGCCGGCCAGTATCAGCCCGGCGGAGGTGATCACCGCCCCCGTCCGGCCGGACGCGAGGCGGATCCCTTCCCGGATCGGCCGTCGCTCGCTCTCCTCGCGGACGCGGCTCATCAGGAAGATGTTGTAGTCGGAGCCCAGCGCCACCAGCAGCACGAAGACCATCAGTGGCAGGAAGAAGTTGACCCCCGGCTGCCCCAGGACGGACTGGTAGAACCAGGATGTCAGCCCCAGCGTGCCCAGGTACGAGAGCAGCACGGTCAGGACGAGGTACACCGGCGCCACGATCGCCCGCAGGAGCAGGACCAGCACCAGGAAGACGCCCAGCACCGTGATCACCGCGACGTGCTGGAAGTCCGTGTCGAGCGCCGTCTGCGTGTCCGCGAGCTCCGCGGTGGGGCCGCCCACGTACGCATGCGCCCCCGGACCGAGCGCCGCCGCGACCGGGTCGAAGACGGTCCGGGCCCGACGCACCGTGTCGAAGGCCGCGATCGAATAGGGGTCGTCCTTCGTGATGATGAAGAGCCGGGTCACCGCCTGGTTGCTGGAGACATAGGCCGCCACGGCCGCCTTCACCTGCGCGCCGCCGGTACCGCCGAGCGTGGTGGGGATGAACAGGTCATCCGGGAGCGCGGCATACGCCGCGGCGAGCGCGCGCAGGTCGCCCGGCAGCCTGCCGAACACGGCGGCGATCTGGCCCTGCAGGGCCGTGGACTGGGCGGTGGCGGGCAGGCTCTTCGGGAAGAGCACCGCGTCCGGCTGCGCATCGAACGTGGTCGCCAGCGCGCCGAGCGCCGACGCCAGGTCGGCCACTGCCGCGGCCGTCGGGGCCTGCTGGAGCGAGGCCAGGTCGGAGCGCGCCCGCGTGAACGCCGGGTCGCCGGCGGTGGCGGGATACGCGGCCACCAGCTCGCCGAGGTAGCCACCCACCGTCTGCAGCGCGCCCTGGAGGCCCGCCGCGGGATTGGCGCCGCCTGCCGCGGGAGTGGCGCCGGGGGCCGCGGGGTTGGCGCCGCCTGCCGCGGGAGTGGCGCCGGGGGCCGCGGAACCGCCGCCGGCGGCGGATGCCGATGCCGAGAGTCCTGCGGCCAGGCCGCGGAGCTGTGTCGAGACCAGGGCGCCCTGCCGCAGCTGGGAGATCAGGGTCGGGGCCGTCGAGAGGTCGGACTGCGCGGTCGCGTACGCCGCCGAGGACGCCACCGCGGGGAACGGCGCGGCGAGCGCCCTGACGTAGTCGGCCGCCGACTGGAGCGCCGAGGTGACCTTCGGATCGAGGAGTGCCTGCGCGCCGCCGCTCCCGGACGACGCGAAGCCGCTGGCGATCGAGTCGAGCTGGCTCGACGGCACGTAGGCCGCGGGAACGGCGCCGTCGCCGGTCGGGGCGACCAGGCTGGTGACGCTCTGCACGCCCTGTGTCTCCGCCAGGGCCTGCGTCACGTCCCGGATCCGGGCCAGCGAGGCGGGCGCCAGCAGGTCCGTCCCGCTGCCCACCTGGATCACGGCGTTGACCGGCATGATCTTGCCCCGCCCCAGGTGCTGCGCGACCAGGTCGAAGCCGATCCGCGCGTCGGAGGTGCTCGGCAGGTCGCTCACGGCGTCGAAGTTGGAGCGCATCGCCGTGATGCCGGTCACCGGCACCAGCAGCGCCAGGAGCAGCACGCCACCGATCAGGGCCGGTCGCCGCGAGACGGCGCCCGCCAGGCGGACGAAGAAGCCGCGCGGGTTGACCGTCGATTCGTCCCGGTCGTGGAGCGGCCAGAAGAGGTAGTGCCCGAAGATTCCGAGCAGCG
>JAJYKX010000178.1 GCA_021788175.1 Chloroflexota bacterium
TGCACCTACACCAACACGCAGATGACCCAGTGCACCGCGCCGAGCGCCGGCTTCACCGCCAGCTGGACCGGCGGAAGCGCGTCGACGCAGAACGGGATCTCTATCACGGTGCCGAGCGGCACGACCGTGACTCTGACGGACACCTCGACTCCATCACCGCCCTGCAGCGGAACATCGTGGCTGTGGACCATCGCCGTGAGCGGAAATGGGAACGGAAACGGCAACAGCGGGAGCTGGACCGCGAACGGGACCTGGCCCGGCGGCGGCTATAGCGGCCAAGCTCCTCCGACCGTCACGTTCACCGCCCCAAACGGGACCAACAAGACCGCGTCCTTCACCATCACGCTCAAGGTGACGAACACCGCTGGCAGCGCCACGGCCAGCGGGACCATCACGGCGTCGTCATGAGCACGGGAACGCGCGTCGCCCCGATGCACCCTCCCCGTGTTGCATCGGCCGACCGAGCCGGTGGCCAGGCGCTGGTCGAGTTCTCACTCGTCCTGATCCCATTCCTGCTCATCGTGCTCGGCATCCTCGACGTGGGTCGCGGGATCTACGTGTACAACGGCGTGGCCGAGGCGGCGCGAGAGATCGCCCGGGTGACGAGCGTGCAGCCGGGATCCTGCCCGGCGGGCTCGACCTCGATGCCCTCCGGCTGCTGGAGCACGCAGATGCAGGCGGTGGTCGCCACCCAGAAGAGCCTGGTGCCCGGCCTCACCACGTCCGACATCACCATCTCCTGCACCGACCTCACGGGCGCGCCGCAGGATGCATCGCAGTGCTACGTCGGGACGGGCGGGGCCGGCCAGGTGCGGTTCGTGGAGGTGCAGGTGAGCGTGCCCTTCAGCATCGTCGCCTTCAACTTCCTCCCGGTGCAGCCGACGTTCACGTTCACCGCGGTCAGCCATGTGCAGATGTCCTGAGGAGTCCACCATGTCACGGCCCGAGATCCGAGCCTTCCACGGGCGGGGCCAGGCCCTCGTCATGTTTGCGCTGGCGTTGACGGCCCTCATCGGCCTGACCGGGCTCGTCATCGACGGCAGCAGCACCTACGTCCAGCGGCGTGCCATGCAGAACGCGGCCGACCTCGCGGCGATGGCCGCGGGGTACGCGTACGTGAACGGCACGAGCATGACCACGGCGGCCGACAACGTGGCTGCCGCCAACGGGTACACGAACGGCGCGGGCCAGACATCGGTCGCGGTCTCCACCAATGCGCTGAACGGCAACACCGCCGAGCAGATCACCGTCAAGGTCACGGCGCCCCACCAGAACTGGTTCTCCGGCATCTTCGGGATGGCGTCGTGGAACGTGAGCGCCACGGCGACGGTGTTGGCGGGCATTCCCAACCAGATCGCCGGCGGTGCGCTGCCACTGCTCTTCAACCAGGACCTGTTCACCACTAGCGGCATCAACCCGTACCAGACCCTGACCTACAACGAGCCACCCTCCGGATCGCAGAGCGTGCCGTACGACACGGAGCTGGCGAATTACTTCGAGTTCAACTGGACCGTGTTCTGCCAGGCCAACGGCAATACCTGCAATGCCAACTCCAACGTGGTGAATGGCCTGCTCAACGGGTCGCTGCCGGTCACGCAGACGACGATCAACTTCGGCACGAACATCGATCCCCTCAACGCGGGCTCGCATACCTCGCTCTTCAGCCCACTGGCCGCTCTGGTTCCGGGGTGCTATCCGGTGGCGATCATCTCCGGCACCAACACGGCGAATCTGCAGGGCTTCGGGACCTTCTGTCTCACCAGCTCGGTGGGAGGCTCCACCAAGCAGATCGCCGGGTACTTCCTGAATGAGGTCCTGGGGCAGGGCCAGGGGCTCACGATCGCTCCCGGCGCTGGTACGCCGAAGTTCTTCGGAGCGTATGCGGTGTACCTGGCCAACTGACGCCCGGTTGCTGCCGTCCCGTAGCGACTCACACTCCGAGGACGTCGGAAAGCTGGACGGCGATCGTCATCGCCAAGGCGACCGGAGGCATGCCGCAGGTGGTCCGGACCTGAGCGATCGCCGGCTGGTTTGGGACCGCCGTGGATCGACCACCCAACCGCGTGTGCGACCTGCCTGCGGTCGGACGCAGGACCGAGGCGCGAGACGCGGGCGGGTTGCGCCTGATTACAGGCAACGTCTTCCTGGGGTGCCGGTTGTTCACTTCTTCAGGACAAGAGCCGCCGAGATTCGGCCCCGGGTCCCGGCGCCTCCGTCGCGCACCCGGCTGATATCCTCGGCGCATGAGCGCGGCCCCGGAAGCCGGCGGATGTGACCCGTGAGCCGGGTCTCACTTCGCACCCGCGTCTTCCTCGCGCTGGGCACCGTGGCCCTGCTGCCGGTTCTCGTCTTCGGACTGGTGGCCTACGTCCAGGCCACCGCGACGTCTCATCAGCAGCAGGAGACGGCCACCCTCGCGCTGGCGCGCCTCGCGTCGGCCGACCTGCCGCGCCAGCAGTTCCCGGACGCGGGGGACGCCGCCCGTATCGTGGCGCTCACCGGCGGGAGCGTCACCGTCTTCGGCGTCGATGGCTCGGTGCGGGCCCAGGCCGGGCCCGACGCGATCGGCACCCTCCCGGCCTCCGCCGACTCGCAGCCCGACGGCATCGCCACCACGGTCGCGGGCGTGGTCGCCGCGGTGGTGCCGCTCCAGGGACCCACAGGACAGACCACGGGCTACCTCGCGGTCACGCAGCCGGTGAACGGCGCGCTCGACATCGGCGTGGTGCTGGCGATCGCGCTCACCGTGACGATCCTCTGGGCGGTCTTCCTGAGCTACATGCTGGCGCGCGGCCTCATCCACCCGATGCGCGAGCTGACGGTCACGCTGGACCGGCTGCAGGCCGGCGACCTGTCGGCGCGGATCGAGGCGCCGGCCGACGACGAGCTGGGGCGCCTGGCGGAGAGCCACAACCGGCTCGCCGCCGCGCTCGCGGCCCGGAACGAGTCCCTGCACCAGGTGCTCGAGGCGCTCGCCTCGCTGTCGCCACGCGAGGGCGTGGATCGCCTCGTGAAGACGGCGGAGCAGGCGGCCACCACCGCGTTCGGGTTCCGCTCGGCGCAGATCGTGCTGGCCGGCCCCGGGACGGACGCGCCCGTCCCGGGCGAGCGGATCCCCGGCGAGGCGCGCGACGTCGTGGCGTCCCTGCGGCTGGGCGACGACCAGGTGGGCTGGCTGCGCGGCGTGGTGCCGCCGATGCGTGACTGGGGCCCGGCGGACGAGGACCTGCTGGCGCTGTTCGGCGGGCAGCTGGCCGCGGCGATCCGCAATGCGGAGCTGTACGCCGCCACCAGCTCGCTCTCCGAGCTCAAGAGCGAGTTCCTGCGCGGTGTGAGCCACAACCTGCAGACGCCGCTGACGAGTATCCGGGCGTTCGCCGAGAGGCTGGCCGCCCGCGACCACGACCCGGCCCTGCGGATCATCGTGGAGCAGGCGGACCGGTTGTCTCGGCTCGTGGCGCAGCTCCTGACGGTCTCGCGCCTGGAGGCCGGCATCCTCCATCCGCGCGAGGAGGTGGTCGCGCTCGCGTCGATGATCCGGCGGGACTGGGAGAGCCTGGGCCACGACTCGGTGCCGTTCTCGCTCCGCGACGACTCGGCCGGGTGGCTCGCGCTGGCCGACCGGGACTGGGTGGACCAGGTGGTGTGGGCGCTCCTGGACAACGCGGTGAAGCACGGCGGCGAATCGCCGATCGAGGTGTCGATCGAGCTCGAGCGCGGCACGCATGCCGAAGCGGCGGTGACGCCGAACGCCGACGCGGCGGATGCCGCGGACGCCGACGCGGAGGTGACCGCGCACAACGACGGCGAGGCAACGGCGCGCGGGGGCGGCGAGGCGGCAGACCGGCTGCTGGTGACCATTCGGGATCACGGCCCGGGCATCTCCGACTCGGTCCGCGGTCGCATGTTCGACCGGTTCGCGACGTCGGGCGCCTCCGGCGGGACAGGTCTCGGGCTCAACGTGGCGCGCGGCCTGCTGGAGGCGATGGGCGGCACGATCCGGGTCGAACAGCCGGCAGAAGGGGCGGCATTCGTCTTCACACTCCCGGCGGAGCGGCCGGAGGAAGCCTGAACAGCCCGGAAGCGGCCGGAGCTCGCCCGGCCACGCGGGCCGAAACAGGCTGACGGCCCGGGGCGGCGTCAACACGGCGAAGGGGGAGGACCACACGCCATGGCCGAGCGTCGCGCGGAACGATCGATGCCGTACGGAGGCCCGCACGATCCGGGCGCCAGCGAGACCGCGGAGCGCGCGCGGGCGATCGAGGACGCCGCGTCCGATCCCATCGCGGCTCCGGGCGGCGGCTGGATCCGGGTCGGCACGGCCTCCTGGACCGACCCCACGATGACCGCACCCGGTGTCTTCTACCCGTCGGGCGCCGACACCGCCGAGGAGCGTCTCGCCTACTACGCCCGCCACTTCCCGGTGGTCGAGGTGGACGCCACCTACTACGCGCTCCCGGTCCCGGCGACGGCCGAGCTCTGGGTCCGCCGCACCCCGCCCGACTTCACCTTCGACGTCAAGGCGCACGCCCTGATGACGGGCCAGCCGAGCGAGCCCCGGCGCCTCCCGAAGCGGCTGAGGGAGGCGCTGCCGGCCGACCTGGCGGCGAAGCCCCGCTTCTATGCGAAGGACCTGCCGCCCGAGCTCCGCGACGAGGTCTGGCGGCTCTTCGCCGAGGGGATCGAGCCGCTCCGGGCGTCGGGCCAGCTCGGGTCCGTGCTGCTCCAGTACCCACGCTGGGTCTTCCCCTCGTCCGAGGCGCGCGACGCGATCCTGGAGGCACGCCAACGACTGGGCGGCCTGGCCTGCGCCGTCGAGTTCCGCAGCGCCGCGTGGCTGAACGAGAAGAACGCCGAACGGACGCTGCGATTCCTCTCCGACCACGCCATCCCGTTCGCCATGGTGGATGGCCCGCAGGGGCTCGCGAGCAGCATGCCGCCGGTGGCCGCAGTCACCTCGCCCGAGCTTGCGCTGGTCCGGTTCCACGGGCGTCGCGCGGACACCTGGGAGGCCCAGGGGATCCCCACGGTCGAGCGGTTCCGCTACCTCTATGACCGCGACGAGCTGGCGGCCTGGGTGCCACGCATCCGGGAGGCGGCGCTGGGCACCCGCGAGACCCACGTGCTGATGAACAACTGCTTCGCCAACTACGGGACGACCAACGCCCGTGAGATCGCGGCGCTCCTCTCCGACCTGCGCCTCGACTGAGAACCCGCGGGCAGATGCGTTCGGCCGACCGCCACTCGCGAAGAAACGCGGCGCATACGAACCAGTGGCCGGTGCCCGATACTCGCCGCATGACACCGAAGCTCGCCGCATGACTGACACCGCCGCGGTCGAGACGATCGAGGGCCGGGTGGTGCTGCTGCTGGATGGCACGGGCCCCCGGCTCGGCGGCCGCGACCTGCTCGACGCGGTGGCCGACGCTGGCGCGACCGTCGTCGCGTGC
>JAJYKX010000179.1 GCA_021788175.1 Chloroflexota bacterium
GCCAGGCGCGCCTCGGACGCCGATCCCGGAGTCTCGACGCCCTCCACCTTGACCCGGATCGCGCTGATGAAGGCATCGCCCGGGGCGTTGGTGAAGCGGGCCGGATCCGAAAGCCAGGCGGCACCGGCGAGCGTGGTCAGCACGAGCGGCGGGCTGTTGACATATGAGGCGAGCGATCGGGTGGGGCCCAGCGCCTGGCCGTCGGGGAGCGTCACCTGCGGCAGGCCGTACGTCTCGAGGCGCCCGCCCGCCAGGGGGTTGAAGCCCGGCACACAGTCTGGGTTGTACTCGCCCACCGGCGCCCAGCGGCTGAACAGCTCCCCGCGCGGCACCTGGTCCTCCCGGCTGACCTGCCGGAACCAGTCGCCGGACGCCTCGACCGGGGCGAGGTTCTGCAGCTGGCCGTTGGACTGCTGCACCACCGAGCTGTTGTAGATGGCGGGATCGGGCGGCTGGAGCTGCGCCGCCAGGCGATCGGGGCCGACCTGGCGGTACGTCACCTGACCGGCCGTCCAGTGCGGCGAGGCGTCGTAGTAGTCGGCGTGGGCCAGCGTCGCGAGGAAGGCCTGGTAGGCGTCGTTGGCGGTCGCGGTGCGCGTCGCCACCGGCGCCCAGCTCGAGATGGCCTCCGGACCGGCACCCCGGAGCACCGCGGCCGGGTCGGCCGCCCGCTCGGTGGTGATCGTCATCGTCTCGTCGATGAAGCTGCGATCGCTCACCAGCACCGGGATGGTGGGCTGTGGCCCGGCCGGCGAGGACGCCGTTGCGGGCACGTCGGAACCGGCCAGGTAGCGGCCTGACACCACGCAGCGATCGAGGTGGGCGAGCTGCGCCTCCGCCACCGGATCGATGCCGGCCACGATGATCGGCTCAGACCAGCTGAGATCGAGCCCCGGGGTCGACGAGCGGAAGGCGCCCTCGAGCGACGCCGACGGGGTCAGCCCGCCCCAGCACGCGACAGTCGGGGTACAGGCGATGCGGGCTGTCCCCACCTCGAGCACGGGAGCCGCTGGCGCGCCGATCCGGGCCGCCGCGGGCTGCACGATGCGGCCCTGCGGCGCGGCCACCAGGTACTGCGCGGCTGCCGCCGGATAGTGCGAGAGGCCCGCCTCACCAGACGCTTGCGCCTCGATGCGGAAGACGGTGATTGGCCCCGAGCCAAGGGCGCCCGCGAGGTCCACCGGGAACGCGGCCGGCCACTGCACGAACCCGACCACCGCGATGGGTGCCGCGACGGCCACGCCCGGGATGGCACGGATCGCCGCCAGCTGCGCCTCCGTGATGCCGCCGGTGAGCCCGGAGAGGAAGTTCGGGCGCACCAGGCCCTCGCTCTGTTCGAGCGCCGACTGCGAGCCGATCGGGCGCACGAGGATGTCGTACGGGGTGTTCCAGGCTTGGGCAATGTCACCGCTGAGCACCGCCTGCGTGGTGCGCGACACGCCGGCCAGAACGAGGAAGCCCGACACCGCGGTGAGGAGCCCGGCGGCCGCCAGCGCGGTGGCCACCCGTCGAGCGAGCAGGCCGCGCGTGGCCAGACGAATCATCGCTCCTCCAACGAGCGGACCTCGAGCGGCCCCGGCCGATCGAGGCGCTGCTGGCCGTCCACCCGCCCGCCCACCAGGCGCACCACCCGCTCGGCGAAGGCGGCCACCGCCGGGTCGTGCGTGCACACCACGATCGTGAGGTCGTGCTCGCGGCGCACCCGCTCGAGGACCCCGATCAGCTCCTCGGTGGTAGCCGCGTCGAGGTTGCCTGTCGGCTCGTCGGCAAGCAGGAGCTCGGGCTGTCCCATGAGGGCCCGGGCGAGGCCGACGCGCTGGCGCTCGCCGCCCGAGAGACGCGAGGGTGGGGCGTCGAGGCGCTCGCCCAGGCCGAGCTCGGCCAGGAGCCGCCGGGCCTCGGCCTGCAGGTCGCGCCAGTGCCCGAATGGCAGGCGCGCCGCCACGAGATTCTCCAGCGCGGTCAGTCCGGAGAGCAGGTGGGGGTCCTGGAAGACCAGGCCGACATGGTGGGCACGGAACTCGGCGAGCTCGCGCTCTGACGTCCCATCGACGCGCATGCCGAGCACGGTGATCGTGCCGCTGGTCGCCCGATCGAGCCCGGCGACGAGGTTGAGCAGGGTGGTCTTGCCTGAACCCGACGGCCCGGTGATGGCGACCGTTTCACCGCGTGCAATGCGCAGGTCGATCTGCTCGAGCGCCGCCACGCTGCTGCCGCCGCTCGTGTACGTGCGCGAAACGTCGTCGAGTGAGATCGCCGGCAGGCGCTCAGGCAAGCTCAGCGGCGCGCTCATCTGCCGGCCTCACGCGCGGTCGCGCGACGAGCTCGCCGAGGTGGCCGCGCAGCCCCTCAAGCCAATGGAGCTGCCCCTCGACCGCGCGGATCTCGGCGTCGCGAGCCTCGGCGCGGAAGCCCCCGGTATCGTCCGCTCGCGCGCCCCGCAGGCGGTGCAGGGCCGCCGTGCGCTCCTCGATCATCGTGCCGAGCAGCGACGGCACCCGGTCCGGGACGACCAGGCGGGCCACCGCCAGGCGGACCACGAGTTCGTCGGCCGGGCCGCCCGCCAGCCACGCCTCCGCGGCTTGTCGGCCCGCATCGGTCAAGGTGAGGCGTTGTCGGTCGGGACGCGTCTCCTGCCGGACGCGCTCGCTCGTTACCAGCCCGTCCCGATGCATGCGTCCGAGCGTCAGGTACACCTGCGCGGGTCGTGTCACCCAGGTCGAGCCGAGCTCGGCCTCCAGGGTGGCATGCAACTCATAGCCATGACTCGGCCCGGAGAGCAGGAGCGCCGCGAGGGCACCAGACAGCGCCACGGGTGCTAGAAGGCGGGGGCGGGCGACCCGAGCGATGCCAGATGAGTCCTGACATCGTCGACGCCCGCCCCGACGACCTGATCGATCACCCGCCCATGGTGGACGAAGAACGCGTGAGGGGTCGCCGCGGTGTCGAATGCATCCTTGATCTTGCCGCCCGCATCCACCAGCCAGAGACCGGACAGCTGACCACGATGGCGAAGGCTGTCACTCTCCGAGGTTCCGTCTGGCTCGACGGCGGCGAGGACCCAGCCCGGCGCAAGCTCCGCTGGTGCGTTCTCGACGAGGCTGCGACATGGTGCGCACTGTGGACTCACGAAGAGCACCAGGGAGGGACCCTCGACGAGTCGTGCCGCCTGCTCGGCGGAGAGAACCTGGTCGAACGCGCTTGGGGCCACCGCAGCCCCGGCCGGCACGCCGATGTGGTCGGGCATGCGGCGCGCGGCCTCGAGCCGCTCGAGGCGAGCCGCGGTCCCCGCCGCGACCGCTAGCGCCACGATGGAGACGGCCAGTCCGAGGGCCCCAACAACGAATGCCAGCGTCGACATGTCGAGCGGTCTCAGCAGGCGTTCGAGTAGCAGAAGCCCAGGCACGACGAGCACAGGTTGAAGCAGTAGTAGGTGACCTGCTGGGTGCACTGGTCGACGCATTTGTAAAGCGCCCCAGTGTTGGTGCCGCAGCAGTTCGGGCAGCAGCCGCAATCAGAGGTGTAGCAGTAGATGCCGCAGGTCTGCGGGCTCGCTCCAGTGTCCTGAGCCGGACGAACTTGCGGGAGGGCGCCTCCTGTGTCGGCGGCCCGGGCCAGACCGGGAGCGGCAAGAACCGCAGCCGTGCCCGCTAGCCATGTCAACGAGCCAGCGAGGAACCGACGACGCCCCACCTCGGCACCGACCGAGCGGGACACGTGCTCGAGCGGACCCATGGTCCAGACCTCCATGCGATTGGTAACTCGCTGACTATACTCGCGGTGTCTACCACCCTTCCGGATGCTGTCGTGGGCCGGCCGTGTATGGCCGGCTCGTCGCCGAGGTGGCCGGCTGGCTGCCGCGTCGGGATGGTCGGCCTCAAGGCTGGCGGCGATCGCCTTCGTCCGGGCGAGACCGGCTCCCGGGTCGGGGTCGTTGAATGCCCGGGCCAAGCGACGGTCGATCCGGGCGGCGAGCGCCTTGGGCAGGTGGTCAGCCAGGTTGCGCCGCTTGTGGAGGGTGCAGCGCTGGATCTGGGCCGCCTCGCCGAAGACGCGGCGGACGCCGGCCGCGAGGGCCTTGGCGCCCTCGATGACGACGAGCAGGCCGCCAGCCGCCGAGAAGGCCCGCGGGCCTGGAGGTCGGCCAGGAGCGCGGTGACCATCGTGGCGTTCTCGGTGTCGCCCAGATACAGCCCGACCGGGACCTTGCGGCCGTCGGTCGTGATGACCAGGGCCGCGACGCAGCTCTGGCCGGCGACGGCGATGCCGGCGACGGCGATGCCGTCGACCATGCGCACCGCGACGTCCAGATCCGAGAGGTCGCGGGCCATGAGCTCGGCCAGGGCACGCTCGGTCGCCCGGCCGAAGCGGCGGGAGACGGCCGAGCGGCTCGTGCCCCTGGCCCGCGCCTCGAGCTCGGCGCCCAGCGGTTCGGCGACGTCGGCGTGACGGCGGGTGGCCACCCCGGCGAGCATCCGCTCGACCGTGACCTGGTCGAGCAGGTCGGTCGCGCTGAAGGCGGCCCAGGTGTCGAGGCTGATCTCGGCGCCGTCGATGGTCCGGCCGCGGGGTCGGGTCGCGCTAACCCTCCGACCGCCCAGGCTCACCGAGCCCATCGTCTGCCGTGCCAGTTGCCGGCCCGGTTCGGGAGCCTCGCATGCTTGGGTCCGATGCGGGCCGCCAGCTCGGCCTCCAGCAGCTGGTGCATGACCAGCAGCCCGGTCGCCGAGGCGAAGGCGAGCAGGCCGTCCTTGATCGACCCGGCCACGTCGGCCAGGGCTGGCTCCGGAACGCTCAGGACGGGTATCTTGCGTGTCACGGTGGTCCTCCTTGCGGCGGGCGTCTTGCTGGACACCCGAACCTTCCCAGAGGCAAGGCCTCAGCGGGCGGACCACCGCCCTACTTCAACAGAACCGGGGACAATCCCAATCGTGGGTCTCGCCGAAGAACTGATACTGCGTCGGAGGAACAGAGTCGGTTGCTGTGAACCAATGGGAGCGGTTCACGTAGAAATGGAACGTCGACGGTGAGCTGAACAGTATCTCGTACCAAGTCGCCGTTCCCACCGGTGATCAACCACCGGGCACGAACAGCGGGTCGATGCTCACGGTCGCAGGTACGCCCTCGCAGTGCGCCCCGAAGCCGATCGGAAGCGACACGACGATGGCGGAACCGAACTCCAGACCCAAATGGAGCGCCATCGGAGCGGCAGGCGTAGCTCCACACCATGAAGACCAGCCTACGCGGGCAATCAAACCGGAAGAGGTCAGCGCCACTTGCCCGCCGATTGCCGCTGGACGGTGCGACAGAAGGAGGTTCGCCGCATCTGAGATGGACACGTCCGGAACGCTGGGCATTGCACACGACGGGCCGCTCGGCGTCAGGCGAATCTC
>JAJYKX010000180.1 GCA_021788175.1 Chloroflexota bacterium
ATCCCGGTGACGGTCGCGGCGGTCGCCAGGTTCGCCCACACCGACTGGTTGCAGAACGCGAGCTCGGAGTCCGTGAGCGCCGACCCCGCGATCGGGATCGGGACGACCGAGCCCCGGGCGGCCGCCGGCACAGTGCTCGCGACGCCGCCCGTCCCGGGTGTCGCGCCGCACGCCCCCACGAGCGCGGCGGCGAGCGTCAGCGCGCTGAGCGCGATCAGGCCGGGCCGGACAGGCCCGCGGATGTGGGACTGCATGGCTGCAGAGTGCCCCATCCGGCGCCGGCGTGCACATGCCACGCGCGGGCTGCTTCTTGACCGATCCAGTCGCCGCTGGGGTATGATCGGTGCGGGTCTCTTGATCGATCCAGAAACCCGCGATCGATCCAGAACGCGGCGGTCAACGATCGGCGAGAGACCCGGAGGAACCTGGCCATGCATGCGTCGAACGGCACCCGTCGGCGCATCCCCCTGCATCGCAACCCATCCTGTCAAGGAGCAGATCCCATGTCGTATCACCCATCCCCTCATCCGGAACCCTCTCCTCGACTCCGCCTGAAGATCGAACAGGCCCGACTCACGACCGGCCGGTTCGCCGCGATCCAGGTCGAGGTCGGAGTTCCGGCTCGCGCCTTCGTCGTGGCCACCGATGCCGAGGTGCGTCGGGGATGGATCCCGCGCGACGATCGCCCCCTGTTTCCCGGCCTGCACGAGGCCTTCGACGCAGCGCACCGCGCCGCCATCCGGGAGCGCCATCTCGCCACCGCCGCCTGACGAGCGCAGCCGGCGAGCGCGGACGCTCGTCGCACCCGGCCCGTCGGGTCCGACCCCGGCCGCGCTGCACCGGGCGCCACCCACCGCTCACCCGCGTCCGGTCGCGAGTGCGTGGTAGGGTACGCAGGCGCGTGCCCGTGCGGGCGGGAGTAGCTCAGTTGGCAGAGCGGCAGCCTTCCAAGCTGCATGTCGCGGGTTCGAGACCCGTCTCCCGCTCCACTTCCGATCAAGCCGACACGCAGCCTCGCAGCTGGCGCTCTCGCTGGGTCAGGCCGGCGAGGCCGCGTGTTCCGCTGGGCTGCCGTCGGCGCGGACGACGAGGGGCGCGTTCCGGGACGGAGAGGGGCCCAGTCCCGAAACGATCGGAGCGCCAGGCCGGGGAACCCGGCGCTCCGTGCGTGTCGATGGATCCGCGATCGCGGCCGGATCCGCGGGCCGGAACCGGAACCGGAACCGCAACCGCAACCGCGGCCCGAGCCGGAACCGGGGTCAGTCTGCGGTGCGCTCCGCCTCCCTGCGCACCTGCGAACCCGCCAGCAGCCAGTAGGCGACGGCGCCGACGACCATCCCGGTCAGCCAGCTGAAGTCGCTTCCCTTGAGCGACGGGATCGCATTGGAGAGCGGACCCACGAACGAGGGCACCGCGAAGGACGCGTTGATCCAGAGCAGGGCCGCGATCATCCCCAATCCCTGGGCGATCAGCGCCACCCAGCGGACCCCCCTGCCGGCCGGGTCGGCCAGCGCCTCCCGGTCGTAGCGCCGCCGGCGCATGAAGTAGTCGGCCATCATGATCCCGAACCACGGGGCCAGCCAGACCACGATGTAGAGGAAGAAGCCGGTCAGGTCGTCGTAGAAGTTGCCGTTGAAGAGCACCAGGGCGGTGACGATGGCGACGATCACGGTGTCGACGATGACGGCGCCCCAGCGCTTGATCGGCAGGCCCAGCGCCTGCAGCGTCACGCCGGACGAGTAGAGGTCGATCGTGTTGATGGCGAAGAGCTGCACGATCGCGAAGAGCAGGAACGGGACCAGGAACCAGGCCGGGAAGACGTTCGGGACGCCCAGCCCCTGGATGTTGAGGGTCTTGGTCGTGACCGTGGCGGCCAGCGCGCCCAGGACCTCGAGCAGCAGGGACGGGATCCCGGCGCCCAGGGTGGCGGCCCAGAAGGTGCGCCACTTGGACGTGGTCCGCGGCAGATACCGCGAGTAGTCGTTGCCGTTCTCGGTCCAGCCCAGGCCGCCCACCGAGATGATCACCACCAGCGCGGTGGTCCAGTCCGCCCAGGACGCCTTGGCGGCGAACGAGAGCGTGAAGTGGCTGGTCAGCACGAGGATCGCCAGGATCGCGAACAGCACCATGAAGACGTACGACAGGTAGCGCAGGACGCGGGTCATGGTGGCGTGCCCGAAGAACGGCATCAGCAGCTGCACCGCCGAGGCCAGGATGACCACCACGATCTTCTCCGGCGCGGACAGGCTCTGCCCGTACTGTGAGAAGAGGAACAGCGCGGTGGCGACGACGAGGAAGACGCCCTCGATCTCGAAGCCGACCTGGGTGAACCAGTTGAAGAACGCGACCACCCGGTTGCCGTCGTGCTTGAACGGGGCCCGGCTGATCACGAACGCGGTGCTGCCCACCTCGGGACCCTGCAGGCTGGCCAGCCCCAGCAGGGCGTAGAAGACGTTCCCCACCAGGATCGCGAGCAGGGCCTGGCCGAACGAGAGCCCGAAGCTGGAGATCAGGAACCCGTAGAAGAAGAACTCCACGTTGAAGACGGCGCCGGCCCACAGCCAGAAGAGGCCGGACGGCCTCATCGCCCGTTCGGCGTCGGGGATCAGGTCGATGCCGCGCTGCTCGACCTTGAAGGCCGCGTACTCGCCGACGTCGGTGGCAGCGGGAGGGGCGGCATCGTGTGCGGACGCGGAGCTGACCATGAGTCACCTCGCCTCTCGATCGACCCACCACGGGTCATTCGAGCAGCGGAGACGTGCGCGTGGGCGCCTCCCGTCCGACACGCGGTACGCTGCCCCGAGACCGCCAGCGACCTCCCCCCCTGCAGCCCGAGCCAGTGCCGGAGCCCCGGACCGTCACCGATCCGGACGCGCCCGAGCATAGTCATCCGACATCTGCCTGTCCGGCATCGGTTCCGCGGAACGGGAAGCCAGGCTACCCTCCCGCCACCGCCGGGATCACGTGGACGACGGAGCGCTCGGAGACCGCCGTCGACAGCTCGGCCGGCTCGCCGTCCACGTAGACGTGGATGAAGGCGCGGATCGTCCCCGTGCCGTCACAGACGCGGTCGCGCATCCCCGGCCAGCGGGCGTCGAGCGCCTCGATCACCGCGCCGACGGTCACGCCGGGGACCTCCACCCGGCGCTGGGCTCCCGGGAAGAGCGCCGCGAGCGAGCGCGGCAGCATCACGGTGGCCACGTGCGGCTCAGGCGGCCACGATCGCCGTGGCCACCGAATGAATGGGCGGCAACAGGTCCGCGATCCGGCCCCAGGTCTCCCCCTCGTCCGCGCTGGCGTAGACCTGCCCGGTGCTGGTCCCGAAGTAGATCCCGAATGGCTCGAGCGGGTCGGTGGCCATCGCGTCGCGCAGCACACCCACGAAGGCGTTGGCCTGCGGCAGGCCGTCCCGCAGCGCAGTCCAGCTGCGGCCGGCATCCGTCGTCCTCCATACCGCCGCCTTACCGTCGGGCATCACCCGCCCGCGGTCGGCACCGTTGAGCGGGATGGTGAAGATCGTGTCCGCGTCTCGCGGGTGTGCGACCACGGGGAAGCCGAAGGTGGAGGGCAGCCCCTCGTCAAGGCAGATCCACGTCCGGCCGCCGTCGTCGGTGCGGTACGTGCCGCAGTGGTTCTGCTGGTACAGCCGGTCGCGCGCGCCGGGGGCAAGGACCATCTTGTGCACGCACTGCCCCGTCTCGGGGTACGGGTCGGGCATGAAGTCGGCGCGCACGCCGCGGTTGCGGGCATCCCAGGTGCGGCCACCGTCCTCGGTGGCGAAGCAGCCGACCGCGGAAATCGCCACCCACATCCGGGACGGGTCGTCGGGATCGGACAGGACGGTATGGCAGATCAGGCCCCCCGCCCCGGGCTGCCAGGTCGGACGCGTGGGGTGGTTGGTCAGCCCCTCGATGTGCCGCCAGGTCTCGCCCCCGTCCTCCGAGCGGAACAGCCCCGCGGGCTCCACGCCCGCGTACAGCGCCCCGTGCGCCGGCGTGATCTGCCAGACCGCGCGCACCGCGGGGCCGCCCTCCCCGTAGGTCAGGCCCGCACTGGAGTGGGACCACGTGTCGCCGAGGTCGGGGCTGCGCCAGACGGCCGCGCCGTACCACGGATTCCCGCCGCCCGCGTACAGCACGCCGGTCGCCGGATCCTGACGGAAGACGTTGATCGGCCAGGGCTCGAACAGCGGGCCGCGCACGATCCACGATGCGCGATCGGCCCGTCCGGCCCCGTCGGCCTCCAGCACGTACGCACCCTTGCGGGTGCCGAGCAGCAGCAGCACGCGCCCGGTCATGGCCCCCCCTTCGACCGATCGCCGCCGGGCCGCGCGGGCCGTTTTCGACCCGCCGAGCAGCCGTGGCCGGCCGGCCGGCTCTGATGTCGGGCTATGAAAGCCCCGGGGTGCCGCCCTGTCAATCCCGGGCGTGCATCGACCGGCTCAGCCGACGGGTTCGGGGGTGTGCGCCGGCGGCATCCCGAGCGCGCGGCGGGCGGTGGCCTCGTCATCGACCGTGCAGGCGATCTGCACGAACCGGCCGTGGTGCCCGACCGTGAGGATCCCGGTCACGTTGACGCCGGCGTCCGCCAGGCGCTCCGTGAAGGCGGCGATGCCCCCCGGCTGGTCCTCGACCTCGACGACCAGGGTGTCACCCTCCACGAACGGGATTCCGAGGCTGCGCAGTGCGGCACGCGTCGCCGCGTCGTCATCGGTGGTGATGCGGGCGCACATGCGGTCGCCCGTGCTGGTGCCCACGACGTGCTCGATGTTGATGCCGCGGGCGGCGAGGGCACGCGTGACGTGGGCGAGCTCGCCCACGCGGTTCTCGAGTTGCATGACGAACGGCTGGCCCACCCGCGTCTCCTCGCTGCGCCACCGGTCCTCGGCGGGATCGAGCAGGGATCATCCCGACCGACCGGCGGCGGTCACAAGGGTCCTGCGACATGTCCGACCGGGGCCGGATGTCCGGCGCCGGCGCGGCAAACGGCGGGGCGAACGGCGGCGGGCGCCGGTCAGCGGGCGCCAGTCGGCGCTCGGCACGGGGTATGAGGCGGAACGGCGGCGGGCTCCGGTCAGCGGGCGGTGCGACGCCCGTCGAGCGCCAGGCGCTGCATACCCAGGATGGTCAGGGCGTCGGTGATGCGCCCGTCGTGGCACATCGCGAGCGCCTCGTCGAAGTCGACCCAGCGCAGCTCGATCTGCTCGGTGCCCTCCGGCGACGGCACGCCCGGCTCCAGGCCCCGGGCCAGCCACACGATGGAATCCTCGTCGGTGACCGAGTTGGACAGGTGCGCACGCACCAGCTCGTCCCAGCTGCGCGCCGTGTAGCCCGTCTCCTCCGCCAGCTCGCGGCGGGCCGCCTCGAGCGGGTCC
>JAJYKX010000181.1 GCA_021788175.1 Chloroflexota bacterium
ATTGAGCTGCCCCTCGAGCAGGGTCAGTTCCCGGTCCGACAGCCCGAGGCGTGCGAGGTGGGCGACGTGCTCGACATCGGAACGCGAGAGGGTGGCCATGCGGCCATGATACCGGAGGCATACCGGCGGAACGTCCGCGCCCCCGGGATGGAACCGTCGGCGCGGCATCGGCGTCACGAGGCCATGGATGCTCGACCGGCCGCCCACCGCTCGCTCGTCGCCCAGCGCCAGATCCCCCTCCCCGGCACGCACGGCGCCGGGACCCTCGCCCCGCGGACGACACGGTCCGGTCCCCTCGCCCGACTCGCCCTACTGGCGCTCGTCCTGGTGCTGGCCGCCGGATGCAGCGGGGCTGGCGCGTCGCCCTCCGCGACGCCCGGGATCGCCCTGGCCGTGGCGCAGGTCCCGCGCGCATCCGCGTCCCCGGCCGACGCCGCGAACGCCGCCTCGGCCATCGACGCCTTCGGGTTCGATCTCCTGCGCCGAGTCGCGCCGTCGGGCACGAACGCGGTCATCTCGCCGACCAGCATCGCCATCGCGCTCGCCATGGCACAGGCCGGGGCCCGGGGTGAGACGGCGGCCCAGATGGCGGCCGTGCTCCACGGTGCCGGGTCCGGCAGCGGGGCCGGGATCAACGCGCTGGACCAGGCGCTCGCCTCACGCAACGAGACGTTCAGGGATCCGGAAGGCGACCAGCTGACGGTGGCGCTGCACGTCGCCAACGCGTCCTTCGCGCAGGCGGGCATGCGCATCGAGCCGGCCTATCTCGACACGCTCGCCTCGCGGTTCGGTGCCGGGGTCCAGCTCGTGGACTACCGCCGCGACCCCGACGCCGCGCGGGTCCTGATCAACGGCTGGGTGAAGGCGCGCACCGAGGACCGCATCCCGCAGCTGCTGGCACCCGGCGTCCTGGACGCCGCGACCCGCCTGACCCTGGTCAACGCCGTCTACCTCAAGGCGCCCTGGCAGGTCCCGTTCGATCCGGAGAGCACCGCGCCCGCCCCGTTCACGCGCCCCGACGGCTCGACGGTGGACGTCCCGACGATGTCCGGCGGCGTCCGGCAGCTGGGCTACGCCGCCGGTGCCGGGTGGCAGGCCGTGGAGCTGCCGTACGCGGGCGGGTCGCTCGCGATGACCATCGTGGTGCCCGACGACCTGGCCGCGTTCGAGCGCGGGCTCGACGGCCCCCTGTTCGCCCGGATCGTGGGGTCGCTCGAGCAGCGAGAGGTGGCCATCTGGCTGCCGCGCTTCTCTGCCGCGACCGATGCGGACCTCGTCCCCGCGCTCTCCGCGCTCGGCATGCCCCTCGCGTTCGACCCGGGCACGGCCGACTTCTCGGGGATCACCGCCGACGAGCGGCTCTTCATCTCGGCCGTGGTGCACCAGGCGAACATCGACGTCGACGAGAAGGGCACCGAGGCCGCCGCGGCGACGGCCGTCGCGATGGCCGCCTCCGCGATGCCGGCCGAGCCCGTCACGCTGCGCGTCGATCGGCCCTTCCTCTTCGCCGTCCGTGACGTGCCCACGGGGGCCGTCCTCTTCCTGGGCCAGGTCGTCGACCCGTCCGCTGCCGGCTGACGGACGGGCTCGCTACGCTGACTCGCCCGCCAGGAGCCGCCGGAACGCGTCCTCGTCGAGAACGGGCACGCCCAGCTCCTGGGCCTTCGCCAGCTTCGAGCCCGCGGCCTCGCCGGCGAGGACGTAGTCGGTCCGGCGCGATACCGACCCGGCCGGGTGCCCGCCGGCCGAGCGGATCGCCTCCTCGGCCTCCTGGCGACTGAAGCCCGAGAGCGAGCCCGTGACCACCACGGTCTTCCCGGTGAGCGGCCCTTCCGGGATCGTGCCGGGGACCGGGACCGCCGGCCGCTCCGCCTCAACCCCGGCGTCCACGAGGTCCGCGAGGATGGCCCCGGTCGACTCGTCCGCGAAGTAGCCCGCGATCGCGTCGGCCACCACGGCGCCGACACCCGGGATCTCCTGGAACCGGTCCGGGGCGTCCCGAGCGACCCGGGCCAGCTCGCCGGAGACGCGCGCGGTCCACCCGTCGGGGCCGCCCATCGGCTCGTCGTCCCTCGGCGGCCAGGTCGCCGCCACCCAGGCGGCCAGGTCCACGGCGGTCTGCTCGCCCACCTGCGGGATCCCCAGCGCGTTCAGGATCCGGGCCAGCGGGCGACGCCGGGACCGCTCGATGGCATCCGCCAGGTTCCGGGCGCTCTTCGCGGCGAACCGCTCCAGCGTCTCGAGGTCCTCCACGCGCAGCCGGTAGAAGTCGCCGCGACGTCGCACCATGCCTCGCTGGAGCAACTGCTGGAGGACGGCCCAGCCCGCTCCCTCGATGTCCATCCCGCCGCGCCCGGCGAAGTGCGCGTACTCCTGGACGACGCGGGCGGGGCAGGCCGGGTTCGGGCAGTAGTGGCGCACCGCCCCTTCGTCGCGCGCGACCGGCGTGCCACAGACGGGGCACGTCGCGGGCATCTCGAAGACGCGCTCCCGGCCAGTGCGACGCTCCACGAGCGGCCGCACCACCTCGGGGATCACGTCGCCCGCTTTCTGCAGGATCACCCGGTCGCCGATCCGGATGTCCTTCCGCCGCACCTCGTCGAGGTTGTGCAACGTGGCACGGGCGACGGTCGAGCCGGCCACCTTGGCAGGCTGGAGGTGCGCGACCGGCGTGAGCGTCCCGGTGCGTCCGACGTACGGGACGATGTCCTCGACCTCCGTCTCGACCTGCTCGGGCGGGAACTTGAAGGCGATCGCCCAGCGGGGCGCCCGCGCCACCATGCCGAGCCGCTCCTGCTGGTCGAAGCGATCGACCTTCACGACGACGCCGTCGGTCCCGTACTCGAGCTCGTGGCGGGCGTCCTGCCAGCGGCCCAGGAACCGCACGACCCCTTCGATGTCCAGCCCGGATTCGTGGTGCGGCTCGACGGGAAAGCCGAGGGCTCGGAGGCGTGCCAGCGCCGCCGACTGGCTCCCGGCATCGCCGGTCGCGGCCCCGGCGTCATCGGCCGCGCCGGCTGTGCCGCCGCCCAAGCCCCCGGCATCGCCGGGCGCGCCGCCGGCATCGCCGGCGCCTTGCTGACTACCGGGCAGGCTATCGGCTTCGCCGGCGCCTTGCTGACTACCGGGCAGGCTTTCGGCTTCGCCGGCCGCGACCCCGGCGCCGGTCATGCCACCAGCCGCGCCACCAGCCGCGCCCGCCGCGCCCAAGCCTGCCGCGCTCATGCCTGCCGGCGCCATACCTGCCGCGCCCATGCCCGCCGGCGCCACATCGAACAAACCGGGCTGGACGGGCCGCCGCTCTCCCTCGAGCAGCTGATACGCCCAGAAGGCCAGCCTCCGGCTGGCGGTCACCTGCGGATCGAGCTGGCGCAGCGACCCGGCCCCGCTGTTGCGAGGGTTCGCGTAGAGGGTCAGGCCGGCCTCCTCGCGCTCGGCGTTGATCCGGGCGAACTCGGACTTCGGCATGTAGACCTCGCCGCGCACCTCCAGGTCGATCGGCTCGGGAAGTCGCACGGGGATCACGGTGATGGTGCGCAGGTTCGGGGTGACGTCCTCGCCCGTGGTGCCGTCGCCGCGGGTGGCCCCCCTGACGAACTGCCCGCGCTCGTACCGGAGGCTGACCGCCAACCCGTCGATCTTGAGCTCGGCGACGTAGTGGAGGTCCGACGCGGGCTCCGGCGCGGGCGGCAGGCCCAGTCCCCGCCGCACGCGCGCGTCGAAGGCCCGGAGCTCATCCTCGCCGAAGGCATTCGAGAGCGACAGCATCGGCCGCTCGTGGCGCACCTCGGCGAACCTGCCCACCGGGGCGGCTCCCACGCGCTGGGTCGGCGAATCGGGCGTGCGGAGCTCCGGGTGCGCCTCCTCGAGCTCGACGAGCTCGCGCATGAGCGCGTCGTACTCGGCGTCGGTCAGCTCCGGCGCATCCTCGACGTAGTACAGGCGATTCGCCCGCTCGATCCGGGCGCGCAGCTCGGCGACGCGCGCTGTCGGGTCCTCCATGCTGGCCACGGCGGCAATGGTACGGCGTAGCCCATGGCGGACCGAAGGTGGCGAGGTCCGGGCAGGCCGGGGACCAGGCTTGCCGGCCGCGCCTGCCGGACGCGCGGGGCCGCGGTGCGGTTGGGCGCTGGCGCGGTCGGGCGCTGGCGCGGGGCCGCGGTGCGGTTGGGCGCTGGCGCGGGTCGGGCGCTGGCGCGGGTCGGGCGCTGGCGCGAGAGCGGGGTCGGGCGGCGGCGCGAGAGCGGGGATCGGGGCCATCCATGCGAGATGGGCGCCCGGAGAACCGTAAGTCCGCACCGCTCCCGCGATGGACGCCGCCGGACACGCTCCAGCGGGATCAACAGGGAGTGCCCGTGCTCAGCGGCGGAGGTGGGAGAGGGCTGCGGGTGCCGCACGAGGGCGCCGAGGCGCCACCGGGGCTTCGCGCCGGACATAAGGTTCTGCCCACGCACGTCCTGCAGGATCGGCCGCGCTGGACCGACCGTGGCGCGGCCAGGCCGCCAGATCGCAGGATCCCGGCCGACCTGGTGCCGCCGATGAGATCCCGGCGAGCCTGGTGCCGTCGATGACATCGCGGCCGACCTGGTGCCGCCGATGAGATCGCGGCCGGCGCCAGGAGGGGCCGGGCCGCGCTCCGGCCCCTACCCCAGCAGTTCGAGGTTCGCCATGCTCGCGAGCAGGACCTTGATGCCCCGATCCGGGAAGGCGACGGTGACCTCCTCGTCGTCACGGGTGAGCCGAGAGGTGACCACGGTGCCGTCGCCGAACGATGCATGGCGCACCCGGTCTCCGTCCCGGTAGCGCCGCTCGCCCGGGATCACCGGGCGCGGCGGCAGCGTGGCGCGGACTGAGGCGGACGCGGTGGGCGTCCCGGGGCGCGGCGCGCCCGTACCGGAGGCGGACGCGGTGGGCGTCCCGGGGCGCGGCGGCAGCGTGGCGCGGACTGAGGCGGACGCGGTGGGCGTCCCGGGGCGCGGCACCCCGGGACCGCGGGTCGCCGCGGCAGGAATGCGTGGGCTGGGCACGGCAGGACCGGGAAGCGATGCAGCCACCGCATCACCGCCGGGTGCGCCGGCCACCAGCTCGCCACCGGCCACCTGTGCGCCGCCCACCAGCCTGCCACCGCCCACCAGCCCGCCACCGGCCGGTCGGCCACCGGCGGGTCGGCCACCCAGTCGGTCGTCGCCGGGCCGGCCCGCGATCGCTCCCGCCTGGCCGGGCGCTCCCCCGCGCACGCCGTAGTAGGCGGCCCGACGCGCGTCGAGGTCGCGTGACGTCCGGAACGGCGTGCCCGCCGGAGGTGCCCCGGGCGGCGGCGCGTACCCTCCCCCCGGCGGCAGGTGCCGC
>JAJYKX010000012.1 GCA_021788175.1 Chloroflexota bacterium
GGACCGCTTCAGGAACCCTGCGCATGATGGTGCCCGTCTCCTCTCTCCTCCCTCCTCCTCGGACCCGGAGACCACCGACGAGCCCCGGCACCCTCCCGCCGGGGCTCGTTCATGTCCCACGACGCCGACGGGCCGCGAACGCGCGCCACCTCCGGGCCGTCCCGGAGTCCGACCGGCCCTTGTCCGCCGGGAATGCTCCCGCCATGCTGCGCGCAGCCCCGCCGAGGAGATGCCCGTGGCAGTCGCCCAGCTGCCCTCCGCCGCGTTCGAGCGCCCGACCGGGTACCGGGACGAGCTCGTCGCCCGGTCCGATCGAGTGCGCCTGCTGCTCGTACCCGAGCGTCGCTGCTTCTCGGTCGACGGCACCGACGCGCCGGGCAGCCAGGGCTTCCGCGACGCGATCGCGTCGCTGTATCCGCTCGCCTACACCCTGCACTTCGCGCTGAAGCGCCGCGGGGTCGAGGCGCCGGTCGGCGCGCTGGAGGGTCTCTTCTGGATCGGCCAGCCCGGCCCGATCCCACCCGACGCGTACGACGCCGGGCCCGGGGTCCGAGGGGCGTGGAACTGGCGGCTGCTCCTGCCGGTGCCGGACGCGGCGACCGACGCGGAGGTGGACGCGGCCAGGGCGGATGTCGCGGCGAGGAAGCGCCCTCCGCTCCTCGACCGGGTGCGCTGCGAGCGCTGGGAAGAGGGACCGGCCGCGCAGATCATGCACGTCGGGCCCTACGACGCCGAGCGGCCCACGATCGAGCGGCTCCATCGCGCGATCGGTGAGGACGGCCTGCGAGCCCGCGGCTGCCACCACGAGATCTACCTGAGCGACCCCGGTCGAACGAAGCCGGAGCGCATGAAGACGCTCATCCGCCAGCCGGTGGAACCCGCCCGGTGAGCCGCGACCCGCTCACCCTCGCGGGCTCCGGCCGGCTCGTCGGTGGCACGGGCACCACGAGGAGCGACGAGATCGGGGCTCCGTCCGGCGATCAACCGCTGACGGTGGTCCTCGGTGACGACGGGTTCACGTACCGGTTCGCCGGCCGGCCTCCGGGGCAGGCGGCATACCGCGACCTGTCGACGATCGCCGTCGAGGCAGGCACCGCCCTCCTGGCCCTCGGCAGCGACCCGTCCTCCCCTCGCCTGCTCTGCCGGGCGTTCGGGGAGCACCAGGGGCAGCTCGTCCGAGAGGTGCGCGACCGCCGGCTGCGCCAGCGGCTGGAAGATCGCTTCGTCGAGCTCCCGCCGGGCGAGGCGATCGAGCTCGTGGAAGTGGCCGAAGTGGCCGAAGCGAGGCACGAGGGCTGGCCGCCGGAGCGCACCGTGGCGCAGCTCGCGTACCACGAGCGGGGGCTCGTGCTGGCGCCGCTCGACGAGCGTCGACCGTGGTACGCGGTCCCCCGTGGGCGGATCACCGACGTGCAGGTGCAACCGGACCGGGGCGAAGTCCGGGTCGGCTGGAGGGGAGGCCCCACGCTCGCCATGCCCGGCCTGGGCGACGCGGCCCGACGCCACGCCGACCGCATCGGCGGGCTGCGCGATGCTGCCCGTGCCGACGCGGCGACGATCGTCCAGGCGCTCATACCCGACGCACCGCTGGCGGCCCGGGATCGCGCCTCGGCGCTGCTCGTCGATGGCGCACCTGCAGGCGAGGCAGTGCTCGGCGACGCATGGGCGCCGCTCGAGGCCGCGGCCCTCTCGGAACCGGCCTTCGCGGAGAGTTACCGGGCCCTGGTGGACGCGGCAGGCGGCCCGGGCACGGCCCGGTGGCTGGCGCTGGCGCCCGACCGTCCCGGCTCGGTCGGGCACCGGGCGTGGTTCTTCGTCGCCCTGCCGGGCAACCTCGTCGCCATGGAGCTGGTCAGCGAGGGTGCCCATGCCACCTACTGCTTCGGCGTGATGCCCAGGGCCGCGTACGACGGTCGGCCGGCCGCGGCGATGGTCGACGAGTACGAGTCGGCGGTGGCGGCCATCAGCGCCACGCTGGTGGAGATCCGGTTCCTGCGCGAGCCGATCGGGCTGCCGGACGCGGCACTGGCGCTGCCCGAGAACACACGGTATCGCCTCGCGCTGGCGGCCCTCCCCTCGCTGGCCGCCGCGCGCGGCCGGTTCGTGGGGCGGGTGGTGCACGACGCCCGCTGGTCGGCGGCGATCGACGACCTGGTCCGCTGGCACGCCGCCTGCCGGGACGACGCCGCGACCTGGCCCGGCCGGTCGGTCCAGGAGGCGACCATCGCCGGGCTCGACGAGTCGGGGCCGGGGAAGGTACAGGAGCCGGGACAGGGGCAGGAGCCGGGGCAGGGGCCCGGACCCGGACCACTGCCGCCCGGCGGCTAGAACCCGCGGACGGAAACGGGCGGCCGGGAAGAGGGAGGACGCGGATGCCGCAGTACAAGCACCCGTGCCCGCACTGCGGGCAGTTCATCACGCGCGACGTCGCCGCGTGCCCCTACTGCGGCACGTCCGACCCATTCGCGCCCGGACGCTGCCCCGACTGCCGGGCCGTGATCGAGGATCCGGCGTGGGTGGTCTGCCCCAGGTGCGGCCGCAGCCTCCGGGCCGGTGAGACGGCGTCGACGGCGGGACCGCGCTCCGCTGACGCAGCGGCACCTGGACCCGTGCCCGCGGCGGGGCCGGCGTCGTCGGCGGGGGGCACCACGCCCGCCACACCCGCGGTCGCCGGCGCGAGCCGGTGCGCGTCATGCGGCTCCGCGCTGCCCCCGGGGGCCCGGTTCTGCCTGGATTGCGGAGCCCTGGTGGGCTGACGCCGGCGGTGTGACGGCGCTGCGACGACCCGGCGCTGCGACGTCGCGGCCATGACCCACCCGCCGGCGGCGCCGGGCCGGGCGGCAGGGTCGGTCAGCCGACCTTCGCGCCGCAGTTGCCGCAGAAGCGCGCCCCCGTTGCGAGCTCCGCGCCGCACTGTGTGCAGTGCGCGGTCCCGAGCGGCGTGCCGCAGTTCGCGCAGAACTTCTCCGACCCGACCGGCCGGCCGCAGCCCGGGCAGACCGTCTGCCGCGCACTGGTGTCGCCGGAGAAGATGGTCTCCGCCCGCATCGCCTCGCGCATCTGGTCGCGCTCGACGGCGGCCCGTTCCGCCTCCATCTCGCCCGCCAGCTTGGGAGCGCAGCCCACGCACAGGTTGCGCTGGTCGTTCCAGCAGGTCTCATCGACCCACTTGCTGCAGCGCGGGCACCGCGTGAACAGCTTCATGACCTCGTTCGAGGCCTTCTTCAGGGCATCGTCGCGAGCGCCCCGGTCGACGACGTCGCGGGCCGTGTCGGCCGCGCGGCTGGCGCCCCACAGGCCTCCGAGGATGCCCGACGCGCCGGACAGGATCGTCCCTGCCGTGCCGAGCTGGGACCGGATGAACTCGCTGCGATAGCCGCTCCCGCAGACGTCGCAGCGGAACTCGAACTGGTACCCGTTCGCGTCGGAGAGGTCCGAGTAGTTCGACGTGAAGGGCGTGAACCCGGGCATGCCGACCTCCGATTCCGCGCTGTCCTCCCTCGCCGGCTCGCGCCGGCGGGGCCATCGTAGCGCCCCGCCATACCGGCCGCGACACCACCACGCCGTTCCGCAGCACCCTGATCGCTGCCGCGCATCGTCCCCCGCCCCTCGCTTCTGCCGTGCCGCGTCGGGCCACGGCGGGTCAGCCCAGCAGCGCGAGCGCCAGGATCGGGGGCAGCATCGCCAGCGCCGCCATGCCGCCGGCAGCCTCGAACCGGGCCAGCCGGGGGGCCAGCCGGTGCGTGGTCCGGTGGCCGGCGAACCAGACCGGTTTGGGGATCGGACGGAAGGGCGCGCGGAGCACGGTCTTCTCGGCCCGCGAGAGCATCAGCGTGTCGTGGACGAAGCCGACCCCGGACTGGATGTCCGACGGGTCGGCGCCCGGGTACGCGCCCCATGGCGTGACCACAAGGCCGTAGCCCAGGGCCGCCCACCCGTTGATCGCCACCGTGCCGTAGCGGAGCGCCTCCACCGCCCGGTCGAGTGCCGCCGCCACACCCGGCTCGCGCCCGGTGGCCGGGTCCACCAGGATCGTCGCGTTGAGGGTGCCCCAGAGTGTGCCGTTCGCGAACGCCACCGCGCGGTCCAGGAACGTCGCGGCGTCGGGAGCCGGCAGCGCCGTCTCGGCGAACACCCCGCAGAAGGCCTCGCTCGTGAAGCAGACGTCGTCGGTGTCGTCCGCGTCGACGCCCGCGATGAGCGCCCAGGGCAGCCGCTCGCCCGCCGGGCCCCGCTCGCGGCGGCCCGACAGCCGGGCGTCCGGGTGCCGCCGGATGAACGTGTCGTACCGCTCCGGCGCGCCCGGGTACCAGGCGAGGCGGGGCCGGATCCGGTCCAGGTGGCGACCCACGGCCCGCAGGAACGCGTCGCGCTGCGCCCAGTCCCGGCTGGTGACCAGGACGCGCGCCGCGTTGCAGTTGAAACCGGCGTTGTTGGTGAGCATGGTGGCCACGTTCTCGGCCTGCCGCTCCAGGTCGGCGCCGCTCCAGCGCCCGGGCACCACGATGACGGGGCTCACGTTGCCGAGCTCGGCGGTGACACGCTTCGCGATGACCCGCTCCCCGCGGTCCCGACGGGCGCGGCCATCCTCCCCGGGCCCGAAGACGATCGCCTCGTACGTGCGATCCGAGCCGGTGACGTGGATCTCGTCCACGTCCGGGTGCTGGCACAGGTAGGCGCCCTCCCCGGCCCCGCCCCGCACGATCCGCAGGACGCCGGCATCCACGAGCGCCCGGAACCCGCGCTCCAGGATCGGGGCGAGGTACGCATTGACCGGGTGCGTCTTCAGCACGACGACCTCGTCCTCGACGAACAGCTTGTAGAGGACGTCCATCGGTGCGATCGACGAGACGTTCCCGCCGCCCAGCACCACGCAGACCCGCCCGGGATGCGGGTCCCGGTACGCGCGCGCCTGCGTCGCCGGCAGGCCGGCCTCGGTGACCCCCGGCGCCATCCAGACCTCGGCGCGGATCCCGGGATAGAGGAGCCGGTCCAGCACCGTCCCGGGAAAGACGCCGGCGGTGACGCGACCGTCCGCACGGGTGACGATCCGTCCCGGGATGCGAGGCCGCCCGAACCGGGCAATGTCCGCCAGCGAGCGCTGGAGCAGCCGCAGGTTCCGGATCACGAAGTACGGCCCGACCAGCGCCTCCTCGCCCGCCTCGGGACGCGTGGGGTCCAGGCCCTCGGCCGCGACACAGGCCGCGACCCACTCGTCGGCGACCGATGCCACGTCCCGCACGAGCTGCTCCAGCAGGCGGAGCCGCTCCGGGACCGGCGTGGCCACCCATGCGTCCCGCCGGGCACGCACCTCGGCCACCGCGGCGTCGAGATGCGAGCGTGCGTCGACCGCTCCGGCGATCGGACGCGTGTCCGGACCGTGCCGGGCATCACCCTCGTGGACGGCGGTCTCGGGGGACATCGGGGACACCTGGCCTCCAGGACGGACGAGGGCGGCGAACTGCGGCGGATTCCGGAGCGTGAATGGTACGACAGGGGGCCGGGAGGCCCCGGCCTCGGGCGCCGGCCTCGGACCCCGGCCTCGGGCGCCGGCCTCGGACCCTGACCTCGGGCCCCGCAGGTCGCGTCCCTGCTCAGGTCCTGCGGATCCAGGAAAGGCCTGGCGCGTTCACCGTGCCAGGCCCGTCGGCCGCCTGCGCGACCATCAGTGCCAGGTAGTGATCGTGGGCGCCCTCCGCCAGGCTGCAGAAACCCTCGCCGCCGCCGACGTAGGCGACCATCCGGTCCAGGCAGGTGGCGACCGCGATCTCGTCGTCGGTCAGGCGTGCCGGGACGAACGGGTTCCGGTACAGCCACTCGGCACCCATCGTGACCCCGACGTGGTGCAGCCCCTCCAGGTTGCCGCCCCGGCCGGTGTCCCGGCGCACCAGCTCCATCTCGACCGGGGTGCGCGCGTCGAGCAGGAGCCGCACGGTGGAGCCGTCGATCTCGCCCCGCTCGCCCCGGACCAGCAGGCGACGGCCGCGGATCCACGAGAAGTACTGGTCGTCCACGAAGTCGTGGACGCCCAGGCGCCCGTCGAAGTCCAGCCACGCCAGCGTCTGCTCGGTCGTCGCCACCACCTCGTGGACGGGCGGCCCGCTCCGGTCCGGTCCCGCCACGATCGGCGAGCGGAACCGGCGGGCGGTGATCGTCGCGGGTCCCAGCCCCGTGCCCAGGAAGCGACGCAGCAGGTCGATGCCGTGGTAGGCGTGGGCGACCGACTCCTGTACCTCGCTCACGCTCCCCAGCCGTCCAGAGGCGACGAGCGAGAGCTGCGCCGCGAGCATGGGCTGGAACTGGTACTGCTCCGCGACCTGGATGGGCGCGTCGCGGCGGAAGAGGTCGCCGAGCGCCTCCAGGCCGTCGAGGTCGGGGGCCGGCGGCGTCTCCGCGAGGACCGGCATGCGGCGATCGGCGAGCTCGCGGAGCAGCCCCGGGGTGACCGACCAGGGGACCGACACGACCACGAACGACGGCCGGTCGGCGAGCAGCTCGTCCAGGCTCCCGCGGGTCGGCGCCGACCACTCGGGCTCCAGGGTTCGCCGCGCCGGGTCGCGCGTGAAGATGCCCGTCACGCGGAAGCGTTCGGGCAGCGCGCGGGCGACCCGCAGGTAGAAGCGGCTGCGCCAGCCCGTGCCCACGATCGCGAAGGCCGCCGGTGTCATCGCTCCCCTCCAGTCGGTCCGGCCACTCCCAGGGGCCGGGGACCCGGCCACGCCGCGCACGGCGGCCGCCTCCGGCCCCCGGCGACCCCGGTCGTGCGCCGCTCCGGGCCGCCTCCGCGCGGTCACGATCCTGCGCCACCCGCGCCGTGCCCGCACGCCCGTTGCGCGCGTCTCGCCGGGGATGGCCGTGCGCCGGCCGATCCCGTACAGTCCTCCGATGGGCCGCCACAGCCGGACCGCCCGTCCGGTCGTCATCACGCTGGCCATCACCCTTGCCCTGGTCGCCGGCGCGTGCGGGGCCTCTGCCGTGCCGACCCCGACGCCCCTCGTGCCGGCCGTCCCCTCGGCGGTCGCCTCGCCGGCCCCGACACCCTCCCCCGCCCCCACCCTGGCACCGCAGGGGCCCATCGCGTGGAGCGACTGCGGCGGCGGGTTCCAGTGCGGGATCGTGGACGTGCCGCTCGACTACGCGGCGCCGACCGGGCCGACGGTGCGGCTCTCGCTCATCCGCCTGCCCGCCACGGACCCGGCGGAGCGGATCGGCTCCCTGGTGGTGAACCCCGGCGGTCCCGGCGAGAGCGGCGTCGATTTCGTGCGGCAGGGAGCCGCGTCGGTCTTCCCAGCCGCACTGCGCGCCCGGTTCGACATCGTGGGGTTCGACCCGCGGGGCGTGGGCGCCAGCACCCCCATCCGCTGCGAGGAGAACCTGGACCACTTCATCCCCGAGGACGCCACCGCCGACACGCCCGCCGAGCTGACGAACCTGCTCGACGGCTCCCGGGCTTTCGCCGAGCAGTGCGGGGAGCGCAACGCGGCCCTCCTGCCCCATCTCTCGACCGAGGACGTCGCCCGCGACCTGGACCAGATCCGGGCGGCGCTGGGGGATGCGCAACTCACCTACGTCGGCTTCTCGTACGGCTCGATGATCGGCGAGGACTACGCCTCGCTCTTCCCGGCCCATGTGCGGGCGATGGTGCTGGACGGCGTGGTCGACCCGAGCCTGGGTCTCGAGACGTTCCGCCGTGACCAGGCCGTCGCCTTCGAGGGCGCCCTGGACCGCTTCCTCGCCCAGTGCTCGGCGGACACCTCCTGCCCCTTCCACTCAGGCGGCCACGCCGCTGCCGCCTTCGACGCGCTGATGCGAGAAATCGACCGGCATCCCGTGCCCACCACGCGACTCGGCGACCGGGAGCCGGTGGGCCCCACCCAGGCGTGGCAGGCGGTGACCCAGTCGCTCTACGTGCAGGCTGCCTGGCCCGTCCTGGCGGACGCGCTCGCGATGGCCCGCGACGGGGACGGGAGCCTGCTGCTTCTCCTGGGCGATCCGCTCCGGGGGCGCAACCCGGACGGCTCCTACTCGAACCTGGTCGACGCGTACGACGCGGTCACCTGCCTGGACTGGCCGGCCCCGCGCGACCCGGCCGCCTACAGCGCCATGGCCACGAGCTTCACCCGGGTGGCGCCCCGCGTGGGCCGGCTCCTCGCCTTCAACGACGTCGAGTGCGCGTACTGGCCCACGCCGCCCGAGCGGGTCCCGGCGCCGGTGAGCGCGCCCGGCGCGCCGCCGATCGTGCTGGTGGGCTCGACGGGCGACCCCGCCACGCCGTACGCCTGGGCCGAATCCGTGGCCCGGCAGCTCACGTCCGCCGTGCTGGTCACCCGGGTGGGCGAAGGGCACACGGGCTACCTCGTCAGCGCGTGTGTGCGCAACGCGGTCGACGGGTACCTGCTGGACCGCACCGTGCCGGCCGCGGGGCTTCGCTGCACGGACTGAGGCCGCCGGCGGCTCGATGATGCCCGCGCAGCAGTGGATCAGCCGCCGATCGCGAACATCTCGACGTGTCGCAGCCCGACCGTCTCGGCCGAGCGCAGCTCGGAGTACCGGTCCGCCCGCCGCTCCCAGCGCCCCGCGATCACCGCCTCGATCTCGTCGTCGGTGGCGCCGCCGCGCACCAGCGCCCGCAGGTCCAGGCCGGCCGCCGCGAACAGGCAGGTGTAGAGCTCGCCCTTCGCGGAGAGCCGGGCGCGCGTGCATGCGCCGCAGAACGGCTGGCTCACCGAGGCGATCACCCCCACCTCGCCCGCGCCGTCGCGGTACCGCCAGCGCGTGGCCACCTCCCCGGGGTAGGACGGGGGAAGCGGCTCCAGGGGATGGGCCGCGTCGATCATCCCGACCAGCTCGGCCGCGGGCACCACGTCCTGCATGCGCCACCCGTTGGACTGCCCCACGTCCATGAACTCGATCAGCCGGAGGATCAGGCCGTGGTCGCGCGCGTACCGCGCCATCGGCAGCACGCTCGCCTCGTTCACGCCGCGCTTCACGACCATGTTGACCTTGACCGGTGCGAGGCCGATCCGCCGCGCGGCCTCGATCCCCGACAGCACCCGCGCGACCGGGAAGTTCACCCCGTTCATGGCCCCGAAGATCGCATCGTCCAGCGAGTCCAGGCTGACCGTGACGCGTCGCAGGCCCGCGTCGTGCAGGGCGGGGGCCAGCGCGGCGAGGAGCGCGCCGTTGGTGGTCAGCGCGATGTCCTCCACGCCGGGTATCCCGGCCAGCTGCCGCACCAGGTCGGGCAGATCCTTGCGCACGAGCGGTTCGCCGCCGGTGATGCGGAGCTTCCGGACGCCGAGGCCCACGAAGATGCGGGTCAGCCGGGCGATCTCCTCGAACGTCAGGATCTCGGCGCGGGGCAGGAACGCGTAGTCGCGCCCGAAGATCTCGCTCGGCATGCAGTACGTGCAGCGGAAGTTGCACCGATCGGTGACGGAGATGCGCAGGTCATGCATCCGGCGACCCAGCCGGTCGCGCGGCTGCGGGGAGGACATCGGCCGGCCGGCAACGTCAGGTACGCGTCCCGATGCGACGTCCGTCGGTCGCCCCTCCTTGCCAGTCGCCGGCCGTCAAGGCCGACGGGAAAGCCGCACGTCGAGCGGGCGCGGCTGCCGAACCGCACGTTCGAGCGCCCGGGGTGCCTCGTTGCGCTCACGGGGGACGCGCGTCCAGCGCCCGAGGCGGAAGAACGATGGGAGGATGGTAGATGCGACCGGGAGCGGGGTCAAACGCCGGTCCGGCCCGGCGCCGCCGCGCTGGACTTAGCCCTCCTGCCCCTCGCGCGCAGTCCCGGCAAGGGCCGCGAGATCGGCCGGGGTGTCCACGTCCGGGTTCTGCCCCGGGACCGGTACCTCGAGGACGAGCTCGGGGTGCACCCGGAGCACCGGGCCCAGCCCCCGGTCGCCGGACGCCTCGTCGGCCAGCCACCACGCGGACCGGTCCACCAGGGCCGGGTTGGGGCCGCCGCCGGATGCGTAGCGCGGCACCACCACGGGACGAGTCGCGGACGCCGCGCCGGACGGCCGCGCCCCGACGAGCGCCCGGATCACGTCGAGCCGCACGAGCGGCTGGTCACCGAGCAGGAACAGCGCCGCGTCGGAGCCCTCCCCGAGTGCCGCCAGTCCGATCCGCAGCGAACTGGAGAGCCCCGCCGACGGGTCGGGGTTTCGCACCCGCCGCTCCGTTCCCCACCGGATGGCACGCTCGATCCGGTCGGCCGCGTCGCCGAGCACGACCACGACCTCGCCCACGCCGGCCGCCCGCGCCGTGTCGAGGACGTGCTGCAGCAGCGGTCGCCCTTCGAGCGGGGCGAGCAGCTTGACGTCGCCGAACCGCGAGGACGCGCCCGCGGCCAGGACGACCGCGCCGACCCGCTTCGGGTCCACGTCAGCCGGCCGCCGCACGGCTGGCCGCATCGGGACCGGCACCAGCGGAATCGACCGCCGGGACGCGCTCCACCATCGGGCGGCCGGACCGGCCGTACCGCAGCGCGACCACCTCCGCCATGATCGAGAGCGCCGTCTCCTCCGGCGACCGCCCGCCCAGGTCCAGGCCGATCGGGCCGCGCAGCCGGACCAGGTCCGCCTCGGCAAGCCCCGCGTCGCGCAGGCGTGCGCGGCGGTCGGCCTGCGTCTTCCGGGATCCCACGGCGCCCACGTAGCGGCAACCCCGGCGCAGCGCCGTCACGATGGCCGGCTCGTCGAACTTGACGTCGTGCGACAGGACCGCCACCGCGTCCGCCGGCCCGAGGCCGATCCGGTCGGCGACCTCGTCGGGCCAGCCGACCACCACCTCGTCGGCGTCGGGGAAGCGTTCGCGCGTGGCGAAGGCCGGTCGGCCGTCCACCACGACGGTCTCGTATCCGAGGGTCCGCGCGATCGCGACCAGGGGGATCGCCACCTGCACGCCCCCCACGATGACCAGCCTCGGCCGCGCCGGGTACGCCTCGATGAAGTACGACCGATCGCCCAGCTCGACGGTCTGCGAGGTGCCCCGCTCGAGAAGCCCGGCGGCCCGGGCTGCAAGCTCGGCGTCCCCCGCCGGACCGCCCAGGGTCCCGTCGAGATGCCCGTCCGCCCAGGCCACGAGCACCGGCGCGGGCTCCGTACCGGTCCCGGGCCGGTGCGGCCCGATCCCGGGACCCGGCGAGTCCGGGGGCAGCGGCGTGATCACGGCACGTGCCCTGCGATCCGCCGGGGATCCCGTCCCCGCCGCCGCGCGTGCCGCGGCCTCCGCCTCGGGGCGCACCAGCGGCTCGACGAGCACGTCGATCGTGCCGCCACACGCGAGACCGACGTCCCACGCCTGCTCGTCGCTGATCCCGTACCGGACGACCCGCGAGCGACCGGTGGCCAGCGCGTGCTCCACCTCCTCCGCAGCGGCCCCCTCCACGCACCCGCCGCTCACGGAGCCGGCGATCCGCCCATCGGACGCGACCAGCAGCACGGCCCCCTCGGGGCGCGGCGAGGAGCCGAAGGTCCGCACCACCACGGCGCGGCCGACTGCCACGCCATCCACGCGCCAGGCTGCCAGGGTCTCGGCCAGCTCTCTCATGCCACGTCCTCCGGCGCGGGCTCCGGCCAGTCCGCCTCCGGTGTCAGCGCGCGTCCCGCGGTGAGAGCGCCTCGAGCAGCAGCCGCACGATCACCGCACCGACGAGCGCCACCACCACCGCCGCGAGGAATCCCTGCGGGTCGCCGAACGCCAGCCGGCGCCCGATGTAGCCGCCCACGATCCCTCCGATCACGCCCACCAGGATGTTGGCGAGGCAACCGCGGGCCGCACGGCCGGGAACAAGCATCCCCGAGAGCGCCCCGGCGATGAAGCCGACCACGATCCATCCGACGACGTCCATGTCGAGCATGCGCGTCCCTCCGCGACGTGCGCAGAGTGTATCGGGTCGGCCCGGGACACCGTCGAACCCTCCGGGAGGGCCGGAGCGGCGTGGTAGCATCCGGCGCATGACGCGCGAGGCCGACCTGAGCAGCGCGACGATGAGGTTCCGTCCATGGCAACCGTGACGTTCGACCACGTGTGGAAGCGCTACGGCGACGTGGTCGCCGTGAGCGACCTCAACCTCGACATCCGCGACGAGGAGTTCCTGGTCCTGGTGGGTCCCTCGGGCTGCGGCAAGACCACCAGCCTGCGCATGATCGCGGGCCTGGAGGAGGTCACCGAGGGGACCCTCAGGATCGGCGACCGCGTGGTCAACGACCTGGCCCCCAAGGACCGCGACGTGGCGATGGTGTTCCAGAGCTACGCGCTGTACCCGCACATGAGCGTCCGGGACAACCTCTCCTTCGGCCTGAAGCTGCGCAAGGTGCCCAAGCCCGAGATCGAGCGCCGTGTCCAGGAGGCGGCCAAGATCCTCGACCTGGGGAACCTGCTCGATCGCAAGCCCAAGCAGCTCTCCGGCGGCCAGCGCCAGCGCGTCGCCCTGGGACGGGCCATCGTCCGGGAGCCCGCGGTCTTCCTGATGGACGAGCCGCTCTCCAACCTCGACGCCAAGCTGCGCGCCCAGACCCGGGCCCAGATCCTGCGCCTGCACCAGCGCCTCGCCACCACCTTCGTGTACGTCACGCACGACCAGATCGAGGCGATGACGATGGGCAGCCGGATCGCCGTGATGAGCGCCGGGCTGCTCCAGCAGGTGGGCTCGCCGCAGGAGCTCTACGACCACCCCGTCAACAAGTTCGTGGCCGGGTTCATCGGCTCGCCGGCCATGAACTTCATCGACATGACCGCCACGCGCCGGGACGGCTCGGTCTCGCTCTCCAACCCGACCTTCACCTTCGCCGTGCCCGACCGGCTGCGCGATGCGGTGCTGGCCATGAGCGGCGACAAGGTCACGGTGGGGATCCGCCCCGAGCACCTCGAGCTCGGGGACGCCAAGCCGGGCGACGCCACCCTGCGCGCCACCGCGGACGTGGTGGAGTACCTGGGCGACGAGGAGCAGATCCACCTGACCGCGGGCGAGCAGGAGATCATCGCCCTGATCAGTTCGTCGGCGCGGGTGCGCCCCGGCGACGTGCTGGACCTGCGGGTCTCCATGGACCGCCTGCACCTCTTCGACGACGCGAACGGCCTCTCCCTCGCCAGCCGCCAGCTCGCGGCAGCGTAGACCGCCCCGGGCCGTCGTCCCGGGGCCCCACCCGACGGGGCGGAGCCCGGTTCAGCGCGGCCGCTCGGGCCGGTGCCGTGCCGGCCCCGGCCGCGGTACCAGCATCGGCACGCGCGACGCGTAGGCGAGGTACGCCTCGCCGAAGTGAGCGGTGAGCAGGCGCTCCTCGAGGCGACAGCGCTCGACGAAGGCAGGTGCCAGGAGCACGCACCCGATGCCGAGCGGCCAGCTGCCAAGGGCCAGCGCCCCGCCGGCCCACAGCAGCAGGATCGACAGGTAGAGCGGATGGCGGACGAGGCCGTACGCGCCGCGCGTCACGACCTCCGAGTCCGGCCGCACCTCCGCCGCCGACGCGAGGTGGTGCCCGAGCGACCGGATCCCCCATGCCGCGAGCGCCACGCCTCCGGCCAGCACCAGGATGCCGACCCATCGCGCGACGTCGCCCGGCGCCCCGCCGAGCGCGAGGGTGCCGACCATCGACCAGGCCGTCCATGCGCCGAGCAGCACGAAGCCGCCGATCCCCACGAAGTTGACCGCCGCCAGCGGCCCGGTGTGGCGCAGGATGGGCCGGGGCCTCGCGGCCACCTGCTCGCGGGCGAGCTGCGCCAGCCCGACCAGTGCCAGCAGGAGCGCCGCGGCCGCGACGACCGCGCGCGCGAAGAGCTCGAGCGCCACCTCCACGATCGGGCACGCTAGCACGCGATGCCGGCGCTCGACGCCCGGCAGCCCTGCGGGCCTGTCGTTGGGCCGGCGCGACTGTCGTTGGCGCGACCGCCACCCGGGGGACGGCGCCGGTCAGGCGTGCGGCGTCCGCGACTCCCGTGACCGCCGCCCGGGCGACGCTGCCCGCAGGCGTGCCGCGGCGTCCTCCGCGGTGAGGTCCCGCTGCGTCTCCGCCAGCATCTCGTAGCCCACCATGAACTTGCGCACGGTCGCCGACCGCAGGAGCGGCGGGTAGAAGTGGGCGTGCAGCTGCCAGTGGTCGTGGTCGTCCGCGTCGAAGGGCGCCTGGTGCCAGCCCATGGAGTACGGGAACGGCACGCCGAAGAGGTTGTCGTAGCGGCGGAGCAGGCCGATCAGGGCCTCCGCCAGTGCGCGCCGCTGCTCCTCCTCGAGATCCGGGAGGCGCAGCACAGGACGCCTCGGGATCACCAGCGTCTCGAACGGCCACACCGCCCAGAACGGCACCAGGATCAGCCAGTCGTCGTTCTCCACCACCACCCGCGGGCTCGCGTGCTCCTGGGCCGCGTACTCGAGGAGCATGCGCGTCCCGTGCTCGGCGAGCCAGCGGCGCTGCGAGTCGTCCTCGCGCGCGCCCTCGACGGGGAGCGCCGTCCCCGCCCAGATCTGGCCGTGCGGATGGGGGTTCGAGGCACCCATGGTCTCGCCGCGGTTCTCGAAGACCTGCACCCAGCGATACGTCGCGCCCAGCTCCCGGGTCTGCCCAGCCCAGAGATCCACGACCCGGTGCACCTCGGCCTCGCTCATCTGCGCCATCGTGAGGTCGTGCCGCGGCGAGAAGCAGATGACCCGGCAGGTCCCCGGTTCGCCCTCGGCGATCAGCAACCCCTGCACGACTCGCTCGGCGGACGTGTCCGGGCGCAGCGCCGAGAAGTCGTTGGTGAAGACGAACGTGTCGGTGTAGGACGGGTTGACGTCGCCGCTCGCGCGCGTGTTGCCCGGGCAGAGGTAGCACGCCGGGTCGTAGGCGGGGCGGTGCTCCGGTGGCGGCGTCTCCTGGCGACCCTGCCACGGTCGGCGGGTGCGCTCCGGGGAGACCAGCACCCACTCGTGGAGAAGCGGGTTGAACCGGCGGTGTGGCTGCGAGAGCACGGCGCCGGCGCGTCCCACCGGAGGATCGGTCGAAGCGCGGACAGCGACGCCGGCCCGACCCGTGGTCACCTGGCGACCCCTCCCCGACCCGTCGCGAGCATCGCGCCGGTCCCCGTCCCGGAGGCTGCGAAACCTCCGGCGACGGACACGTCGCCCGCCGCGCCCCTGTTCACGTCGCCCGCGTCAGGCACCTCCGGCAGGCGTCCCACCTCCGGGGCCCCGGGTTCGGCGAGGATCAGCTGTCGCACGTGCGAGGAGAGGATCTCGCGCGCATCCTGCGCAAGACCGACGTCAGTCACCAGGATGTCCGCCTGGTCCAGGCGCGCAAACGAGCTCAGCCCGACCACGCCCCACTTGGTGTGGTCCGCCGTCACGACCAGGAGCCGCGCCGCCTCGACCATCGCACGGTTCGTCTCGGCCTCGAGGAGGTTGGGCGAGGTGAAGCCGGCCCGCACGTCCATGCCGTGGACGCCCATGAAGACCAGGTCGAGGTGCACCTTCTGCAGTACCGAGACGGCGAACGGGCCGACCAGCGCGTCCGAGGGCGTCCGCACGCCGCCGGTGAGCACGACCGTCTGGCCGGCACCCCGCCCCTCACCGAGGATGTCGGCCACGCGGATCGAGTTGGTGACCACGGTGAGTCCGGGCACCTCGGCGAGTCGCCGCGCGATGGCGTAGGTGGTGGTGCCGGCGGAGATCCCGACCGCCACGCCGGGGTCCACCAGCGCGACCGCGGCCTCTGCGATCGCCTCTTTCTCTGCCTGCTGGAGCGCCGACTTGGTCGCGAACCCGGGCTCGAAGAGCGCGCTTCCGGGGACGGCGGTGGCGCCGCCGTGCACCTTCTCGATCAGGCCGCGCGCGTGCAGGAACTCCAGGTCCCGGCGCACAGTCATGTCGGACACGCCGAGCTCCCGGACGAGGTCCGCCACCCGGACCGCGCCGTCCTCGCGAATGCGTTCCAGGATGCGCGCCTGTCGCTGCCGGGCTAGCACCTCAGCGACCCTCCGCGGCCGCCGACCGCGGGCGACCAGGTGGCCCGCCTCTCCGCCACGACCCCGTCGCACCTCATCTTCGTGTGTCGTGCGAAGGATGCACCCAGACCCAACAGAAGTCAACGGAAACAATGAGAACTTACGCGCGATCCTGTTCGGAGCCTTGACATCGGGTATGCCGCGGACGGACAATCCGCGCGGGTCTGTCGTTTTCTGTTGGGGACGCAGGTAGAGGAGGCGCGATCGATGGCCAGCTCAGGCGATACCCCGCGCGGACCGGCGCTGCCGGATCCCGGGACGACCCAGCTATCCCGGCGGACCGTCCTCAAGGGAGTGGCAGGCGTCGCCGGTCTCGCGGGTGTCTCGGCGTTTCTCGCGGCGTGTGGCGCGGGCGCCACCACCGCCCCCACCAAGGCCCCGGCCGCCAGCGCGGCCCCCGGTGGAGGCGCGGCCAGCGCGCCGCCTCCGGCCGCCAGCGCCACCGGCCAGGTCACGGTCGGAAGCAACAACTCGGATCCCGCCCCGAAGAAGGGCATGCAGCTGATCAACGCCGCGTTCACCCAGGCGACGGGCGTCGCCGTCCAGATGAACACGGTGGACCACAACACCTACCAGGACCAGATCACCTCGTACCTGCAGGGCACGCCGCAGGACGACTTCCTCTGGTTCTCGGGGCACCGCATGCGGTTCTTCGCCGACCAGGGCCTGGTCACCCCGATCGACGACGTCTGGTCCTCCGTCAAGAGCAACTTCACGAGCGCGTTCGCGACCGCCGTGACCGGCAATGACGGCAAGGTCTACGGGATCCCGATCGACTACTACCCCTGGGCGGTCTTCTACCGCAAGAGCGTCTTCCAGCAGCACAACTACCAGATCCCGACCACGTGGGATCAGCTCATCACCCTCAGCCAGACGATGCAGAAGGACGGCCTCATCCCCTTCGCCTTCGGCGACAAGGATGGCTGGCCGGCGATGGGCACGTTCGACATCCTGGACCTCCGCCTGAACGGGTATGACTTCCACATCGGCCTGCTCACCGGCAAGCAGAAGTGGACGGACCCGAAGGTCACCGCGGTCTTCCAGCAGTGGGCGAAGCTGCTGCCCTACTGCGACTCGCAGTTCGCGGGCCTGACCTGGCAGCAGTCGGCCGACAAGCTGATCCAGAAGAAGGCCGGGATGTACCTCCTCGGCCTGTTCGTGTCGCAGGAGTTCACCGCAGCCGGCAGCCCCGCCGACCTCGCGGACCTGGACTTCTTCGCGTTCCCCTACCTGGGGACGCAGTACGACGCGGAGAAGGCACTGGACGCGCCGATCGACGTCATCATGATGAGCGCCAAGTCCCGCTCCCTCCAGGAGGACATGGCGAACGCCAAGGCGTACCTCGACTTCTGGTCGAAGGGCTCGACCCAGCTCATCATGTTCAAGCAGGGCACCGGCCTCATCCCGACGGCCAACGACACCGACACGAGCGGCTACTCGGCGCTCGACAAGAAGGCCGTCCAGATCGTCAGCGAGGCGCAGAAGATCACGCAGTTCCTGGACCGCGACTCGCGGCCGGACTTCGCGGGCGCCAACGGCATGCAGTCGTTCCTCGCGAAGTTCCTCGCCAACCCGAACCAGAACCTGATGGCGCTGCAGACGACGATCCAGAACTTCTGGGATTCGCTGCCGCCCGAGACCTGAGCCAGGCGCGCACGGCACCGTGGCCGATCCGCGATCCGCAGACACGGCTCCCGCCCCCACCTCGGACGTGGGGGCGGGAGCACGCGTGTCCGCGGCCGTGCGCCACCGCTACAGCCTGCTGACCCGCCGGGACAAGATCGTCCTGGCACTGATGGTCGGGATCCCGACCATCCTCGATCTCGTCTTCATCTGGGCGCCGACGATCGCCTCGATCGGCCTGTCGTTCACCAACTGGCGGGGCATCGGGGCGATCACGGCGCAGAACTGGGTCGGTCTCCGGAACTACACGTTCCTGTTCACCCAGTACCTCTTCTTCTGGCCGGCGGTCGAGCACAACCTGGTCTGGCTGATCTTCTTCGTGTGCATCGCGACGCCGTTCGGGATGTTCCTGGCCGTGCTGCTGGACCGTGACATCCGCGGCAGCGCCATCTACCAGAACGCGTTCTTCCTGCCGGTCGTCCTGTCGCTGGCCGTCGTCGGGTTCATCTGGGAGCTGCTCTACGCGCCCGGGTCGTCGGGCCTGATCGACGGCGCGCTCGGCCTGACCTCCCAGACCAACGCGATCGACTGGCTGGGCACCCCCGGGCTCAACCTCTGGGCGGTGCTCGTCGCCGCGAGCTGGCGCCAGGTCGGCTACATCATGATCCTGTACCTGGCGGGCCTGAAGAGCGTGGACCCGACGCTCCGCGAGGCGGCGGCCATCGACGGCGCCAACGAGTGGCAGACGTTCTTCCGGGTGGTCTTCCCGGTCATGGCACCGATCAACACGGTCATCCTCGTGGTGACCGTGATCGAGTCGCTGCGCGCCTTCGACATCGCCTACATCATCAACCACGGCAAGAACGGCCTGGAGCTGCTCTCCACGCTGATCACCAACAACTCGATCAGCGAGGCGAACCTGATCGGGTTCGGATCGGCGATCGCCGTGGTGCTGCTCGTCATCTCGCTCGGCCCGATCATCCTGTACCTCAACCGCGTCTTCCGGGAGGAGTCATGACCGCCGCGACCATGGTGACGGGCCGCGCGCACCGCCGGATCAGGCCGCAGCGCGTCCTCCTCCACGCGTTCCTGATCGTGACCGCGGCCCTCTGGCTCATCCCGATCCTGTACGCGTTCTACACGGCGCTCCGCCCTGTCAGCGACACGATCCAGCACGGCTACGTCTCGCTGCCGTCGGCCCTCAACTTCAACAACTTCATCAACGTCTGGAGCCTGGCCGAGATCCCCTACTACTACCTGAACACGCTGATCGTGGTGGTCCCGGGAGTGATCCTGGCCCTCTTCCTGGCCTCGCTGGTCGCGTTCGCCGTGTCGCGGTTCAGCTTCCGGTTCAACGTGGCCCTGCTGATGATGTTCACGGCCGGAAACCTGCTGCCGCCCCAGGTCATCATCGTGCCGCTCTACTGGCTCTACCTGGCCATCCCGATCCCCGAGATCATCAAGCTGCCCTTCGTCGGGATGTTCCCGAGTGACAACGGCCTGCTCTACGACCAGTACATCGGCATCATCCTCATCCACGTCGTCTTCCAGACCGGCTTCTGCACGTTCGTGCTCAGCAACTACATGCGCACGATCTCCAAGGAGCTCAACGAGGCGGCCCTGGTGGACGGCGCGGGTGTCTGGACCATCTACCGCAAGGTCATCCTGCCCCTGTGCACCCCCGCCCTTGCGGCGCTGGCGACACTCGAGTTCACCTGGATCTACAACGACTTCTTCTGGGCGCTGCTGCTGATGGAGTCGGGCGCCAAGCGGCCGATCACGTCGGCGTTGAACAACCTGCAGGGCTCGTTCTTCACGAACTACAACCTGCTCGCCGCCGGCGCCCTGCTGGCCGCCATCCCCACCGTCATCGTGTTTCTCGCCCTGCAACGGCAGTTCGTCCGCGGCCTCACCCTCGGCTCCACCAAGGGATAGCGCCGGGTCACCCTCGCGGGTCGCGGGTTGTGGGTCGGGGATCGCGGGTCGGGCTCGCCGGTCGAGGATTGCCGGCCCCGGGTCGCCCTCGCGGGTCGCGTTGCCAGTGGGCCCGCCGCCTCCGCTCGTGGCTGACGGCCGACCCGCCCCTGGCGCGCATCGCCGATCGCCCGATCGTGGCTCACGGCCGACGCGCCCCTGGCGCGCCGCCCGCGCATCACCGTTCGTCGCCGGGTCCCGTGGAGCGCGGCACGTGGCCCCAGATCCCGTGAGCGTGCCGAGGTGCACCACTTCGGCCCCGGCGGCGGACCCGAGTGCACGTGGCAGACCACTTCGGTCCCGGCGGCGGACCCGAGTGCACGTGGTGCACGCAAGCGACGACCACGTTCCCGGGGAGGTCCGGCCAGCCCGTGATCCCGCCGGTCTGGTGCATGAGGCGCACGGGAACGACCGGTTGAGCCTCCATCCGGACGGTGCTGTGCACGGGGCGCACAGAGGCAGTCAGGATCCACGCCTGCACGCGTCCGCGTCGTCGCGAATGCGCATCTGGCGCACGCGCATCTGGCGCACGCGCATCTGGCGCACGCGCATCTGGTGCACGCGCATCCCGGCTCCGTGTCCCGCGGATCGTCCCCTCGGTGGGTGACATTCCGCCAAGGGCCCGGTGGCCACCACGTGCCGGGACGTCGCTGGATGGCCGCTCCGGGCACAGCCTCGGTGGGGACATGACCCAGTCCCCTGGAGGGCACCATCGGGTACGGCAGGCTGCACGGAGTGGGTGAAGGCGGAGCAGGACTCGGGTCGAGCCCGCGAGTATCCCGCGAGCAGCCCGCGTGCAACAACGGTCCCACGCGAGTGAAGCGCGGGTGCCACGGAGATGGAGAGCGTCCGTGCAGACTGGGAGCGTGCCAGGCAGGGAGCGGCCGGTCGACACGGCAACACGGCGCACTCGGGCGCTGCTGATGGAGCTCGGGAACGAGGCCCGACTGGGGCGGCTCGAGCACGGCCTCAGCCAGTGTGACGTCGGGCGCGCCATCGGCCTGTCCCGTTCCCAGGTCAGTCGGGTCGAACGGGGACTCGCGCCGAACGTCTCGGTCCGAGTCCTGGCCCGACTGGAGGCCGCCGTGGGGCTCGACCTCGCGGTGCGCACGTACCCCGGCGGGCAGCCGATCCGCGACGCCGCCCACGTCGCCCTGCTGCGCCGTCTGCGCGCCGTCATCGACCCCGGGTGGCAATGGCGCACGGAGGTGCCGGTGGGCCCGCCGGGTGATCGCCGTGCGTGGGACGCCGTGATCGGCCGGCCGGGCACGCAGGTGGCAGTGGAAGCCGAGACCCGCGTGCGCGATCTGCAGTCGCTCGAACGTCGGGTGTCACTCAAGCAGGGCGACTGGGGTGCCGGGAGCGTCGTCCTGTTGCTCGCCGACACGCGTTCAAACCGACTCGTGGTCCGCAACTACACCGACATCATCCTTGGCACGTTCCCGGTGGACGGCCGAGGCGCGCTTGCCGCGCTCCAGTCAGGTATCGCTCCGAACGGCAACGCGGTGATCCTCCTGTGAGCACGCCCTCAGCGCGCCCGGCAACACCTCCCGGCCCCGACACGCAGCCGGGTCACGATTCAGTGGGGCGGCTCGCCGTCCGGGACGCCTGGCCCGGCGTGGTGCCCAGGTGCCAGGACGGCACGCTGCCCGACTGCGGCGACGAACGCGAACAAGGCCGCGAACCCCAGGTCCGAGAAGAGATGGACATCGAACCCGAACAGCGGCACGGTCGGACCGAAGCCGATCCGCAGCCGGTGTCCGATCGTGCCAAGGGACGCGACCGCGGCAAGCACGGGAAGGATCAGCGACGTCCAGCGGCGCGGCCCCACCAGCCAGCCAATGGCGGATCCGATCGCGGCACCAGCCGCCATGAAGGTGGCCAGCACCCCGTACGCGTTGAGCGGCATGCGGTGCCTCCGTAGATGTGACGCGGCGATCAGGTCACGCCGTTGATGGCGGGCGGCCACGCGAGATCTCCGGGCCGCCGTGCGATACCCGGTGACCACGAGGTACGTCCGGGCCACCGCGCGATCATCGGGAGATCGCGGGATCGCGGTGAGACCGGAGGTAGAACGCGACCCCATAGACCTCGCCGGTCTCCGGATCCCTGCGCGGAACCACGGTCATGCGCCACGGTTCCCCATCCCGGAGAATCTCGCGGGCGAGCGGCCGCCCGTCCCGGAACACCGCGTCGAGCAGGTCGAACGCCTCGCGCGGAAGGCCGACCAGCCCTTCGCGTGCCGGGATGCCCACGATCCTGGAGCTGAACGCCGAGACCAGGGCGGGATTCGCGTGCACGACGACGTGGCCGGCCCCCGAGCACAGCCCTGCCGGCCGTGGCGGTCGACCGCCGGGGCGGTTGCCGGCCGCGACGGCTCTGCCCGCCGACGCGTCGGGGCACTCCGCCCGGTCGTGGCAGCCGAGCGGGCCGGGGCCTACCACCTCTTCGGCGCCATCCGCCCGGTCGTTGCGATCCACTTCGTCGGGGCACGCCGCCCGGTCGTGGCGATCCACTTCGTCGAGGCGCTCCGCCCGGTCGTGGCAGCCGAGCGGGCCGGCGCGAACCAACTCTTCGGCGCCATCCCCCCAACCGGAGTCATCCCCCCGGCCTGGGCGATCTGCCTCTCCTGCGCGATCCACCCCTATTCCAGGTAGTCCTTCAGCTTTCGCGAGCGGCTGGGATGCCGCAGCTTCCGGAGCGCCTTCGCCTCGATCTGGCGGATCCGCTCGCGGGTGACGTTGAACTCCTTGCCGACCTCCTCGAGTGTGCGCGCGCGCCCGTCCTCCAGTCCGAACCGGAGCTGCAGCACGCGCCGCTCCCGACCGGTGAGCGAGTCGAGCACGGCCTCCACCTGCTCCTTGAGCAGCTGGTGGCTGGCCGCCTCTGCGGGCGCCAGCGCCGCCCGGTCCTCGATGAAGTCGCCCAGGTGCGAGTCCTCCTCCTCGCCGATCGGCGTCTCGAGGGAGACCGGCTCCTGGCTGACCTTGATGATCTCGCGCACCTTCTCGGGAGTGACCACGATCTCCTGGCCCTTGGACATCGCGTCCGCGATCTCCTCCACCGTCGGCTCGCGGCCCAGCTCCTGCAGCAGGCCCCGCGAGACACGGATCAGCCGGTTGATCGTCTCCACCATGTGCACAGGGATGCGGATCGTGCGGGCCTGGTCGGCGATGGCCCTCGTGATGGCCTGCCGGATCCACCACGTGGCATAGGTGGAGAACTTGTAGCCCTTCTCGTAGTCGAACTTCTCGACCGCCCGGATCAGGCCGATGTTGCCCTCCTGGATCAGGTCCAGGAAGCTCATGCCGCGCCCGATGTACTTCTTCGCGATCGACACGACCAGGCGCAGGTTGGCGCTGGTCAGCTGCTCGCGGGCGTCGCGGCCCATGCGGACCAGCACGCCGCGCCGATCACGCAGCTTGGTCCCGACCGGCACGCCGGGGTCCCAGCCCATCTCGAGCAGCAGCTCGGCGCCGTTCCCGGCCTCGATCCAGCGGCGCAGGTACCCGTGCGCCACCTCGCGCGACCAGTCGTAGAGGGCCCGCAGGCCGGGGTTGTCCCGCGAGTCGAGGTCCCCGTTGTGGACGGAGACGAAGGCGAAGTCGACGAGGTCGGTGAAGCCGTCGGCGGTGGGCTGCTCGTTGTACGCCTGGACCCGGGCCTTGGCCTCCTTCAGCAGGCCCTTGGTCGCGTCGCTGGTCGCCTCGCGCTGCGCCTTGACCAGGTGAAGATCCGGGACCTGGGCCAGGAGCGCGTCGGCCTCCGCCTGGCGGAAGGCCTCCCGGATCGTCTGGTCTGCCTCCCGGCCGTACGGCAGTCGGTGCTGCGGGTGCAGTGTCCGCGTCTTGCGCTCGGTGTCGTTGCGGGTCCACTCCCACAGCTGGAGCACGCCCTTCCAGGGCTCCTCCGCGATCTGCTCGCCGAGCTCGATCGCCTTGGCGAGGACGACCTCCTCCTCCGCCGTCAGGAGCGGCACCTTGCCGATCTCCTTCAGGTACATGCGGACCGGGTCGTCGATCCCGATCATGTCGGCCGAGAGCGCCTCGATCTCCTCGGGGGTGGGCTCCTCGGCCTCCTCCTCGAGCTTCGCGGGAGGCTCCTGCCAGGGGACGCGGTCCCCCTCCTCGACCGCGACGTCCACGCCGAGCTCGGCCGCGGCGAGCTCGGGGACGACGTCGAGCTCGTCCTCGGTGTCCTTCACCTCGACCTCATCGTCGAGGCCCCGGCGTCGCCGGTCGCGCTCGAGCACCGAGGCGACGAGCACCTTGTCGGATGCATCCATGGTCAGACAGGTCCTCCCACTGGGGTTCGGCTGGTTGTCCTTGTCAAGACGGTGGAGGCGGCCGCCCGGCGGTCCAGGTCGGCGCGCTCCCGTTCGAGTGCACGGATTCGGTCGATGAGGTTGTCGGCCACGGCGATGCCGCCGCCTGCGACGGGTCCGCCCGCGACGACGCCGCCCGACGCGGCACCATCCAGGGCGGCACCGCCCGCGGCGCCTGTCTCAGCGGAACCGCCCGACGCGGCACCGCCCGCCACGGCGCGTCCCCGCGCCTGGGCCTCGGCCAGTTCGGCGCGGAGGAAATCGAGCTCGTCCCCCACGCGGCGCAGCTGAAGACGGATCAGGCACTGCTCCACCGCGCGGGACGCCCGGTCGTCCGACAGGCGGGGGGCCGCCCGCTCGACGAGCCCCCGGACGATCGCCGCGAGCTCCGGATCGAGACCACGCACGAACGGCTCGAGGGTCGTGCCGGCCGCCGCCGAGTCGGCGGCGCGCGCCGCGACATCCGCCTCCCGGACCGCACGCCAGAGCTCGCGCGCGGGCGTGGTGAGCAGGGCTTCCGGCGGCAGCTCGTCCGCGGCTGCGATGGCCGCCCGCTCGTCGACGTGCCGCAGCAGCAGGCCCAGCAGCTCGCGTTCGATGGGATCGAGGGTCTGCGCCGCCTCCGTCCCGTCGATCGTCTCCCGCGACGCCAGCACCGCGTCGGCGGTGAAGCGTCCGGTGCCGTGCCCGGTCGCGGAGGGGTCGGTGCCCGGCCGCGCGGTCTCCGGTCGCTGCAGCAGCTCCTGCACCGTGCGCACGTCCACCCCGGCACGCCGGGCGAGGGACTGCACGTACGCGTCGCGTTCGACGGGATCCCCGATCTGCCGCAGGGTGGGCGCCACCGCCTCCACGAGCCGCTTGCGACCCTGCACGGTGCGCGGGTCGTGGCGGGCGGCGAAGTACTCCACCAGGTAGTCCATGATCGGCTGCGGCGCCCCCACCGCCGCCTCCCACGTCGCCCGATCGTCCCGGATCACCTCGTCCGGGTCCTTCCCCTCCGGGAGCCGCACGACCCCGACCTCGGTCAGCCCCACGCGCGCCCTGCTCCGCTGCACCTCGGCGATCAGCGCGGTCAGCTCCGTGGCCCCGAAGGTCCCGGCGCTCTGCCCGGCCGGGTCGACGTCGTACGCGAGCGCGATGGAGGGCGCGTACCGGGTGAGAAGCTCCACCTGGGCGGCGGTGAGGGCCGTCCCGAGACCTGCGACCACGTTCTCGAACCCCGCCTGGTGGGCCATCAGCGCGTCCGTGTAGCCCTCCACGATCACCGCCCGGCCGGTCCGCCGCATGGCCGTGCGCGCCCGATCGACGAGATACAGCGAGCGGCTCTTGTCGAAGAGCGGCGTGGCCGGCGAGTTCAGGTACTTGGGGCCACGATCCCGGCCGGAAGCGCCGTCGCCGCCCTGCTCCAGGATCCGTCCCCCCAGGCCGGTCGCGTGCCCGGAAGCGTCGCGGATCGGGAAGATGATGCGGCCGCGGAACCGGTCGTAGACGCCCCGGCGTCCGCGCACGGCGAGCCCCACCGTCTCGAGCTCCTCGTCGGTGGCCCCGCGCTTCGTCCGGAGCGCCTTCGACAGCGGCTCCCACGCATCGGGGGCCCAGCCCAGCTGGAACGTCGCGACCGTCTCGTCCGTGAAGCCGCGGCCGCGCAGGTAGTCGAGCGCCGGCTGGCCGTGGCGCGTGTCCGTGAGCACGCGGTGGTAGAAGGCGACGGCCGCCTCGAGCACGTCACGCAGCCGCTTGCGTCGCGCGTCCTCCCGGCTGGTCCGCTCGTCCAGCTCCACCCCGGCCCGTGCCGCCAGCCGCTTCAGCGCCTCCGGGAAGTCGATCCCCTCGCGCTGCATGACGAAGCTGAAGACGTCGCCGCCCAGTCCGCAACCGAAGCAGTGCCAGCTCTCGCGCGCGGGGGTGACCACGAACGACGGCGTCTTCTCGCCGTGGAACGGACACAGGCCCTTCCAGGTGGTGCCCGCCTTCCGGAGGGGGACGCTCTCCCCGATGATCTCGACGATGTCGAGCTTCGCTTTGACGCTCGCGACGGCGCCTGTGGACAAGGATCCTCTCGGTTGCTGGCGGGTGGGCCGGCCGGATGCGTGCCGGTGCAGGCCGTTGCGACCTGCCGGAGACAGCTAGCGCCGTGTCAAGTCTTGACACGGCTTCGCAGGCGGGATGATGCGCCCGTTCCGGGCCCGTGTCAAGGGGTTTCGCGGGCTTGTCAAGGGGGTGAGGGC
>JAJYKX010000013.1 GCA_021788175.1 Chloroflexota bacterium
GGTGACCGCCGGCAGACCGCCGGCCGCGGTGCCGCGATCGCGGCTCCGTGCCGGGGGAACGCGCTCCAGCGCCGTCCGGGAGGAGAGCATGTCCGACGCCGCCCCAAGCGCACCGATCGAGCCGTCCGTCCGCCGCTTCCTCGAGGCCCCCGGCCACTTCGCCGTGGTCGCGACGCTCGACCCGGACGGCTCCGTCCACCAGGCCGTGGCCTGGTACCTGCTGCGCGACGGGACGCTCGTGCTGAACTCGCGCGAAGGGCGGCGCTGGCCAGGCAACCTGCTGCGCGACCCGCGCGTGAGCGTGGCGGTCGAGGACGGGTATCGATGGGTCACGCTGCGGGGCACGGTCGAGGTGATCGACGACCAGGCCCGCGCACAGGCCGACATCGCCGAGATGGCCCGGCGGTACCACGCCGACGACCCGGCCCACGCGGAGGAACAGGTCCGGATGTTCCGGGAGCAGCGGCGGGTCACGTTCGAGCTGGCACCGGCCCGCGTGGCCGCATCCGTGGAGGACTGAACGGAATGGCAGCATCCGGCATCGGCTATGCGGCGATGCTCGAGCAGTTCGCGCCGCGCGACCTGGTCGACTGGTCGGTGGCCGCGGAGGCCGCCGGGTTCAGCGGCATCATGGCCGCCGACCACGTGCAGCCGTGGGTCCCGCGCCAGGGAAACGCGGCGTTCGTCTGGTCGTACATGACCGCGGCGGCGGAGCACACCGTGGGCGACATCGGGCCGGGCGTGGTCTGCCCGTCGTTCCGGATGCACCCGGCGGTCGTGGCCCAGGCGGCGGCGACCATGGCAGCCATGTACCCGGACCGCTTCTGGCTGGGCCTGGGCTCCGGAGAAGCCCTCAACGAGCACATGGTGGCGGCCTACTGGCCGGAGATCCCGGAACGGATCGCCCGGATGTTCGAGGCGATCGAGATCATCCAGAAGCTCTTCAGCGGCAGGGACGTCAAGCACCGCGGCGAGTACTTCCGGATGGAAACGGTGCGCCTCTGGACCATGCCGGCGACGCCGCCCCCGATCTACGTCGCCACGGCGGGGCCGGTGACCGCGGAGAAGACCGGACGCCTGTGCGACGGAATCATCACCGTGGGCGCCGCGGACGAGAAGATCGACGCCGTCTTCGCGCGCTTCGACAAGGGCGCGCGGGAGGCGGGCAAGGACCCGGCCACCATGCCCCGCATCCTGCAGCTCCACCTCTCCTGGGCGCCGACGCAACCGGAGGCCGAACGCAACGCCCTGGAGGAGTGGCCCAACGGCGGCATGAAGTTCGCCAAGCAGGACATCCGCACACCGCAGGTCTTCGAGGCGATCGCGGGCCTCGTGCGCATCGACGATTTCAAGGGCCGCATGCTGATCTCCGACGACCTGGAGGTCCACCGCCGCGAGATCCAGCGCTACCTGGACATGGGCTTCACGAAGATCTACCTCCACAACGTGGGCCGCAACCAGCGCGAGTGGATCGAGGCCTTCGGCCGCGAGGTGCTGCCGAGGCTGACGGCATGATGGAACCGCACCGGGATCCCGCCATGGCCGCCGCGCCGGGGGCATCGACCCGCGTGGTCGTGCTGGCCGGCGGCGTCGGGGGCGCCCGGCTGTCCCACGGGGTGGCGCGCCTCCCCGGCGTCGAGCTGACCGTCGTCGTCAACACGGGGGACGATCTCGAGCTCCACGGCCTGGCCATCTCCCCGGACGTCGACACCGTCCTCTACACGCTGGCGGGGGTGGCGAACCCGGAGACCGGCTGGGGCCTGCGCGACGAGACCTGGTCGGCGCACGGGATGCTGGCCCGCTACGGCGCCCCCACGTGGTTCCGCCTGGGTGACCGCGACCTCGCGACGCAGCTGGTGCGGACCCGGCGGTTCCGCGACGGGGCGACGCCCACCGACGTGACCGGCGAGCTGGCGCAGGCGCTCGGCGTGCGGGCGCGGATCCTTCCGATGTCCGACCGTCCCGTGCGCACCCACGTGCGGACGCACGGCGGATGGCTCGAGTTCCAGGAGTGGTTCGTGGCCCGCGGGCATGCCGACGACGTCCTGGAGGTCCGCTTCGACGGTGTCGAGGACGCGCGTCCGACCGAGCGGGTGCTCACCTCGATCGCGGCGGCGGACGCCATCCTCGTGGCCCCCTCCAACCCCTTCGTGAGCATCGGGACCATCCTGGCACTCCCCGGCATGGTGGCGGCGCTGCTTGCGGCCGCGGCACCCGTGGTGGCGGTCAGCCCGATCGTCGCCGGCGCCGCGCTCAAGGGCCCCGCCGACCGGATGTTCGAGACGCTGGGCGGCGAGTCGAGCGCCCTGGGGGTCGCACGCCACTACGCCGGCGCGTTCCCCGGGCTCGTGGATGGGCTCGTGATCGACGGGGCGGATCGCGACCAGGCGGCGGCGATCGGGCAGCTGGGCATCCGGACGCTGGTCACGTCGGCGATCATGCGCGACGAGGACGACCGGGTCCGGCTGGCCGGCGAGGTACTCGGCTTCGCGACGGAGCTCCGCCGCGACGAGCAGCGACGGAACGAGGGCTGAATGCGCATCGGGATCGGACTGCCCACCGTCATCCCCGGCGTCGCCGGGGATGACGTCCTGGAGTGGGCGCGCCGGGCCGAGGGGCGCGGCTTCGCCACGCTCGGGGTGATCGACCGGATCGCCTACCCCAACTACGAGCCCCTCACCGCGCTCGCCGCCGTCGCGGGCGCCACCCGGACCATCGGTCTGATGACCGACGTGCTGCTGGGACCGACCCGTGACCCGGTGCTGCTGGCGAAGCAGGCGGCCAGCCTCGCCCTCCTCTCGGGCGGACGCCTCACGCTGGGCCTGGGCGTGGGGGCCCGGCCGGACGACTTCGCCGTCACGGGTCGCGACTTCCACGCGCGGGGCCGCGACTGGGATGTCGCCCTCGCGACGATGGACCGGGTGTGGCGCGGCGACCCGCCGCCCGGGACCACCCGGACCAGCGCCCCGGGAGCCGGGTCTGGCGGCCGACCCCGGCTCCTCTTCGGGGGCACGTCCGACGCCACGTTCCGGCGCACGGTGCGCTGGGGCGCCGGCTGGACGGCGAGCAGCAGCGCGGGCGACGCACTGCCCGGGCTCATCGAGCGCGTCCGTTCGGCCTGGCACGAGGCAGGGCGGCCCGGCGATCCGTGGATCTCGGTGCTCACCTACTTCGGTGCCGCCGGCGACCCGGACGACCACCGGCCCGCCGCCTTCCTCGCCGACTACTACGGGCCCCAGCGAGGCCCGGCCCTGGCGGCGACGCTGGCGCGGACGCCCCAGGCGATGCGCGCGATGGTCCGCCGCTGCGAGGACCTGGGGGCGGACGAGGTGGTCGCGTTCCCGACGCTGCCCGGGGTCGAGCAGGTCGACCGGCTCGCGGACGCCGTGCTCCGCTAGGGATCGACGGGGCGTGGGCGGCGTGCGAGGAACCGGCGACGTGCGTGGCCATGGGGATGCCGGCAGCCCGGGCGACCGGGCAGCGGCGCGCGGCGCGGGCGCCCATGCGGGCGCCGCCGGCGAGGCGGGCGGCACGGCACGGGCGGACCTGGCGCGGCTCCACGTCGTGATCCCGCTCCGCTCGCTGGAGGGCGGGAAGACCCGCCTCGGGGCCGCGCTCGACGCGGAGGAGCGCGAGGAGCTGATCGTCGGGATGCTGCGCCACGTGCTGGCGGTCACGCTGGCCTGGGGGGGCGCGGGGGACGTGCTGGTGGTGAGCGCGGACCCGGCGGTCCTGGCGATCGCCGCGCGCGACGGGGCACGGACGCTGCGACAGCGCACCGGCGACCTGAACGCCGGGATCCGCCTGGGCCGCGACGACGTCGTCGCGGCCGGCGCGACGGCCCTGCTGGTCCTTCCCGCCGACCTGCCGCTGCTCGAGGCGGCATCGCTGGAGCGCCTGCGCGATGCCTCGGACGCGGCACTCGCCGCGGGATCCGGGCGGGCCCTGGTGGCGATCGTGCCCGCCGATGCCCGCAGCGGCACCAACGCGCTCCTGCTGGCCCCGCCCGACGCCATCGAGCCCGCGTTCGGCCCCGACAGCCTGCGGGCCCACCTGGAGGCCGCACGGGCGGCCGACGCCACGGTGCAGCTGGTGGAGGACCCGGCCCTGGGCTTCGACCTGGACACGCCCGCCGACGTCGAGCGCCTCGACCCGGCGCGCCTGGCGGCCCTGCAGGCGATCGGCGCGGCGGCCGGAGCCGCGGGCGCCGGGGTGGATCCATGAGCACGCCGCGCGCATCCCGGGCCGGTTCCGGCCCCACCGGAGGAGCACCATGAGCACCACGGGCCCGGAGCATCGGGCCGAGCCCCCGGCCGCCGGCGGCCCGCCGCCCGGGGCGGCCCCGGGGGAAGGCGCCGGGCGGATCACCGCGATCCCGCTGCCTCCCCTCCCCGACGTGCATCCGGGCGACGACCTGGCCCCCATGATCGCCGATGCGCTCCGCGCGGGAGTCTCGTCCGATCCCGAGCTCGCGCCGCGCGCCGGCGACGTGCTGGTGGTGACCCAGAAGGTCGTCTCGAAGGCGGAGGGGCGCATCGTGGACCTGCGCACCGTGACGCCGAGGCCGGAGGCGGAGGCGTTCGCCCGGCGCTGGGGCCGCGACCCGCGCCAGGTGGAGGTGGTGCTCCGGGAGTCGGCCCGCGTGGTGCGCATGGAACGCGGCGTCATCATCGCGCGGACCCGGCAGGGCTACGTCTGCGCGAACGCCGGGGTGGACGCGTCGAACACGGATGCCGCCGACGTGGTGACGCTCCTCCCCGAGGATCCCGACGCCTCCGCGGCGGCCATCCGCGATCGGCTCCGAGAGCTCCTCGGGGTCGAGGTGCCGGTCATCGTCGCGGACTCCTTCGGCCGGCCCTGGCGCTGGGGGATCACCGACGTGGCGCTGGGCGTCTCCGGCTTCGCACCGCTCGCCGACTTCCGCGGACTGGAGGACACCACGGGGCGGGCGATGCACGCCACCGTGGTCGCGGTCGCGGACGAGATCTGCGCCGCGGCCGAGCTGGCCTCTGGCAAGACGTCGCGTCGGCCCGTGGTCCTGGTGCGCGGCGCGCCGCTGCCGGCAGGGGACGGCAGCATCGTCCGCGACGTGGTGATGCCGGAGGCGTACGACCTCTTCGGGTAGGGCGCGGCCCGTGGACCGGCTCGCGGGCGGTCGGGTCCCGGACCACGGCAGGGATCCCGTGGCCGTCGGGCGGCGCACGGCCGTCACTCGGACATGCCGCCGACGCGCCGCCTGCGCGGATCGTCGTGTCCCGGGTACTCTCGTGCCATGAAGATCGGACTGCAGATCCCCAGCTACACCTGGCCGGGCGGCGACGCCGCCATCGGCCCCACCTTCGCTCGCATCCTCCGCGAGGCCGACGAGGTGGGGTTCGACTCCATCTGGGTGATGGACCACTTCTTCCAGATCCCCAGCGTGGGCGGCGCCGAGGAGCCCATGCTCGAGGGATGGTCGGCCCTCGCCTTCGCGGCGGCCGTCACGAAGCGCGCCGAGCTCGGCCTGATGGTGGGCGGCGTCCACTACCGCCAGGCCGGGCTCTGGGCCAAGCTCGCCACCACGCTCGACATCCTGTCCGAGGGTCGCGCCTGGCTGGGAATCGGCGCGGCCTGGAACCAGCAGGAATCCGAGGGGCTCGGCTTCCCGTTCCCGCCGCTCGGCCAGCGCTTCGAGATGCTGGAGGAGACGCTCAGGGTCGTGCACGAGATGTGGAGCGGCGAGCGCGGCTCGGAGGCGGCGTTCCACGGCCGCCACTACCACATGGACCGGCTGCTGAACAGCCCGCAGGCGATCCGCCGGCCACACCCGCCGGTGATGATCGGGGGCGGGGGCGAGCAGAAGACCCTGCGCCTCGTGGCCCGGTACGGCGACGCCACGAACATCTTCGGCGGACCGGACAACCTGCGCCACAAGTACGCGGTCCTGCGCGAGCGGTGCGAGGAGATCGGGCGGCCGTTCGACCAGATCGAGCGGTCGAACCTGAACGCGTTCCGCGTGAGCCGCGACGGCGGCGGCGAGACGACCTCGCCTGCCGAGATGGTCGACCGGATCGGCTCCTGGCGTGACGCCGGCTCGCAGCACGCGATCTTCTCGATCCGCAACATCCCGGAACCGGGGGTCCTGGAGCTGGTCGGCCGCGACGTCATCCCGCAGGTGCACGGGATGGACCGCTAGCCGTACCCTCAACGGCGCGCGGACCGGCCGGCCCGCGCGCCTGCCAGCGAGGAGTGCAGATGCCGGATTCCGACCAGCAGCGCACGTCCGCTCCCGGCGCGGGATCGCCGGGCCCCCGGATCGTGGCCTCCGTCCTCCCGGCCGACCTCTCCCGTCTCGGCGAGGAAGTGGCCGCGCTCGAGGCCGCCGGCGTGGACTGGATCCAGTGGGATGTCATGGACGCCTGCTTCGTACCGAACCTCACGTTCGGCCCGGACGTCATCGCCGCGGCCCGGCGGCACACGTCGCTGCCGTTCGAGGCGCAGCTGATGGTGGCGAACCCGGATCTGCTGATCGGTCCCTGCGTGGAGGCCGGCTGCGAACGGGTGATCGTGCACGCCGAGTCGACGCACAACCTGCACCGCAGCCTGATGCGCGTCGCGGAGTCCGGGGCCCGGGCCGGCGTCGCGGTCAACCCCGCCACGCCGTTCGAGGCGGTGGTGAACGTCCTCGACCTGGTCGACCTGGTGCTCGTCATGACGGTCAACCCGGGCTTCGGCGGGCAGGCGTACCTGGCGAGCATGGAGCCCAAGCTGCGCGTCGCGCGCTCGGCGATCGAGGCGACGGGCCGCCCGACCTGGCTCGAGGTGGACGGCGGGATCGCGCCCGACACGATCTCCACGTGCGCCGCTGCCGGCGCCGACGTCTTCGTCACCGGCAGCACGCTCTTCCACGATCCGCAGGGTCCCGACCACGCGGTCCGCGAGCTGCGCCGGCTCGCCGCCGGCGGACCGCCGGGCGGCAGCGCCGGGATCCGGTGAGGATGCGGTAAGATACTCCCAGGGGGTATCCCAAGGACTGGATGCCTCGGCACACCATGGAGCAGACACGAATGGACCAGGGCACGGGTGGGACGCGCGGCATCACGCCGCTCCAGATCATGAGCGACGGTGAGCAGCCGGTCGCCGCCCCCGTCGGCACCCCCGTCCCGGCCCCCGCCGACGAACAGCGCACCGATGCCCGGGTGGTCATCGTCGGCTCGGGGCCGGCGGGGCTGACCGCCGCCATCTACGCCGCGCGGGCCAACCTCGAGCCGATCGTGCTCGGCGGGTACGAGGCCGGCGGGCAGCTGATGATCACCAGCGAGGTGGAGAACTTCCCCGGGTTCCCGGAGGGGATCCAGGGACCCGAGCTGATGGACCGCATGCGGGCCCAGGCAACGCGGTTCGGCGCCCTGGTGCTCGACGTGGACGTGGAGCGGGTGGACTTCTCCCGGCGACCCTTCCGGCTGTGGGCGGGCGGCGTGGAGTACACCGCGCAGACGGTGATCGTGGCGAGCGGCGCGTCCGCGATCTGGCTCGAACTGGAGAGCGAGACGAGGCTGCGGGGCCGCGGGGTGAGCGCCTGCGCCACCTGCGACGGCTTCTTCTTCCGCGACCGCAAGGTCGTGGTGGTGGGCGGCGGGGACTCGGCGCTCGAGGAGGCGCTCTTCCTGACCAAGTACGCGCGCGAGGTGGTCGTGGTGCACCGCCGCGACCAGTTCCGCGGCAGCCGGATCATGCAGGAGCGCGCGCTCTCCAACCCCCGGATCCGGGTCGCCTGGAACAGCCAGGTGGTGGAGGTGCTGGGCGACCAGCAGGTGAGCGGCGTCCGGCTGCGGGACACCGTGACCGGCGAGGAGCGTGTCGAGCCCACGGACGGCGTCTTCGTGGCGATCGGCCACCGGCCCAACACCGGCGTCTTCCGCGACTGGCTCGACACCGACCCGAAGGGCTACCTCTCGGTCCACGAGGAGACCGCGACCCGCATCGAGGGCGTCTTCGTGGCGGGCGACGTGCGCGATCACCGCTACCGCCAGGCGATCACCGCCGCGGGCGACGGATGCCGCGCGGCGATCGATGCCGAGCACTGGCTCGCCGAGCACGGACTGGCGGAGCCGGCGACGGCGAGCGCGTGGTGACGGCGGACCGGGCCACCTCGTACCCAAGGAGCGGACGATGACGAAGCGCGCGCTGGTGCGCTGGGACGCCGGGTTGCACTTCCTCGGCGAGGCCGGCACGGGTGACCGGCTGGAGATGGATGACGAGGCCGGCGGGCACGGGTTCCGCCCGGCCGAGCTCCTCATGGTGTCGCTCGGTGGCTGCACCGCCATGGACGTGATCTCCATCCTCGGCAAGAAGCAGCAGAAGGTCACCGCCTACGAGGTGGAGGTCATCGGCGAGCAGCGTCCCACCCACCCCAAGGCATACACGGACGTGGTGGTCGAGCACCGGGTGGAGGGCGATCCGCTCGATCCCGAGGCGGTCCGGCGCGCGATCGAGCTCTCCGCCACCAAGTACTGCACGGTGACGGCGGTCATGGCGACCGGGATCGCCCGGGTGGTCCACCGGTACGTGGTCCGCAACGCCGACGGCGAGCATCGCGCCGATGTGCTGGTGACCGGCCCGAGGGGCGCCAACGTGGCGGGGCTCGCCCAGGACTGACCGTCCGGGCTCCTCCATCGGTCGCGGTCGTCCGCGGCGGACGGCGTCCGCGCCGCCGCGGTGGCGAGCACCCACCCCGTTCCGGGCCTCCCGCGCCGATCGTCGGCCGCCACGAGCACGCGGCCGGCCCCGGGGCGGCGGGGCGCGACCGGCGCAATATGCGGCGCTATGTATAATCATGCGCCAATGACCACCTCAGTCCCCCCGGCGGGCACGGCCCGCCCCGCGTGGCGGCCCGCGGCGGCTGCCGCCGGCCCCTCCGCGACTCCGTCCACGCAGCCCGGCCACCCCGAACAGGGGGCGGGCCCGCTCCGCGTCGCCGTCCTGGGTGCCACCGGCTACGTGGGCGCAGAGCTCGTGCGGCTGCTGGAGCGTCACCCGGCCGTGCGCATCGTGGCGCTGGCCGCGCGCAACCGCGAGGGCGTCCCCGTCGGCGAGGCCTTCGCGCACCTGGCCGAGACAGGGCACCGGATCGACGCGGCACTGCCCGACCCGTCGGAGCTGGACGTCGTCTTCATCGCGCTGCCCCATGGGCAGGCGACCGCCGTGGCCCCCGGCCTCGCGGCGCGGGGCCTGCTGGTGATCGACCTGGGGGCCGACTTCCGGCTCGCGGACCCCGCGGACTACCGGACCTTCTACGGCCTGGACCACCCTGCTCCAGAGCTGCTGCCGGGCGGCCCCGGCCGGCCGGGGGACGAGGGATCCCCGCCGGTGCCGGCGGCGGTCTACGGGCTTCCCGAGCTGCACCGGGACGCGATCCGCGGCGCCCGGCTGATCGCCTCCCCCGGCTGCTACCCCACCACCACGCTGCTCGCCCTGGCGCCGCTTGCGCGCGCGGGGCTGATCGGCGACGTCATCGTGGACGCCAAGAGCGGCGTCAGCGGGGCCGGCCGCGAGCCGAAGCTGGAGACGCACTTCTCGGAGGCCAACGAGTCGATCCGGCCATACGGGCTGGGCGGCCACCGGCACCTCCCGGAGATCCGCGGCGAGCTGGCCGCCCTGGGCGTGGCGCCCGACGCGCTGGCCAGCCTCGTCTTCACCCCCCACCTGGTCCCCATGACCCGGGGGCTCCTCGCCACCTGCTACGTGCGCCCGACGTGGCCCGTCACGCAGGAGGAGCTCGACCAGCTGTACGCGGATGCCTACGGCCGCGAGCCGTTCGTACAGGTCGCGCCCGAGCCGCCGGCCACCAAGACCGTGACGGGGAGCAACCTGTGCCGGGTCGCCATCCGCCTCGACCGGCGGAGCGGGCGGATCCTGGCGATGGCGGTGACGGACAACCTGGTCAAGGGCGCGGCCGGACAGGCGGTGCAGTCACTCAACGTCGCGGCCGGCCTCCCCGAGACGACCGGCCTCGAGCAGCTCCCCCTGTACCCGTGAGCGCGCAGCAGGACCCCGGGACAGCCGCGGGGCAGCGCCCCGTTGTCGCCGCCGAGGAAGCGGCGCTGGAGCGCCTCGCCGCAGCGGTGGCGGCCGTCGATGTCGACGAGGCGCCGCGCCTCCCGGGCGGGTTCGCGGCGGGGGCGCAGGCGGCGGGGATCAAGCCGAGCGGCCGGCCCGATCTCTCGGTGGTGCTGGTCACCACGCCCGCGCCCGCCTCCGCCGCGGGCACCTTCACCAGCAACCGGGTGCAGGCCGCACCGGTACGGTTGAGCCGGGCCCACCTGGCGGCCACCGGCGGATCGTCCGCCGACGGCGTGCCCGCGCACGGGACGGCCCGCGCCGTGGTGGTCACGGCGGGCTCCGCCAACGCGGCCACCGGGCCCGCCGGCGACGCGGACCAGCTCGCCATCGCCGGACTGCTCGCCTCGGCGGCCGGCTGCGCCGTGGAGCAGACGCTGCATGCCTCGACCGGCCTGATCGGGACGCGCCTGCCGGTCGACCGGGTGGCCGCGGGGATCGCGTCGCTCGTCCCGGTCGGTCTCGCGGCCACCGACGCCGCGCTGGGGGCCGTCGCGCGGGCCATGATGACCACGGACAACCGGCTCAAGGCCGCCAGCGCCCTGGTGGCACTCCCCGCGCCGGGGGGCACGCGCCAGGTGCGGGTCAGCGGCGTGGTGAAGGGGGTGGGGATGATCCACCCCGGGATGGCCACCATGATCGCGCTCGTCCTGACGGACGCGTCGGTGGCGCCGCGCACCCTGGCGACCCTCCTGCGCCCGGCGGTGGCGCTGACGTTCGACCAGCTCACCGTGGACGGCGACATGTCCACCAACGACACCGTGCTGGCGCTGGCCTCCGGTGCGGCCGGCGCCGATCCGATCGAGCCGGGCACGCCGGCCGCCGCGGCGCTCGGCGCGGCGATCGCCGCCGTCTGCCGCTCCCTCGCCCGCCAGCAGGCCGCGGACGGCGAGGGGGCAACCTGCCGCATCACCTGCCGCGTCACCGGCGCGGCAGACCTCGCCGACGCGCGCGCGGTCTCCCGCGCCGTGGTCCGCAGCTCGCTCTTCAAGGCCGCCGTCCACGGCCGCGATCCCAACTGGGGGCGCGTTGCCGCGGCGGCCGGGTCCGCGCGCCGACCGGACGGTGCCCCGGCCTCGGTCGACCCGGACTCGCTGCGCATCGCGCTCGCCGGCACCCCCGTCTTCGCCGGGGCGCCGCTCGCCTTCGACGCGGCGTCGGTCAGCGCCGCCATGGAGGCTCCGGATGTGGTCGTCGAGGTGGACCTCGGGATGGGGCGCGCGGGGGCCGAGGCCTGGGGATGCGACCTCACCGAGGCCTACGTGCGCGAGAACGCGGAGTACTCGACGTGATGCGCGGACCGGCGGCTCCCGACCCGGCGCTGGCGGCGGGGCTCGTGGTGGTCAAGCTGGGTGGTACCACGGTGGCCGGCCAGGCGCACGTCCTGGACCAGGTGGCCACCCTCGCGCGTGAACGGCCGATCGTGGTGGTGCACGGCGGCGGGGCACGCGTGACCGACTGGCTGGAACGCCTGGGCGTCTCCACGCGCTTCGAGGAGGGGCTGCGCGTCACCGACGAGGCCTCGCTCGAGGTCACCGCCGCGGTCCTGCGGGGAGCGATGAACGTGGAGCTCGTGGCCTCGCTGCGGGCGCGGGGCTGCGACGCCGTCGGGCTCTCCGGCGTGGACGGCGGCCTGCTGACGGGACGCCGCGTTCCCGGCAAGGGGCTGGTGGCCAGCGTCGCCGAGGTCCGGGCCCCGCTGGTGCATGCGCTGCTGTCGGCCGGTCTGGTGCCCGTCGTCGCCCCGCTCGCGCTCGACGAGCAGGGCGCCGTCTGCAACGTCAACGCCGACGACGCGGCGGCGGGGCTGGCCCGGGGTCTCCACGCCGCGCGGCTCGTGTTGCTCACGGACGTGGACGGCATCCGGGACGCGGACGGCATCCGGATCCCGCGGATCGAGGCCGAGGACGCCGAGCGCCTCATCCGGGACGGGGTCATCGGCGGGGGCATGATCCCCAAGGTCCGCGCCGCCCTCCGCGGGCTGGCGCCGGTCCCGGGCGCCGCCGCGATCATCGCCGACGGTTCCGGGCCGGATGTCCTCCGTCGGGCGATGGAAGACGGCGACCTGGGCACCCGCATCGTGGCGGCATGAGGGCACGCGCATGTCCGTGATGAGCCCGGTCGCCAAGCGCGTCCGGCAGCGACTGATCCTGGAGCTGGTGGCGCAGGTCCCCGTCCACAGCCAGGAGGAGCTGGTTGACCTGCTGGCCGCGCGCGGGTTCAGCGTGACGCAGGCGACCGTCTCGCGCGACGTCGCCGAGCTCGGGCTGGTGAAGGCGCCGCGCGCGTCGGGGCACGTCTACGTCGCGCCGGGGTCGCTCGGACGGGACCTCGTCCTCGCCGACGACCACCTGGTGCGCCTCCTGGAGTCCAGTCCGGTCTCGATCGGGCGCAGCGGCCTGATCCTGGTCCTCCGCGGCGAGGTGGGCAGCGCCCAGGCGCTCGCCCGTGCGATCGACGAGTCCAGCCTGCAGGAGCAGGAGGGGACGCTGGCCGGCGACGACACCGTCCTGGTCCTCTTCGCCGACGAGGAACGCCTCGCGCGCTGGCGCACCCGCTTCCGTCGCCTGCAGGGCCTCCCGCCGGAATCGACCGGCTAGGGGTCCTGCGCAGCAGCACTCCGCACCCCGGCGCAACGGCGCCCCACCCCCCGCACTCCGGCACCCCCCACTCACAAGGAGCCTCACTCATGCGCAAGGTCATCCTCGCCTACTCCGGCGGCCTTGACACCTCCGTGGCGGTCGCCTGGCTGCGCGAGACCATGGATGCCGACGTGGTCACCCTCACCGTGGACGTGGGGGGTGGCTCGCTGCGGGAAGGCGTGCAGCGCCGCGCCCTCAGCGCCGGGGCGTCGCGGGCCTACGTGCTCGACGCCCGGGAGCGCTTCGTGGTCGACTACTGCTTCCCGTCGATGCAGGCCGACGCGCTCTACCAGGGCGTCTACCCGCTGGCCACCGCGCTGGCCCGGCCCCTGATAGCGCAGCTGCTGGTGGAGGTCGCGCAGCGCGAAGGCGCGGATGCGGTGGCCCACGGCTGCACCGGCAAGGGGAACGACCAGGTCCGCTTCGACGTCGCCGTGCATGCGCTGGACCCGTCCCTGGAGGTCATCGCCCCGATGCGCATCGGGATGGGGCTGTCGCGCGAGCAGGAGATCGAGTACGCGATCGCGCGAGGGATCGAGGTTCCCATCACCAAGGCGTCGCCCTACTCCATCGACCAGAACATCTGGGGACGCTCCATCGAGACGGGGGTGCTGGAGGATCCCTGGACCGCGCCGCCGTCGGACGTGTACGCCTGGACCGTGGACCCTGGCAGGGCGCCGGCGGTGCCCGCCGAGATCACCCTCGGCTTCGAGGGCGGCGTGCCGGTCAGCCTGGACGGTGTGCCGCTCGGCCCGGTTGAGCTGGTCGACCGGCTGGGCGAGCTCGCCGGCGCGCACGGCGTGGGGCGGGTGGACCACGTGGAGGACCGCCTGATCGGCATCAAGAGCCGGGAGATCTACGAGGCGCCGGCCGCCATCGCGCTGGTCGCCGCGCACCGGGCCCTGGAGGGGCTGACCTTCTCGAAGGAGCAGCTGCGCTTCAACCGCCTGGTGAGCGACGAGCTGGCCCAGGCCACCTACGACGGGCTCTGGTTCAACGCCCTGCACCGCGACCTGCGGGACTACGTGCGCTCCTCGCAGCGGGTGGTCACCGGCGAGGTGCGGCTGCGGTTCGACCACGGGTCGCTGGCCGTGGTGGGGCGGCGGAGCGCCTACTCGCTGTACGACCGGTCCCTGGCCACCTACGACGCCGACGACGCGTTCGACCACGCCAGCGCGGTCGGGTTCATCAGGCTCTTCGGGCTGCCGCTGCGCACCGAGGCGGCGCGGCAGGGCAGTGCCTGGGCCTGGACGACCCCGCTGCTGGACACGCTGCCGTCGAGCGTCGAGGCGAGCGAGGGAGCCGGGTCCGCGGCGTGATTCCCGAAGGCGGTACGGACCGGTCCGAAGCGACGGGCCGGTCCGGCGGCACGGGCCGACGCGGCGGCACGAGGTCGGGGGCGGGATCGGCCCCGACGCGCCATGATGGGCACCCCATGATCCGCCGCGCCCGACCGTCCGACGCACCCGCCATCCACGCCCTGGTGCACCGCTATGCCGGCCGGGACCTGCTGCTGCCGCGCCCGCTCACCGACATCTACGAGCGGATCCGCGACTTCTGGGTGGCGGTGGACGGTGGGCAGGTGGTGGGCTGCGCCGCGCTGCGCATCTGGTGGCACGACCTGGCGGAGGTTCGCTCCCTGGCCGTCGCGCCGGAGGCGGAGGGACACGGTTACGGCGCACGGCTGGTGGATGCCGTCGCGGCCGAGGCCGCCCGGTTCGGCGTGTCGAACCTCTTCGCCCTCACCCGCATCCCCGGGTGGTTCGGCCGCAACGGGTTCCAGGAGATCGACCGGGCGGTCCTGTACCACAAGGTCTGGGGGGACTGCGCGAGCTGCCCGAAGCGCCTGGCGTGCGACGAGGTGGCGGTCGTGCGGCCGCTCAGGCCGGGCGCCGCCGAGCGCCTGGCCAACCCGGATCCGCGGGTCGTGGCACGAGTGGCGCACATCGTGCCGCCGCGGGCGGAGGGCACCACCGGGTCACCGGCACTCACCGTCCTGCCCACGTTCGTGCACCTGGACGAGCCCTAGGCCGTCCTGGCGACCGCGGGGGGCGCGGGCAGGGGACCGGGCCGGCACGGGGCCGGATGGAGCGTCAGCCCGCGGTCGCCTCCTCGTCCAGGCGGCGTCGCGCGGACGCGATCGCCTCGCGCACGCGCTCCGGCGCGGTCCCGCCGGTCACCGCCGGCCGTCGCACGGCCGCCTCCAGTGTGGCCGCCTCCCGCAGCGCGGCCACGAGCCCGGACCGTTCGTCGTCGGCCTCGGCCGCCAGGCGGCGGGCGTCCTCGTCGTCCTCGGCACCGAGCGCGGCGGCGTAGGAGGCCGTCTCGAGATCGTCCAGGCGGCATCCTCGCTGCTCGGCGTCGGCCACGAGCCGGCCGGCGACGTGGTGCGCGGCGCGGAACGGCAGCCCGCGCTCCACCAGCGCGTCCGCCACCGACGTCGCTGTCACGTGGCCCCGCAGCGCGGCCTCGCGCATCCGCCCCACGTCGAACGTGAGCCCGCCGACGACCGCCGCCATCACCCGCAGCGAGGAGCGCCACACCCCGGCCGCGTCGAAGAGCGGTGCCTTGTCCTCCTGCAAGTCGCGCTGGTACGCCAGGGGAAGCCCCTTCAGGATGCCGAGCATCGCGGCCAGGTGGCCGGCGACACGGGCCGTCCGTCCCCGGACGAGCTCGCAGGGATCCGGGTTCTTCTTGTTGGGCATCATGGACGACCCGGTGGCGTGGGCGTCCGCCAGCGTCACCCAGCCGAAGGCCGGGTTCGACCACCACACCAGTTCCTCGGCGAGCCGGGAGAGATGGGTCATGCCGAGCGCCGCCGCGGCCAGGAACTCCACCGCGAAGTCCCGGTCGCTGACCGCGTCCAGGGAGTTCGCGGTGACCCCCGCGAGCCCCAGGTCCGCCGCCGTCGCCTCGCGATCCAGGGCGAAACCGGCGCCGGCCAGCGCGCCGGCGCCGAGCGGCGATCGATCGGCCCGGCGCCAGCAGTCGGCGAGCCGGCCGCGGTCCCGCTCCAGCATCTCGACGTAGGCAAGGAGGTGATGTCCGAGCAGCACCGGCTGTGCGGGCTGCACGTGGGTCATCCCCGGGAGGATCGCCTCCCCTTCGCGCTCGGCCCGGTCCACGAGCGTGCGCTCCAGCTCGACCAGCGAGGCGTCCAGCTCCCGGACGGTCCGGCGGAGCCAGAGTCGCAGGTCCAGCGCGACCTGGTCGTTCCGTGAGCGACCGGTGTGGAGCTTGCCCGCCACCGGCCCCAGCCGCGCCGTGAGGGCCGCCTCCAGGTTGAGGTGGACGTCCTCCAGCGCCGGGTCCCACGCCAGCGTCCCGGCGCGGACCTCCTCGCGGAGGGACTCCAGCCCCTGGACCAGCGTGCGCGACTCGGCCGCGGTCAGCAGGCCGGCCCGCTCCAGGCCCCGCACGTGGGCGATCGAGCCGTCGAGATCGTCCAGCGCCAGCACCTGGTCGATCTCGATGGAACGCGTGGCCTCCGCGATCAGCGGGTCGGTCTGGCCGGTGAACCGGCCGCCCCACATGCGCATCCGGGCTCCTCCTCTGCCGCGAGTGTACCGGCTGTCCGGCGCGGCCCCAGGCGGACCTCCCCACGCGACGGCACGTACCGCCACGCCACGATCGCGGCCAGGACGGCGCCGACGGCACTCGCCGCGAAGACCGGCCCGTGCCCGTACGTCCCGAACAGGTATCCGCCGCCCAGGTCCGAGAGGATCGCGGCCACCCCCAGCGCGCTCATCTGGTAGAGGGCCTGGCCGCTCGCCTGGAGCCCCTCGGGGAGCAGCGCCCCGACGGTCAGCACGCTGGTGACGGTCAACGACCCGTAGGCGAGCCCGGTCAGCGGCCGCGTCACCACGATGAGCGTGGGATCCGCCAGCACGATCCATGCCACGTACGCCAGCACGTAGAGCCCGCACCCGGCCACGAAGAGCCCCCGCAGGCCCACGTGCGCAGCCACACGCGCGGCGACCATCATGGCCGGCATCTCGAAGAGGGCGGAGACCGTGGCAGACAGCGCGATGATCGACGGCGCGCCGCCCAGGTCGGCGATGCGGAGCGGCAGGAACGTGAGGCTGGCGACGATCCCCAGGTTCGCCAGCACCACGGCGGCCATCACCCCCAGCAGGCGCGGCGCGACACCGATGGCGACGCCGATGGAACCGGTCGCCTCGGTCCAGCGGCGATGGCGTGCGGACCGCGCGGCCATCCCCGGCCCGGCCGCGCTGACCCCGTCGCGCGCGGCGGGGTCCCGGTAGTCGGCCAGGCGCGTGCGCGCCACGTCCGGGATGCCGACGGCGGCGACGGCCACGAGGACCGCCGAGGCCGCCGCAAGCGGGTACGCGAGCCCGTAGCCGGTCGCGTCGAAGATGACGCCCGCGGCCAGGGCCGCCACGGCGAAGGAGCCGCTCTCCAGCAGTCGGAAGCTTCCGTAGCGGTCGGGATGCGGCGCGAGCGCCACGACCGCGATCGCGTCGGTGAGCATCGCGGTGCCCGGTGCCGCGACGTAGAAGGCCACGACGAACAGGGCGACCAGCGGCAGCGCCAGCGGAGCACCGAAGAGCAGGGCGGTGACGGCGGCCGCGATGGCGGCGATCCGGAGCGCCCCGCGGCGCCCCAGGACGACGTCCCCCAGGTGCCCCCAGACGGGGAGCCCGACCACGTAGCCCACGGCCGTCAGCGCCATCACCACGCCGATCGCGAGCGGCGAGAAGCCGCGCAGCGAGAGGATCACCGTCACGAACGGCATGAGGACGCCGATCAGGACGCCCACGACCAGGTAGAGACCGCGCAGGGCACGCACGGGACTGCATGGTAGGGGCTGGCCGGGCGCTTCACCGACCGTTCCGGCGCGACCGGCGGCCCCGGCCGCAGGGTCAGCGGGCCGCGCATGGCATACTCGTGCGACGATGCGACTCGAGCTCACGCGCCGGGGGGACTACGCCGTTCGGGCGGCCATCGCCCTGGCATCGGCGGACGGCGGCGGCCTCCTGAGCACCCGGCGGATCGCGTCGGAGATGCAGATCCCGCCGCGGTTCCTGCCGCAGGTGATGGCGGATCTCGTGCGCGCGGAACTCGTCGTCGCGCACACCGGCCGCTCCGGCGGCTACCGGCTGGCGCGCCCCGCGCTCGACATCTCGCTGCTGGAGGTCATCCGGGCCGCGGAGCACGAGCACGGGATCCGGACGTGCATCCTCCGCGGCGGCCCCTGCGACCCTGACGGCCCGTGCGACGTCCACGACGTCTTCTCGCATGCGCGCGACGCGCTGCTCCAGTCGCTGGGGCAGGCGACGCTCGCGGAGGTGGCGCTCTCGCGGAGCCGTCGACTGGAGAGCGAGCGCGCGGCAGCGTCCTGACCCCGGGGCGCGAAGCCGGGCTCGGCCGAGTGCCGGGCGGCAGCCGCGCGGCGGTTCAGGCCGGGCTCAGCGGGCGGTGCCGAACCTGCGCACCGCCACGATGCTCACGAGCCAGCCCAGGATCAGGCTCACGCCGGCGGTGGTGCACCAGATGCACACCGCGTGGATCACGAACAGCTCCAGGTAGACCAGCCACGCGATCACGAAGACGCCGATCAGCCCCAGCCCGTACGGGACGTAGAGCAGACGCCCGTCGCCGGTGCGCCACCAGGCCACCACCGCCACGAGGACGAGGAGCACGTCGCCGAGACCGAAGAGGGAGACCGGGATCCCCATGAAGGAGCTGTACCGGCTGGCCTGGACCTGGTCGCAGCCCTGGACGATGAAGCAGACGGGATTCGAGTTGGTGAGCTTCTCGATCGCGAGGTAGGTCAGCGCCGCGGTCGCGATGAGCGCCAGCACCACCATGGCCGCGGCGAAGCGCCCGCGATCGTCCGACAGGATCCCGCGGAGCCCACCGACCGGGGAGGCCACCGCCGGCGCCGGATCACCGGGCACCGGGGCGCTCGTTGCCGGCGTGCGCGACGCGCTCGACGACCCGCCGGAGGCGGTCGGGCGGGGCCGCGTCGCCGGGGCCGAGGCCTGCGCGCTCCCCGCGGCCCGCGTCGCCGGGCCCGGGGCCTGCGCGCTGCCGCTGGCCGACGGCCTGCGGGCGGTGCCCGGACGGGACCGTTTCGAGCTCACGCCGTCATCCCTCCGTCACGAGGCCGACGGTACCGGGCTGGACGGCGCGGACGAACCCGGGGCGGCCGGGGACGATGCGCCTGCCGACGGTGACGCGGACGGCGCGGAGCGCAGCGCGGCGTCCAGCGCCGAGGAGATGCTGTTCAGGTCGATGCTGCCGGTGTACTGCTTGCCGTTGATGAAGAGCGTCGGCGTGCCCTGGATCCCGAGGTTCTGGCCCTGGGCGGTCTCGGCCTTGACCGCCGCGAGTATCGATGGATCCGACAGGCATTGGTCGAACGTCGCCTGGTTCACGCCTACCGCGTTGGCTATCCTGTCGAACAGGGAACGGTTCGCCCACCCTCCATTCTCCGGCCCCTGGTTGGCGAACAGGTACTCCATGTACGCCCAGAACTGCCCCTGGTTGCCTGCGCAGCGTGCGGCCACGCTGGCGTCGAAGGACGCCGGGCCGATGAACGTGAAGTCGTGGTACGTGATCTCGACCTGGCCCGTGGTGACGTACTGGCTGATCAGGTGCGGCTCGACGTTGACGCTGTAGTTGTCGCAGTACGGACACTGGAAGTCTTCCCACTCGTCGAGCTTGACCGGCGCACTGGCGTTGCCGATCGAGCGACCGTGGGCGAGGTTCAGGGGGGCCGGGTCGGCCGGGGCCACCAGGGCGCCTCCCTGCCCGCCGCCGACGACGTTGCCCACGAGCACGAAGACGAGGCCGACCGCGGCCAGGACCACGACCGCTGCGGTGATCAGCCCGAGCGGGGACCGCAGGACGCCGGGGATCGACGGACCACCCGACCCGCCGCTGGCCTGGCCCCCACCGCCGGGGCGCCGGGACCGCTCCGCCGCGCGGCGCTCGCGTCGGGCTGCCGAGTTCGAGGTGGGGCGGTTCGCGCTCAGGGTGGACTCCTTTCGGGACGCGGCGGCCGGGACGCGGCCGCGGACGATGCTCGCGATCGCGGACGCCCGGTCGGGCCCGCGCACGGCGCAGGGTACCGCACGTGACGGCAGGACGCGGCTGCGGGCCCTGCGCGGGTGGCCTCCCGGTGGCGTGGGCGGGAGGCCGGCACGCGGCCCGGCAAGCGGCCCGGTACACGGCATGAGCCGTCCGGCCGGTGCGCCTCCCGCCGGGGTCAGCCCCCCAGCGTCACCTCGTCGATCACGCCGACCACGACCGTTCGGACCGGGGCCGGGCTCATCCCGATCACCTGCCGCGCCGAGTTGCCCTCGTCGAGGAGGAGCACGGTCTCGCCGGCACCTGCGCCCACGGTGTCGACGGCGATGAGGTAGCCGCCCGACGGCGAGCCGTCGGGTTCCAGCAGGTCGCAGAGCAGCAGCCGGCGGCCGTCGAAGACCGGGCTGTGGATGGTTGACACGACCGTCTGTGCGACCCGTCCGATCTTCACGACCGGGCTCCGGGGCCGGCGGGCGACGCGTCTGTGGGGGGCCGGGCAGGATCGTCGCGATCCGCCACGCCGGCGGCCGGCTCGTCTCTACCCGGGACGCCTGCGGCCGGCTCGTCACCCCGCGGGGCGCTGGCGGCCGGTTCGTCACCCCGCGGGGCGCTGGCGGCCGGCCCGTCACCCTGCGTCGCGGCCGGTCCGCGGCCGCCGCGCCGCCCACCGACCGGCTCCACGGCGTCCACGATCCCCACGATCGCGTGGTCCACCGGCACGAACGTCTCGGGAAGCGCCTGCGAGGCCTCGCGCGCGGCCACGAAGTAGACGAGCTCGCCCGGACCCGCCATGTGCACCGCGTCCGCGGCCACGAGCGGCCGGCCGACGGGCTGGCGGCGCGCGTCGAGCGGCTGGATGACGAGGAACTTGACGCCGTCCAGGCCGGGCGACTTGACGGTCGCCACCACCGTGCCCACGACCCTGGCGAGCTGCATCGCCGCTCAGGCCTCCCGCCGTGGAGGCACGGCCGGCGGCCGGCGGGACCGGACCCGCTCGCGGAACCGGGCATCGGCCTCCAGGTTCTCGCGCATCTCGGCGTGCAGGCTGGGGATGATCCGGTGCACCGTCCCGGTGCGGGATCCGATCCGTTCCGTCCCGAGCTGGACCGCGGCCTCCACCTCCGAGACCGGGCCGTCGAACAGGACGTAGCCCTTGCCGCCCAGTCCGTCTGCGAGCCGCAACTCCAGCAGCCGTACCTGCGCACCCTTCATCCCCGCGTCCGCCGCATCGATGATCGAGGCCACGGTGGGCGTCTCGATGACGCCCAGCGCCTCACCGCCGGCCCGGCGCCGGACGCCCGCGACGGCCGCCGAGACGGCCGGGTGGACGTGCGGCAGGAAGACCATGTCCACCAGGGCCTCCGCGCCGGCCGCCCGCCCTGCCCGCAGCGACTCCTCGACGTCGGCGACCTCGCCGCCGACCAGCACGAGGTAGCGGCCCGGGTGGACCGTCCCCGCGTGCAGGACCCGGATCGGCGCGCGCTTGGCCATCGCGTCGCCGGCGGCGATCCCCACCGCGACCGACTCGAACTCCAGCAGGCCGAGGGCGGGCGCGATCTCCGGCGATCCGGCGGGACCGGGCCCGGGCACGCGGTCCAGGTCGGCGGTGGTCTCCACGTCAGACGATCCGGAGCGATCCGACCACGGTGATCCGCCGCTCGCGCGAGAACGTGCGCGGCCGGGTCAGCCCGTCGCCGGTCGGAGTCGCAATGGAGAACGAGGAGAATCCCTCGCCGCCCTCGCCGAGCCCCGCGAAGTTCGGCCCGTTGGCGACGAAGATGCTGCAGTTCATCGACCGGGCCATCCGCGTGATCGTCTCCACGTTGGTCGAGTGGATCGACGCCGTGTGGCGGAAGCCGTGCTCGGCGCGCACCGCGAGCTCGATCGCCTGGTCGACGGTGCCCACCCGCACGATGGGCAGGACCGGGAGCATCTGCTCGGTCCAGACCAGGCTGTGGTCCCGGGACACCTCGGCGATCGCCAGCCGGACATCCCGGTCCACCTGCACCCCGATCTCGGCCAGGATCTTCGACGCGTCCTGCCCGATCCACGTCGGGTTGATGACCCCGTGCTTGCCGGGCGCGCCCAGCTCGGTGAAGATGACGCGCTCGAGCCGGCGGAGCTCGTGCTCCTTCAGCAGGTAGGCGCCCGACCCGGTCATGGCCCGCACCAGCCGGTCGGCCACCGAGTCGACGACGATGACCTCCTTCTCGTCGGTGCAGACGAGGTTGTTGTCGAAGGACGCGCCGCGCACGATGTCGCGCCCGGCGCGCTCGACGTCGGCGGTCTGGTCCACCACCACGGGCGGGTTGCCGGGACCGGCCGCGACCGCCCGCTTGTCGGTCTTCAGCGCCTCGCGCACCACCCCCGGGCCCCCGGTCACCAGCAGGAGCCCGACGTCGGGATGGTTCATCAGGGCCCGCGCGCTCTCGATGGTGGGCTCGGCCACCGCGGTCACCAGGTCGGCCGGCCCGCCCGCCGACACGATGGCGCGGTTGATCAGGCGCACGGTCTCCGCGGAGCACCGCCGCGCGCTCGGGTGCACGTTGAAGACGACGGCGTTGCCCGCCGACACGATGCTGATGGTGTTGTTGATGATCGTGGAGGTGGGGTTCGTCACCGGCGTGATTGCCGCCACGACCCCGAAGGGTGCGAACTCGGTGACCATCATCCCCTGGTCGCCGGTCACCGCCTCCACCTCCAGGTCCTCGGGGCCCGGCGCCTTGGTGGCGACCACGCGGTTCTTGACGATCTTGTCCTCGACCCGGCCGAGCCGCGTCTCCTGGACGGCCAGCAGGGCGAGCTGCTCCGCGGCCTCGAGCATCGACCGGCGCACCGACTCGATGATCGCGTAGCGCCGGTCGAGCCCCATGGACCGGTAGGCGCGGAACGCGCGTCCCGCGGCGACCACCGCCTCGTCGACGGTGGCATGGATCCCGTCGCCCAGCCCGGTCGGCCTGGCCACCTCCGTCGCGGCCCGCATGGCGGCTCCCGGCCGGGCGTCGCCCGCCTCGGCCAGGCGCCGGCGCACGCGCTCGATGATCGCCTGGATCTCGGCGTCGCCGAGCCCGCCCGCGCCGCTCATCGCCGCGCCCGGCCCGGCGGGTCATCGACGGGCGACGCGGCACCGGCGCGCCACCCCGTGTGGACCTGCAGTGCGGCCCCGCCCCTCACTTGCGGTACATCTCCCGCCCGCCGACCTCCCAGGTGTCGACGATCGCCATGATCACGGCGTCGCACGGGCGATCGCGGGTCACCTCGGTCTGCCGGGCCGAGCTCCCGGTCGCGAAGAGGACCACCTCGCCCACGCCCGCGCCCACCGCGTCCACCGCCACCACGTAGCCGCCCACGTCGCGGTTGTCGGTGTCGATCTGCCGAACCAGGAGGAGCTTCCAGCCCTCCATCAGCGGCTCCTTGCGGCTGGCGACGACGGTGCCGGCCACGCGCCCCAGTAGCATCCGCGCTCCTTTCGTCCGGCGTTCCCGAGTCCCGGCCGGCCCCCGTTGCGGGGGCGCGGCCGGGTCGATGTCCCGGGGCTCAGCCCTCGCCCACCTCGGCGCGTGCCTCGTCCGTGCGGCCGAGCGGGAGCACCAGGTCGATGTTGACGTGCGGCCGGGCGATCACGTGGCTGGCCACCACCTCGCCCACGTTCTGGGCGTTGCGCACGCCGGCCTCCACGGCCGCCTTCACCGCCGCGACGTCGCCGCGGACGATGGCCGTGACGTACCCGCCGCCGGTCTTCTCGTAGCTCACGAGCTCGACCTTGGCCGCCTTCACCATCGCATCGGCCGCCTCGACCATGGCCGCGAACCCGCGGGCCTCGATCATCCCAAGCGCTTCAGCCATCGCCGCTCTCCTTGTCGCTCCGTGCCGGATCCGTGTCGTCCCTGGTGCGTGCCGTGGTGTCCCGCTGCCTGCCGGGGTCCGTCGCTTCGCGCTACGCCTTCACCTCTCGGCCGCCGAGTCCCTCGATCGCGGCGAGGGCGGCCCGCCAGCCGACGTCGATGTCCCGCTCCTCGCCCCCGAGGTAGACCCGGCCCATCGAGCCGAAGGACCGGACCTCGAGGATGTTGATCTCCGCCGCCTTCTCGGCCTCGTTCGCGGCGAGGGCCGCGTATGCCGCAGGCTCCAGCTCCAGCACGTAGAGCGTCTGGCCGCCGATCAGCATCTGCCCGTGTCGCGTCCGGTTGATGAGCTGGGCCTGGTGGTCGTCGATGCGGCGGATGATCTGGCTCGACAGGATGCGGGGCCTGATCCGGTCGGCCTCGGTGAGCCCGACCGCGTCGAGGATGGCCGCGCCCGCCGCCCGCACCTCCGCCTGCGACGGCGCGTGCACCTCCAGCAGGCCGAAGTAGCGCTCGATGATCTGCATCCCGGGCTTCACCGAGGTCGCCTTGAGCGCGACGTCCGTCAGGCGGTTGATCTCGATCCCGGGCGAGACCTCGACGTAGAGGGACGCGTCGCCGGCGAGGGGGAGAAACCCCTGCGCCACGGTACCGAGGAACGCCGCGTACTGCGCCTGGAGGCTGTCCAGGAACACGTAGGCGCGCAGGTCAATAGTGCTCACTGGCCTCCCGGCTCCCTCCCGTCACGATCCGCACGCCGGCCGACGCCCCGATGCGCGTCGCCCCGGCGGCGATCATCTCCCGGACGTCCTCCGCCGTCCGGATCCCGCCGGCGGCCTTGACGCCCATCCTCGGCCCCACCGTCTCGCGCATGAGCGCCACGTCGTAGACCGTGGCCCCGCCCGACGCGTACCCGGTGGAGGTCTTGACGAAATCGGCCCGCGCGAGCTGGGCGAGCCGGCACGCGATCACCTTCTCCTCGTCGGTGAGGAGGGCCGTCTCGATGATCACCTTGTTGATGGCGCCGGCCTCGTGGCAGGCGTCCGAGACGCGCGCCACGTCCTCGCGGACCAGGTCCCGCATGCCGCTCTTCAGCGCGCCGATGTTGATCACCATGTCGATCTCGGAGGCGCCGTCCCGCAGCGCGCGGCGGGTCTCGACCGCCTTGACGTCGCTGGTGGAGGCGCCGAACGGGAAGCCGATCACGGAGGCCACCGCGACCCTGGTGCCCCGCAGGATCCCGGCGGCACGCCGGACCCAGGTGGGGTTGATGCAGACGGCCGCGAACGCGTGCTCACGCGCCTCGGCGCAGAGACGGTCGATGTCCGCGGCGGTGGCGTCGGGGCGCAGGAGCGTGTGGTCGATGAAGCGGGCGAGGTCGCGGGGCACGTCGGCCCCGTTCCCGTGGTAGGCGATCCGGTCCGCGCCCCCGGCGACGACCGTGCGCACCTTGTCCGGGCAATGGGCGGCGCACGAGCCCTCGCAGTCCCGGCAGGCATCCGCCGGAGGAGCGGCGAGAGCCGCCAGCACCTCCCGGGTGATCGCCTCGATCAGCGCGTCCCGGTCCGCCGGCTCGCTCATGCGCGGTCTCGCAGGTAGCGGCGCTCGATCTCGGTGATCCTGTCCACCCGGGCGGCGTGGCGCCCGGGCCCCCACGGCGTGGCGAGCCACGCGTCCACGATCTCCATCGCCAGGCCGACGCCCGCGTGGCGGGCGCCCAGCGTCAGGACGTTGGCGTGGTTGTGCTCCCGGCTGTTGCGGGCCGAGGTGACATCGTGGCAGAGGGCGGCGCGCACGCCGGGCACCTTGTTCGCGACCATGGCCGAGCCGATCCCCGCGCCGTCCACCACGATCCCCCAGCGGCAGGTGCCGTCCGCCACCAGCCGGGCCACGGCATGCGCGAAGTCCGGGTAGTCGACCGGCTCGGTGCCGGTCGTCCCGCAGTCGTGGACGGTGTAGCCCCCTTCCGCGAGGTGACGGGCGATCAGCTGCTTCAGCTCGAACCCCCCGTGGTCGGCGCCCAGGGCGATGGCGACCGGTCCCGCTCCGGACGGGCTTCCGGCGTCGAGCGACGCGGTCTCCGGGGCGGCCCCGGAAGGCGCTCCGGTGCCGGCATCGTACATCGCGCCGACCACGCGCCGGACCACTTCACGGACCCGGTCCTCGGAAACCGTCACGGGCGCCCTCCCAGCGGACACGGTACCCGATGGCGCGCGCCGGTGCCGGGCGGAACCGGCACCCCGGCCGGACAGCGGCCGGGATCGTCCACGGAGCGGCCGCGGCCCTCGGGAACCGGGGGCCGCGGCGCGAGGCGCGGGTCCCGGGCGCGCACCCAGCCCGGGCCCCGCCCGCTCGCCCTCAGGGCCGGACGCGCTTCTCCCGCGGGAGCGGCGGCAGGCCGCGCCGGCCGTCCACCAGGAAGTGCCGGAACCAGCCCACCACCTGCACGATGTTCTCGACGCGCCGGAA
>JAJYKX010000182.1 GCA_021788175.1 Chloroflexota bacterium
CTGGCCCGCGGTGGGGACCGACGTCGGGGCGGGGGCGGATCCGGTCGGCCCGGAGGTCGACCCCGATGGCGCCTGCGGGGCGACGATGACCGACGAACCGGCGGGGCCGACGGCGGGTCGCGAGGACGCGACGGGCGACGTGGGACCGATCGGGATCGGGCCCAACCCTGCCTGGATGAGGTACCCGGCCGCCATGCCCGCGAGCAGGATCGCCACCACGGCGAGCGCGAGCCAGCGCAGCCGGCGGGTCAGGGCAGGGCGCGGGAGCTCGGTCGCAGGCTCGAGAGGCGGCTCGGTCGGGTGCTCGATCGACGGCCCGGGATCGCGAGCGTCCGGATCGCGCGGCGCGCTCATGCGCCGCATTGTCGCAGGCGCCGGGCCTGACAGGCACGGCGATCGACAGCATGGCGCCGGCCGACGCCTCCCGCCGCAGTTGTACGGTCCCCGTTACGTGCGTTGCGCTTCCTTAACCGACCGGCGCCTTGCGCCTTCACGCTCACTGTCTAAGGTTTGACCAACGGAACCGAGAAGCCTCCCTTCCAGTTCCTACCTCCCTCCCTCCGAACGAGGGCGCCGATTGGGCAGGCGCCCTCGTTCCCTTTTCTGGGACAATCCCCCGCGATGGAGATCACCTGGTACGGCAGTGCCTGCGTGCGCATGCGCGGCAAGGAAGGAACCGTCGTCGCCGACGCGTATCCGTCGGTCGTGGGGCCCACGGGGCGCGGGCTCACGGCGGACATCGTCACCTACTCCCACCCCGATCCCAACCCACCGGCCGCAGGCCGATCGAACGGCCGTCGCCCGTCCGGTGACGAGAGCGTGCCCACCAGCCTGCAGCCCGCCTTCCGGCTGGCCGGCCCCGGCGAGTACGAGGTCCACGACGTGCTGGTCACGGGCATCCGGACCGCGCGGGACGAGGCGAAGGGCACCGAGCGCGGCCTCAACACCGCGTTCGTGGTCCAGCTGGACGGGCTGCACGTCATCCACCTCGGCGACATCGGCCACCTGCTGACCGAGGAGCAGCTCAAGGAGATCGGCACGGTCGACGTGGCCTGCGTGCCGATCGGTGGCCACTTGTCGGCGTCGAAGGCGGCCGAGGTGGTGGCACAGCTCGAGGTGAACCTCGTGGTGCCGCTCCTCGTCAGCGAGAACGAGGCCGACGCGCAGTCGGCCCTGGCGAAGTTCCTGCACGAGATGGGGGTCAAGGACCTGGCGCCCCAGCAGAAGCTGACGGTCACGATCTCGTCCGTCCCCGAGGAGACGACGATCGCGCTGCTGGAGTCGCGCGCCAAGGTCTGATCGACGCGGCCACCGCCTGGCGGGCGGGCGGTCACGGCCGAGCGGCAGCCCGACACGCAGGACGGAGGCGCTCATGGAACCGCGCGGGTCCCGAGCGAGCGGCGCCGGGCGGCTCGTCTTCGCCGCCATCGCACCGCACGGCGAGTACGCGATCCCCGAGGCATGCCCGCCCGAGATGCCCGGCCTGGCGATCGACACGCAGCGGGCGATGGTCGAGCTCGCACACCGCTTCGACCGATCGCGCCCCGAGGCCGTGATCGTCCTCACGCCGCACGGGCTCCACGTCGCCGGACGGTTCGCGGTCGTCACCGCCGGGCGGGTCGCCGGCGCGCTGCAGGAGGCACCGGAGGTCCGGCTCGAGCTGCCCGTCGATCGCCCCCTCGCGCTCGCCGTCGTCGATGCGCTCGAGCAGGCGGGGCTCCCCGCGTCGGCGGTCAGCTTCGGCGGCAACGTCCCGGGCGAGGCGGTCATGCCGCTCGACTGGGGGTCACTCATCCCGCTCTGGTACCTCGGTGGCCGGCACGACCCGCCGGTCCCCGTCGTGGTGGTCGCGCCTGCCCGGGAGCTGAGCGCCCGCGCGCACGTCGAGGCGGGGCGCGCCATCGTCGAGGCCGTGGCCGCGTCCGGTCGCCGCGTGGCTCTCGTCGCGAGTGCCGACCAGGCGCACGCTCACTCGACTGGAGGGCCGTACGGCTACGATCCCGCCGCGGCGACGTTCGACGAGCTGACGGTGCGCGCCGTCCGCGATGGGCGGCTCGGAGATCTGCCCGACCTTTCGCCGGCGCTCATCGAGGCAGCGAAGCCGGACAGCTGGTGGCAGATGCTCATGCTGTTCGGCGCCATCGGCGACGCCTGGCGCCCGACGCTGCTCTCGTACGAGGTTCCGACCTACTTCGGGATGCTCTGTGCGGCGTTCGCGCCCCCGGCGGAGGAGCCGGGCCGGTCGTAGCGCCCGGCGGCCAGACCGTCCCGCGGGCTCGTCTCAGCCGCGCGGGGCCCGCGTGCGGCCCGATGCCTCGGGGCCGGCGCGTCCCGGTTCCGTTCAGTCGCGCCCGGCCTGCCAGACGACGCGGCCCCGCTTCACCACCGCCCGCGCCAGGCCGGCCCCGAGCCAGTAGGGGATCTGCTCGACCGTCGGGACGTCCCAGACCACGAGGTCCGCCTGTCGGCCGGGCTCGATCGCGCCGTGCGTGTCCCCCAGGCGCAGCGCATGGGCCGCGTTGATCGTCACGCCGGCGAGGGCCTCGGTCGCCGTCAGACCCATCCGGAGCACCGCCAGCGAGAGGACGAGCTGCAGGTTCGGGGCGGGGGAGGTGCCCGGGTTGAAGTCGGTTCCGAGCGCGACCGGGATGCCGCGGTCGATCAGCCGGCGTGCGGGCCCGTACTCCTCGCCCTTCAGGAAGAGGCTGGTGGCCGGCAGCAGGGTGGCGACCACCGGGCTCCCGGCATCCGCGGCGCGCGCCAGCGCGTCGATCCCTTCCGGCGACGGGACGCCGAGGTGGTCGGCGGAGGCGGCGCCCAGCTCGGCCGCGAGCTCGGCACCGCCCGATGGGCGGAGTTCGTCCGCGTGGAGCCGGGGCGCCAGGCCCAGCCGCGCACCTGCCTCCAGCACGCGCCGGGACTGCTCGGCCGTGAAGACACCCTCCTCGCAGAAGACATCACAGAACCGGGCAATCCCCTGCTGCGCCACCGCCGGAAGCTGCACCTCGACCACGTCGCGCACGTAGGCGTCGACGGCATCGGCCCGGTCGCGGAACTCCGGCGCGACGGCGTGCGCGCCGAGGAAGGTGGGCACGAGCTCCACCGGTCCCTCGGCGTCCAGGCGGCCGATCGCCTCCAGCTGCCGGAGCTCTGCGTCGCGCTCCAGCCCGTAGCCGGACTTCGCCTCCACCGTGGTCGCCCCGTGCCGGAGCATCTCGCCGAGCCAGCGGCGGCCGCATTCCACGAGCTCGTCGACGCTCGCCGCGCGGGTCGCCCGCACGGTGGAGAGGATCCCGCCGCCCGCGGCCAGGATCTCGAGATAGCCGGCGCCGTGGCGGCGCAGCGTGATCTCTCCCTCGCGGCTGCCGGCGAACACGAGGTGGGTATGGGGGTCGATCAGCCCTGGAGTGACCGTGCCGCCGGCCGCGTCGATCCGGACGAAGCGCGCGGGGTCGCCCGGGTCCAGGCCCTCCGACGCCAGCCTCCCGGCGACCTCGTCGCGCGGCCCGCATGCGACCACGCGACCCTCCCAGCAGGCGACGGCGAGATCCGACACCGACGACGAGACGACGCCACCGTCATCCTGGGACGACCCACGGCGCAGCCCGCCGGCCATGGTGACGACCTCCCTCGCGCCCTCCACCAGGAGGCCCGCGGGGATCGAGGCCGTCGCCGCAGGCGTCGTCATGCGCCCGTCTGCTCCCGGGCCGCCCGCTCGGCGGCCTCCATCCGCAGCTCGAGCGCCATCGTCGGGTCGAAGTCGCGCAGGCGGATCCAGTCGGCCGCCACCTGCAGCCGACGCTCGACCGGCAGTTCCGCGGGAGCCCCGGCATGGTCGGCCACGTCGAGGAACGCCCGCAGCGGCATCAGGCCGATCAGTTCGGACTCGCGCACCGCGACTCCATCGGCGCCGGCCAGGCGGACGACTTCCTCCCAGACCCGCCAGAGCGGCGTCACGGTGAAGTCGAGGAGGTTCATCGAGACCTGCGCGCAGCCCAGGTCCTCCAGGTAGAAGCCCTTCGCCTGGACTCGCGGCAGTCCGCCACCGCGCTCTCGGATCTGCGACGCGATCCGCTTCGCCAGTCCGACGTCGGGGGTCTCCAGGTTGATGTTGTAGGCGATCAGGAAGGGGCGGGCCCCGACCACCGTGGCGCCCGCCGTCGGGTGCATGTGGGCAGGACCAGCATCGGGCTCGTGCCCGGGCGTGCCGATCAGCGACTTCATCCCCTCGTACTCGGGGCGCCGGATGTCGGCGAGCACCTCGCGCTCGGGCCACGCGGCCGCCCGCGCGTAGAAGAAGACCGGGAGTTCGTACCGGGCCGCGATCTCGGCGCCGAAGTCGTGCGCCAGCTGCACGGCCTCGTCCATTGTGGTCTCGCCGAGTGGCACGAAGGGGATCACGTCCACGGCCCCCAGCCGGGGATGCTGGCCGGCGTGGTGCTCCATGTCGATCCGCTCCAGCGCGACGCGGATCGCGGCCTCCATGGCCCGGGTCACCAGCCGGATCTCGCCGGCGAAGGTGAGGACGCAGCGGTTGTGATCGGGGTCCTGCGTCCGGTCGAGCAGGAAGACGCCGGGCACCGACGCCACGGCGCTCGACAGGGCGTCCACGACCTCGGGACGCCGGCCTTCGCTGAAGTTGGGGACGCATTCCACGAGCTTGGCCACGTTCTCCTCGCGCTCTACGTGCGACGCCCCGGGGCGCCACGCCTGCCGGCATCATGCGCCACGCCTGCCGGCATCATGCGCCACGCTGGCCGGCATCGTGCGCCGTGGCTGCCGGGATCATGCACAGCGCCGGCGGGGATCATGCGCAGCGCCGGCGGGGATCATGCGCGGCGCCGGCGGGGATCATGCGCGGCGCCGGCGGGGTCCAGACTTCCGCCCGGGTGTCCGGGAGCCGGGTGCTGCCGGCCTCGTGCACGTGGTGCACATCCCCGGGTGCCGCATGCAGGCCCGGGTGCCGCGTGCAGGCCCGGGTGCCGCGTGCAGGGCCCGGGTGGCGCGTGCACGTGGTGAACGTCCGCGACGCAGCCTGACCCCAGTAAGGCGGTTTCCGGGCGAATGTGTGCACCTGGTGAGCGGCGACGGCCGATTCGACGGCCAAAGGGTCGCTGGCGTGCATCCCGTGCACGGGCGCGACTGTCAGCACTCTCAACTCGTCGCTTACGTGCACCTGGGGCACGCGGGACCACGCACCGCGCGGGACCACGCACCGCACGCTGGATCGGGCGCCGCACGCGGGACCACGCACCGCAGGATCAGAGCTCGCGGCGCATCACCGGAAACCGCTCGTCCGCGACGATCATCT
>JAJYKX010000014.1 GCA_021788175.1 Chloroflexota bacterium
TCATGGCCCCGATGTTCTCGACCGCCGTGGACTCGAACAGGTCCGCGCCGCGGCCGGCGCAGTCGCCCACGTTGTCGCCCACCAGGTCCGCGATCACCCCCGCGTTGCGGGGATCGTCCTCGGGGATGCCGGCCTCGACCTTGCCGACGAGGTCGGACCCGACGTCCGCGGCCTTGGTGTAGATCCCGCCGCCCAGCTGCGCGAAGAGCGCGACGAAGGAGGCGCCGAAGCCGTACCCGACGATGAGGAAGGGGGCCTGGTCGGGATTCTGGAAGCCGCCGTAGAGGACGAACATCGCCCACACGCCGGCCAGCGAGAGCGCCACCACGAGGAAGCCCGAGACCGCGCCGCCGCGCATGGCGACCTTGACCGCCTCGACCAGGCTGCGGCGGGCCGCGGCCGCGGTGCGGACGTTCGACTTGACGCTGACGTACATGCCGATGATCCCGGAGGCCATCGAGCAGGCGGCGCCGACCAGGAAGGCGATCCCGGTCCGGATCCCGAGATCCATCCCGTAGACGTTCGTGTCGGAGACCTGCTTGGTCTCGGTCACCCCGATCACCACGGCGATGATGACCGCCACCACCACGGCGAGCATCCCGATGGTGGTGTACTGGCGGCGGATGAACGCCACCGCACCCTCGTAGATCGTGCCGGCGACGTCCTGCATGGCCTGCGTGCCCGTGTCGTGCGCGAGCACGTCACGTGCCAGGTAGAGGGCGAACAGGACCGTCGCCACGACAGCGATCGGGATGATCCAGGGCATCGAGCCCGCAAGACCGCTCACGTCGGTAACGCCTCCCTTGGACAAGGAAAGAGCCCCGTCGCGAGCGGGGCAGGGACGCGGGGTTCGGCAGGCCGGAGTGTAGCATGCGGCCCGCGGCCCATCCGGGATATGCAGGGCGTATCCAGCCGCGTCGCCCGGCCGTGTCGCCGGCCGCCCAGCCGTGTCGCCGGCCGCGGCCCGCTACGGGAGCCAGCGCGGCTGCGTGCCGTCCGGTGAGAGCTGCCCGAGGTCCCGGCCGTCCGTGCGGACCTCCCAGATGCCGGCGCTCGCACCGCCCGACGTGGGAACCCGCGCGAAGACCACCAGGTCGCCCGCCGGCGAGAACGAGGGCTCGCGGTCCGAGAGGATCGCCGACGTCGTGAGCGCGAGCGGAGCGCCCGAGCCCGACTGGACCGTCACGTGCTGGGGGTCCGTCCCCGAGAGCCAGAGCAGCGCGCCCTGCGAGGAGGCGGCGAGCCATGCCCCTCCCCCGGAGAGCTGCCTGGGCGGCGCCCCGATCGGCACGACCCATGCGGCGGGCGTGGTGTGCAGCCCATCCTGGGCCTCCACCACGAAGCCCTGCTCGCGATCGGACCACTGGATGGGCCCCACCGGGTCGTGCAGCCCGGTCGCCGAGGCCGCACCCGTCGCCAGGTCGACCTCCACGATCGAGCCCCCACCGGTGCGCACCAGCGCCGTGCTGCCGTCCGTCGACACTGCGTCGACCGACGTCCAGGGCCCGGGCGTCAGCGAGTCCCCGTTCCCGGTGCCACTCGCCGCGGAGCCCGTCGGCGGGGCGCCGGTCGCCAGGATCTGCCGCGGCTGCGCGCTCGAGTCGATCGGCAGCAGCCAGACCCCCTCGTCCCCGCCGGTCGCCCGGTCGCGCCGCCCGACCAGGACCGCGGAGCCGTCGGGGACCAGCCGGGGGGCGTAGTCGAACGCGCCGGCCGGCGTGAGCACGGTCGGGGTCGCGTCACCCATGCGGAAGGTGGACACCACCCCGCCGGCCGCGTACACGACCCGTCGCCCGTCGGCCGTGACGTCGTACGCGGTGACCGGGACCAGCTCGTCCGTCAGCTGCCGCGGGTTGGTGCCGTCGGGGTTCATGGCCCACAGGTTCTGCACCCCGGAACGCGCCGAGAGGAAGACGACCTGGTTCTGCAGCGTGTCGGTCGGTGCGCCGGTGGTGAACGACCAGGTGCGCCCGGCCGCGACCTCGCGCGGGTCGTCGGCACGCCGGACGCCGTCGGCGAGCTCCACGGTGTACGTGGTGTGGGGCGCCAGCGGCTGCGACGGCTGGAAGACCAGGACGCTCGGGACCGGGGTGGCACCGGGGACGTCGTCCGGCAGCGCCTCCACCCGGAGCTGGCCCGGTGTCGGGGGCGTGATCTGGACGAGTCCGTCCACGCTGGTGGGATCCACGGGACCGTCGAAGAGCATGGCGATGGCGCCGTAGACCGGCGCTCCGGCGGAACCGTCGGCAGGGACCACCCTGACCAGCCCCAGCCCGGCGCTGACGGTGGAGAACTGGACCACGATCGGGGCAGCGGGGGAGTTGCCGTCCGTGTCGGCCGCCTGGTCGGAGACGGTGACCGCGTACGTGGTACCGAACGAGAGCGGGGAGAGCGGCGTGAGCGTCACGCTCGACCCGCTCCACGCGGCCCGGAACGGGACGGTCGGCACGATCCCGATGGCGGCCTGCGTGGCGCCGACGTCCATCAGGCGATCGAAGGTCAGCGTGATGGTCGCGCCGACCGGGACGTCGGTGGCGCCGGCGGCCGGGCTGCTGGACACCAGCATGGGCAGGCTGACCGTCTGGAAGGTGAAGCTGGTGGGGCCCTGGGTGGCAACGTTGCCGTCCACGTCGTGATACCCGGGCGAGACGGTGACCACGAACTGCGTCGCGACCGGCAGCTTCTGGGCCGGGGTGAAGATCATGGTGCGCCCCCCGTCCCACGAGAACGTCCCGGCGACGTTCGGGACGATGCGGAAGTGGAGCTGCGCGGACGCCTGGTCGACCGCCTTGGTGAACTGCACGTCCACGGTGGCGTGCGTCAGACCCACGTGCGCGTCGCCGCCGGTGCGGCTGAGCGAGATCCCCTGGACTGCCGGGGGGACGCGGTCCACCAGGGTGGCGTTCGCCAGGATCAGCAGCAGCGCGACGACCGCGACGATGCGCCCGACGAGCTCGACGGTACGACGTGACACGGTCGCTGACGTTACCACTCCCCCATTGCCCGCCCCGCGGTCGCTTGGCCCTATACTCCCCGCTTGTGATCCGAGCCGACCGTCCCGCGTGACTCAGCGCGCGCGCGGCTGCCTCCTCGAGGCGGTCGAGACCCTCGTCCTTACCCTCATCATCTTCCTGGTCATCCAGAACTTCGTCGCGCAGCCGTACCAGGTCGAGCAGCAGAGCATGGAGAACACGCTCCTGCCCAACCAGTACGTCCTCGTGGACAAGCTCACGCCGCGCTTCGACACGTACAAGCGGGGCGACATCGTGGTCTTCACGCCCCCCGGCCAGGAGCCCGGCTCCACCCCGTACATCAAGCGGGTCATCGGGCTGCCGGGCGACGTGGTGGATCTCCGGAACGGCCACGTCTTCATCAACGGCCAGGAGATCAGCGAGCCGTACGTCTACCCCGGCCAGGTGACCGAGCCGCTGAACGGCCAGAGTCACTGGGTGGTGCCGGCCGGATCGCTCTTCGTGATGGGCGACCACCGGGAGAACTCGAGCGATTCGCGCGTGTTCGGCCCGGTCCCGATCGCCAACGTGATCGGCCGCGCGTGGCTGCGGTACTGGCCGCTCAACACCTTCGAGGTGATCGCCACGCCCACCTACCCGGACCTGAGCCCGATCGTGCTGCCATCGGTGCCCCCCTCGGGCGCGGCCGACTTCGCGCGCGCGGCCTGACCGGGAGGCCGGCGTGGAGCCCGCCCTGGCCGCGGCCGGCGCGCTGACCACGGCAGCGGCAGCCGCCGCGCTGCTGCAGGCGCGTTCGGTCCGCATGGCCGTGCTCGGGATGGGCGCCGTGCTCGTGCTGTCCCCGCTGGCGCTCCCCTCGCTCCCGCCCGTGCTCCCGCTGGCCTTCTGGATGGTGACCGCGCTCCTCGCCGCCTTCCTGCTCCTCCTCGCGGTGCGCGGCACGCCGGACCTGCTGCCGCCGCTGCCGCTCGGGGGCTGGCCCGAGGGGGCGTTCGTCGCCCTCGGCCTCGTGCTCGGCTGGGCGGTGGCGATCGTTGTCGGCCCCGGGCGCGGTCCGTCCAGCGCGATGGCCGCGGGCGTCGCGGTCGCGATCGCCGCGGTCCCGCTGATCGCGTTCAGCCGGGACGCGCTCAGGACCGCGATCGGGGCGGTCCTGGTCCTCGATTCCGCCGGGCTCGTCGCGGCCGCCCTGGCGGGCACTCCGAGCCAGCTCGAGATCGTGGCCCTCGGACTGGCGGTGGCCGCCGCGGCCGAGGGCTCGCGCGAGATCATCGTCATGGACACGCGCGCGCGGGCGTCCGGCGGGCCCGCCGCGTGGCCCGACCCCCGGACGCCGGGCCCCGGTGGGAGCGACGCGCCGCGGGACGCCGACCCGGAAGGGCGGGCCGATCCGCACCCTGACGAAGACTCGCCCCGCGAGACCGGTCGGACCCGCGACGCGGTCCCCCGGCGGAAGCCCCGCCCGAGGCAGGAACCCGGAGCGCGGCGGGACGGAGATCCACGGCAGGACCCGGCGGACCCCGGCAGCGATCTCGCCCCGGCGGAGCAGCGGTGAGCGCCGCGATCGTCGTCGCGATCGCGCTGGTGGCCGGGCTGGTCGCCGCCATGCTGCGGGGCACTGCCGCGCGCATCGTGGCGGGCGTCGCGCTGGCGGCCTGCGTCCCGATCGCGCTGCTGGTGCCGCCGCTGACGACCGTCGTCGCCGGTGGCGCCACCTTCGCCCTCGGCGGGCACGGAGCGTCGATCACCGCGGACGCGGCGGCGTCGCTCCTGCTCGTGCTGGTGGCGGCCTCGGCCGTCCGTGCCGATGCGCCGGCAGTCCCTGCCTCGCTCGTCCTGGCGCTCGCCGCGGTGACGGCCGCCCTGGCCGCGCTGAACGGCGCCCTGATGGAACCGCCGCCGGCGACCGCGGTGGTGCAGTCGGCGGGAACGGCCGGGCCGCCGATCGGCGTCGCGATCGTGGTGGCCGCGGCCGTGCTGCTGGCGCCTGCCGTCGTCCCCGCCGCCGACGCCGGCACGGAGAGCGCGGCGGTCCGGACCGCGAGTCGCGTCCTGCGCACGGCGGCCGTGGCCGGCGGGATCGCCATCGTCGGCATGGCGTGGCTCCTGGGTCCCGCCGGGCCGGTGGCCGCCGACCCCGGTGCGGTGGCGGCCGCGTTGCTCCTGGTGGCCGGATCCGTCGCCCTCTTCCTGGGCGCGATCCCGTTCCACGCGATCACGGCGCGCGGGACCGTGGCCGGCCCGACGGCCCTGGCCGCCGCGCGCGCCGCGTGGCTGCCCGCGGCGTTCGCGATGGCCGCCGTGGCATGGGAGCAGCGCGTGCTGGCGCCCGTGATGGCATACGGTGGCTCGACGGGCGCGCCCCTCGTGGCGGATGCCCGCGATCTCGTCGCCGTGGTGGCGTTCCTCACGCTGGCGGGTGGCGCGGTCGTGGCGGCGCTGCACGACGACCTGCGGCATGTGCTCGCCTACGCGCTCGTCTCCGACGCGGGGCTGGCCCTCCTCGCGTTCGCCTCGTCGGATCCCTCGGCCGGGTCGACGGCGAGCTACTGGCTGCCCGTCAACGCGGTGGCCAGGACGGGCCTCGCGACCTGGATGGTGGCCGCGGGGGCCGCGTGGGGCACGTCGCGGGTCGACGAACTCGACGGGTGGGCGCGGCGCGCTCCGCTGCTCGCGGCCGGGCTGCTGGCCGTGGCGCTGGCCACGTTCGGCCTGCCGGGCTGGGGCATCTTCGAGCTGCGAACCTCCCTGCCGCAGGCGGTGGGCGGGCCGGCCGGCACGCTCATGCTCGGTGCGGCGTGGCTGGGCCTGCTCCCCTTCCTGCGGCTCGCCTGGGTCGGGCTGCGCGCACCATCGGAGGTCGTGGGCGAGCGCACGATCGCGTGGCCGGCCGGGTTGGGCCTGGCCGGCGCAGCCCGCCGGCGACCCGGGGGCGCCCCGGAACCGGTCACGCGCGCCGGGCAGCCCGCGGGCGCGGAACCGGTGCGCGGTCGCGGTGCCAGGGGCGTGCGCGCGGGCGTCGAGGCCCTGGGCACGGGCCGTGGCGCCCAGCTGCTGGCGACCAACTGGCCCACGATCACCGTGGTCGTGGCGCTGATCGCGGGGCTGCTCGCGGTCGCTGTGTCCGTCGGCTCGGGCGGGGCCCTGGGCTCGATGGACTGACGGTCACGCCCCCTCGGGGGCGAGGACCCACCGGTCGATCTCCCGCCCGTACCGGACGAGCTCCTCCGGGCGGAACCAGAGCGCCAGCTCGGCCTCCGCCGTCTCGGGGCTGTCGGAGGCGTGCACCAGGTTCTGCGCCGTCTCCACCGCGAGATCGCCCCGGATGGTCCCCGGGTCGGCCTGGGCGGGGCGCGTGGCGCCGTTCATGGTGCGGACGATCGCGACCGCGTCGGGGCCCTCGAGAGCCACCGCGACGAGCGGCCCGGAGGTGATGAACGCCACGAGTCCCTCGAAGAACGGCTTGCCACGGTGGACGGCATAGTGGCGTTCCGCGAACTCGCGGTCCACCTGCACCAGCTTGAGCCCGACCAGCTTGAGCCCACGTTCCTCGTACCGGGCGAGGATGCGACCCACGAGGAGCCGCTGGACGCCGTCGGGCTTGACCAGGACGAGGGTGCGTTCGATCACGTTGTCTCCCTGGGTGCTCGGGCGCCGCGAAGCGCCCTGCTGGCTTGTCGGAACGCCTCGGACGCGAGCGTCTCGCGGCCCATCAGGCGGTATGCATCGCCACGCGCCACGTGCAGCGCCGCGGCCTCGGGACCCGGGCCCGCCACGCGCAGCGCCTCGTCCGCGACCGCGAGCACGGCGGGGGCCAGGACGGGCCGGTCGCGCAGGATCAGGGCCAGGCGGGTCGCGGTTCCCTCCACGTCGCCCCGCGCGATCCGTGACTGCACATCGTCCAGCTCGGCAGAGGGCGCCGCGCCCGGTCCCACCGACGGCGCGCCGGCGGGTGCGATGGCATCCGGCGCGCCGGTACCGGGCCGGGCGGACAACCCCTCGCGGGCCGCGTCGGGGGGCCAGATCGCGCTCCTCGGCTGGCCGGCGAAGACATCGTCCAGGCGATCACGCCCGCGCGAGAGGGCACGGACCGCGAGCTCGCGGGCATCGGCTGCACGACCCGCCGTCGCGGCCGCCTCGGCCGCGACGCACAGGGCAACCAGCTCCTCGCCGCCGGCCTGCAGGTGCGCGTCGGCTGCCTCGCCGGCACCGACCAGGTCGCCGGTCCGCCACCGCACCTCGGCCAGGTCGGCGAGGGCCGGCACGTCCAGCGAGCCGCGCGCGGCGAGGGTCTCGAGCTCCGCGCGCGCCAGTCCCAGCATCCCGACCCGGAGGTGGAGCTGCGCGATGCGCGCCTCGGCGACGGCGCTCCCGGCCGGTCGGGGGTGCTCCGGAGGCGCCGCGGGTCCCTCGTCCGCACGGGCCGTGCCGGTTGCCCGCCGTCCGCCGCCGCGCCCCCTCGTCCCGGTGCGCCCCGGGCCCACCGCGACAGGGGCCACCGGTCCGCCTCCGGCTCCCTTCCCGGGCCCGGCGACGGCTGGCTCGCCCTCCCCGGGCCCAGGGACGGAGGGCTCGGCGGTCGCGGAGTCGGCGGGCGCTGCCACGGCAGACGCGGACTCGGCGGTCGCGGAGTCGGCGGGCTCTGCCGCGGCAGACGCGGACTCGGCGGACGACTCGTCGCCGTGACGGGGCGTCACGTGCTCGTCGCCGTCCAGGGGCGCGGGGGACTCGTGACCCACCGGCGCCTCGTCGACGTCCGCCAGGTCGAGGTCGAGCATCGGGTCGACCTGGCCGGGGATCGACTCGCGTCCGTCGTCGTTCACGGCAGCCGCATCCTGCGTTCGAGGCCGGCACCGCGCCGGCCCGGCGCGATCACCGCCAGCGAGAGCGCCTCGTCCCGGAAGAGCCGCCCGGCCAGCGAGCGGATCGCCTCGCCGTCCACCGCCTGGATCGCCTCGATCGCCTCCTCGGGCGTCAGCGTCCGCTCGTGGAGCGCCTCCTGTGCTCCCAGCCATGACGCGAGGTTCCGCCCCTCCTCCAGCCGGAGCTCGAGCCGGCCGCACGCGTACGCCTTCGCGCGGCCCAGCTCGTCGTCCGGGATCCGGTGGTCGCGCAACTCCGCGAGCTCGCCCAGGATCGCCTCCAGCGCGCGCGTGAGCATGTGCGGATCCACGCCGGCATAGATCCCGAGCATCCCGCAGTCGGCGAAATCGCTGATGAAGGAGTGCACGTCGTACGCGAGCCCGGCCTCCTCGCGAAGGTGCAGGAAGAGCCGGCTGCTCATCCCCTCCCCGAGCACCGTGTCCAGCAGCTCGAGCGTCCACTGGTCGGGGTCGTCGCGGCGGAGGGCGGGGACCGCGAGGGCCAGGTGCGCCTGCGAGCCCGGCCGGTTCACGATGCGGAACCGCTCGGCCGACGGCAGCGGCGGTGCCGGCTGGAAGCGCCCGTCGCCCGGCGTCCAGGAGGGTCGGCCCTCCTCCGGCGACCCCGGCGCGGCCGCAGCATCCGGGATCCCGACCGTCTCCGGAGCGCTCATCGTGGCCGAGGGCGCGGTCGGGGCACTCACGCCGTCCGACCCGAACCCCTCCTCCACCATGGCGCAGATCGCCTCGTGCTCCAGGTCCCCGGCGGCCGCCACGACCACGTTCGAGGGCCGGTACCAGTGCTCCCAGAACCCGCGCAGCGACGACGCCGTGAGACCCGCGACGCTCTCCTCGTCGCCGGCGATCTCCCAGCCCAGCGGGGTGTCGCCGAAGACGGCCTGGTCGAGCAGGTTGAAGACGAACTCGCCGGGATCGTCGCGGTACGAGCGGATCTCCTCGATCACCACCGTGCGCTCGTGCGCGACGTCGTCCTCGCGCAGCAGCGGGCGCGTGACGAGCTCGCCCAGCATCCGCATGGCCAGCACGGCGTCACGGGAGGGGACGCGCGCCCAGTAGCTCGTGGACTCGCGGTCGGTGGCCGCGTTGCTGGTGCCGCCGCTCCCCTCGATCGCCTCGGAGACCGCCCGCGTGGAGGGCCACGAGGCGGTGCCCTTGAAGGTGAGGTGCTCCATGAAGTGCGCCATGCCCGATTCGGCGCGGCTCTCCATGCGGGAACCGGCGCGGACGTAGGCAACGGCGGAGAAGGACCGGGCCGCGGGAAGGCGCACGGTGACCACCCGCGGCCCGCCCGGCAGCGCGGTTCGCTCGAACATCGCGGGGATGGTACACGGCCGACGGGGCCGACGGGTCGCTCCCCGGTGGCGGGCCTGATCGGCCGGCTCCCCGGGCGCGGACGGCCCGGTCGCCGGCGTCCGGCTCAGCCCCCGACGTCCGGCCCCGCGTCCCCCGGCGCGCCCTGCGTTCCCAGCCCTCCCGGCGCCCCGAGCCCGCCAAGCTCCATCTGCACGTAGTCGTCGCGCACCAGGTCCAGGGTGGCCTGCCCGGCCAACCCGTCCTCGGGCTCGCTCCCATCCGCCTGGTACGTGATGACCACGCGCTCGTCGCCCTGGACCAGCGCGAACGTGACCACGCCGTCCGGCCGCGTGTCGAACTCCAGGTATTCGAAGGAGTCGACGTTCACGCAGACCGACAGGGGCGTGAAGTAGGTGGAGACGTCGGGGCGGTCGATGACGATGCGCTCGACCGGGCCGACGCCGTGCGCGATCACCTCGCGGCCGCGGAGGTACGCGTAGGCCACGGTCTGCTTGAGGAGGGGACGGAGGAGGTGGTAGAGGTCGGTGGGGCTGGCGATCACCCCGTGGTTGACGAAGAACTTGGCGGGCGGAAGGGCGGCCACATGCTCCTCCAGCGTGGGCCCCGTGCGCCGGGGACCCCCGGATGGTAGCAAGGCCCGGCGGGGCGCGGGAACCCCGGGCGTATCATCGCCGGGATGCTGCTCGCGATCGACGTCGGCAACTCGAACATCACGCTGGGGCTCGTGGAGGACGGCCGCGTGGCAGGCACGCGGCGCGCCGTGACCCCACCGCGCGCCACCGTGGACGAGGCGGAGCTGCTGCTGCGCGAGCTGCTGGATCTCGACGGGCTGCGCCTCGAGGACGTGGATCGCGTGGTGCTGGCGAGCGTGGTCCCGCAGGTCGGCCGCGCCATCGCGTCCGCGGTGGCCCGTCGCGGCCTTCCGCTGCTCGAGGCCACGGCCGACAACGTCCCGATCCCGGTCCGCGTGGATCAGCCGTCAGAGGTGGGTGCCGACCGGCTGGTGAACGCCCTTGCCGCCGGACGTCGCTACGGGACGCCCGCCATGGTCCTCGACTTCGGCACGGCCACCACCGTGGACGTGGTGGCCCGCGACGGCGCGTTCATCGGTGGCGCCATCGCGCCCGGGATCGAGCTGGGCCTGGAGGCGCTGTCGGCCCGGACGGCACGGCTGCCGAGGGTGGAGCCGCTGCGGCCGGAGCATGCGATCGGCCGGGACACCGTGAGCGCCATACGGAGCGGCGCGGTGTACGGGACGATCGGGCTGGCCCGGGAGCTCCTGGACCGGATCCGGGCCGAGCTGCTCGCGGACGCACCCGGTTCGCGGGTGGCGGTCGTCCTGACCGGCGGCGTCAGCCAGCTCCCCTGGATCGACGAGCTTCCCGGGGTGGACGCGATCGACCCCGACCTGACCCTGAGCGGCCTCGCGATCCTGGCGGCGGAGGCGGCACCATCGGCGTGGAGCAGCGCGACGCCGAGCCCGACGGCCACCGCACGGCACACCACGGTCACCGCCCGGGGCGCGAGGGCCGCCGCGGGAGGCACGGGCCGATGAGCGAAGCTGCCGCGGGACGCCTGGCGGGGCGGTCGATCGTGCTGGGCGTCACCGGTTCGATCGCCGCGTACAAGGCCGTCGAGCTGCTGCGCCGCCTCTCCGCCGAGGGCGCGCGGGTCCAGGTCCTGATGACGCGCTCCGCCGCCGCGTTCGTGGGCCCGCTCACGTTCGAGACCCTCAGCGGCCAGCCCGTGCTGCAGGACCCGCTCGAGCTCCTCCCCGACGAGCGGATCGGGCACGTGGTGGCCGCGCGCTCCGCCGACGCGATCGTGGTCGCCCCCGCCACGGCGCACTGGCTGGCGGCGATGGCGACCGGCCTCTCCGGCGACGTGATCACCGCGACCTGCCTGGCCACCGCCGCGCCGGTGGTGGTCGCGCCGGCGATGGACGCGGGGATGTACGCGCACCCGGCCACCCGGGCCAACGTCGAACGGCTGCACGCCTTCGGCTACACCGTGGTCGAGCCGGCGACCGGGGCGCTCGCCTCCGGGCTGGTCGGGCAGGGCCGGCTGGCGGAGCCGGAGCGGATCGTCGACGCGGTCGTGGCCGCGCTGGCGGCGCGCGCAGGTGGCGAGCCCGGGCTGGCGGGCGCGGCCTCGCCGCCCGGCGGCATGCCCCGGGCGCGCGCAGGCGCCGTGGACCTCGCCGGGCGCCACGTCGTCGTGACGGCCGGTGGCACGGCCGAGCCGATCGACCCGGTCCGCTTCATCGGCAACCGGTCCTCCGGCAGGATGGGGGTCGCCATCGCCGAGGCGGCGCTGGCACGCGGCGCCCGCGTCACCCTCATCGTCGGGCAGACCGCGGTGCCGCTCCCCGGAGCCGCGACCATCATCCACGCGGCGACCACCGCCGAGATGCGGACGGCTGTGCTGGACGTCCTCCCGGAGACCGACGTGCTCGCCATGGCGGCCGCCGTGGCCGATTTCCGGCCGCGGCGGCGGGCGGCCGCCAAGCTGACCCGGGACCAGGCACCCACCCTCGAGCTCGAGCCGACGGAGGACATCCTGGCCGAGGCGGCGCAGACGGCCGGACGGCTCGCCCCGCGCCCGGTGCTGGTCGGGTTCGCGGCCGAGACCGGCTCGCTCGACCGGGCTGCCGAGAAGGCGCGTCGCAAGGGTGTGGACCTGCTGGTGGCCAACGACGTCCTGGAGCCGGGCGCAGGTTTCGGCGTCGACACCAACCGCGTCACCCTGGTCGTCCCGGGGAACGCGCCGGAACCCTGGCCGCTCATGTCGAAGCGGGAGGTCGCCGACCGGCTTCTCGACCGGGTCGCGGCGATCCTCTCCGCACGCGAGAGCCCCGCCGGACGGGAAGCGCAGGGTGCGGGAGAATCGGTCGATCGAACGGGCACGGCAGCCGCCAGGTCCCCCGGGGAGGTGCCGGAATGAGCGCTACGACCAACAGCAGTCGGCTGACCATCCAGGACATCGCGAAGCTGTACGCCGACGGCCAGCGGATCCCGATGCTCACCGCGTACGACTACCCGACGGCCCGCATCCTCGACGAGGCCGGCATCCCCATCCTGCTGGTGGGCGACTCGCTGGCGGAGGTGATGCTCGGCTACGAGTCCACCGTGCGCGTCTCCATGGAGGAGATGCTCCACCACACCAAGGCGGTGGTGCGGGGCTCGGAGCGCGCCATGGTGGTGGCGGACATGCCGTTCCTCTCCTACGAGACGCCCGAGCAGGCGCGCGAGAACGCCGGTCGGTTCCTGCGCGAGGGCGGCGCGCAGGCGGTCAAGGCCGAGGGCGGGGTCCGCTCGGCACGCAGCCTCGAGGCGATCGTCCGCGCCGGGATCCCGGTCATGGGGCACATCGGATGGACGCCGCAGGCCAGGCACGGGATGGGCGGCAAGGTGCGCGTGCAGGGCCGGACCCGGGATGCCGCCCAGCGGCTCCTGTCGGATGCCATCGCCGTGCAGGACGCCGGCGCCTTCGCCGTCGTCCTGGAGCTGGTGCCCGCCCAGCTGGCGGCGGCGATCACCGAGCGCCTGCACATCCCGACCATCGGGATCGGCGCGGGGCCCGGCTGCAGCGGCCAGGTGCAGGTGGTGACGGACCTGCTGGGCCTGGGCTCGTTCATCCCGCGCCACGCGCGGCCGTACGCGCACCTGCGGGAGACCATCCTCGACGCGGCGCGTGCCTACGCGTCCGACGTGAACGCGGGGACCTTCCCTGGCTCCGCGGAGTCGAGCGCCATGGACCAGGCTGTGCTGGACGAGGCGCTCGGGCGCGGCGAGATGGATCGCGCGGACGCGGTGCCCTTCCCGATCCCGCTGGACCGGGACCTGTAGGACGGTGGCCCCCGGAGCGCCGGAGGTCGACCGCGCCCCCCGACTGGTCCGCGACCGCCCGGCGCTGGCCGCCGTCCGCGCCGCGCTGCCCGGCCCGGTCGGGCTCGTTCCCACGATGGGTGCCCTGCACGCCGGACACCGGGCCCTGATCGAGCGCGCCCGCCGCGAGTGTGCGTCGGTCGTGGTCAGCATCTTCGTCAACCCCACCCAGTTCGGCCCCGGCGAGGACTACGAACGCTATCCGCGGGCCCTCGATGCCGACCTCCGCGTCTGCGAGGCGAGCGGGGTGGACGTCGTCTTCGCGCCCGACGCGGCAACGATCTACCCGGCGGGGTTCTCGACGTCGGTGGACCCCGGCCCGCTCGGCACGGTGCTGGAGGGCGCGGCCCGCCCCGGGCACTTCCGCGGGGTGGCCACGGTGGTCACGATCCTGTTCGGGCTGGTCCGGCCCGACCGCGCGTACTTCGGCCAGAAGGACGGGCAGCAGGCGGTGGTGGTCGACCGCGTCGTGCGTGACCTGGGCCTGCCGGTCGACCTGGTGGTCGTGCCCACCGTGCGCGATGCGGACGGGCTCGCCCTCTCGTCACGGAACGCGTACCTGGGCGAGGACGAACGCCGCGCGGCGCCGGTGCTGCACCGGGCGCTCCAGGCCGCCGCCGGGGACCATGCCCGCGGCGAGCGGGACGCGGCCCGGCTCCGGGCACGCATGCAGGCGGTGCTCGCCGCCGAGCCGCTGGCGCGTCCGGACTATGTCAGCGTGGCGGACGGCCTCACGCTGGAGGAACTCGACGTGGTGTCCGGCCCGGCGCTTCTCAGCCTGGCGGTCCGCTTCCCGTCGGCCCGGCTCATCGACTGCTGGCCGCTCGCCTGAGGCGGCCGGCCGAGGAGAACGCGCCGGCCGGGGAACGCCCGCCGGCCGAGGAGAACGCGCCGGCCGGGGAACGCCCGCCGGCCGAGGAGAACGCGCCGGCCGGGGAACGCCCGCCGGCCGAGGAGAACGCGCCGGCCGGGGAACGCCCGCCGGCCGAGGAGAACGCGCCGGCTGAGGGAGAACGCGCCGGCCGCTGGCACGCCCCTCGCCCGGGCGGCGACCCGGCAGGCTATGCCAGCGGGACGGCCAGGTCGAAGATGCGCTCGACGTCCAGGTGCGATGCCACGAGCGACTGGATCAGCGCGATCTTCTCGATGTCCTCCGGGTGCGTCTTCACGAGGAGGTCGTGCACCTCGGAGGCGACCCGGTAGGTGTCCTCGGCCACCCGGAAGGCGAAGAGGTCGGCCGACCGGATGGCGCTCACCACCCGCGGTGCCGGCGCGTGCTCGCCCGTCAGCACCAGGCCCACGACGTCCGGCGCCCCGGCCGCACCGACGGCGGAGCCGGCAGGATCCCCTGGAGGCACGGATGCGCCACCCGGCGCATCCCCGGCACGAGTGACCGCACCATCGGCACGGGTGGCCGCACGCCCGCGCCCCGGCCGACCCATGAGGGTCACGGTCACGAGTGCCTGGACCAGGTCCTCCCGGTCCCCCGGCACGATCAGCAGGCTCCCGGGCGCCAGGCGCTCCAGCAGGTGGCCCGCCTGCATCGCCCCGATGTCGATCCGCTCGATGGGCCGATCGAGGTCCGGCCCGGGGTGGAGCAGCTCGCCGTTGAGCTGCTGGCACAGCATGGAGAGCGTCGGGTTCGACAGCAGCGGCCGGAAGGGCAGCACGCCGAGGAGAGGGATCCCGTGGCGGGCCAGGCCGGCCTCCAGCACCTCGGGGAGGGTCGGCTGCGCCTCCACGTCCACCTTGTTCACGATGGCGCCCACCACTTCCACGCCGTGGCGGGCGAAGAGCGCGCGGTTCAGGACGATCTCGTCGATGGGCCGGCCCACGCCGCCCTCGCTGACGATCACGGCCGGCGCGCGCAGCATCCGGGCGACCTCGGCGTTGGAGAGCCCGATGACAGCCCCGACACCGGCATGGCCGGTCCCCTCGATCAGCACGATGTCGCGCCCGCCGGAGACGACGTCGAACGCCCGGAGGATGCGCGCCCCCAGGTCCTCCACGACTTCGCCCCGGATGTAGGAACGGGTGAAGCCGCGGGGAATGTGCACCGGGCTCATCACCGAGAGCGAGTCCGGCAGACCGTAGACCTCCCGGACCAGGATCGCGTCCTCGTCCGCGGGGATGTCGTCGACGATCGCGTAGCGCTGCCCGACCGGCTTGGTGAACCCGGTGGCAAGCCCCCGCCCCATGAGGGCGGCGAGCAGCCCGAGCGAGGTGGTGGTCTTGCCCCGGTTCATGCCGGTGGCGGCCAGGTAGATGCGCCGGACGGCCGGGTCCGGCGCGGGAGGACGCGGCACGGGCCGGTCGGCGAGGCCCTCGGCGGGGGGACGCGGCACGGACGGGATCAGCCGCGGTCGCGCGGGACGGCCCGACGCTCCACCAGCGCCACCGCGTCCTTGAGGCGGACGATCGTGTCCGGGTCCACGGTGTCGACCTCCGTGTGCGGACCCAGCCGCTCCAGCACGTCGGCGATCAGGTCGTAGAGCACGCTCGCGTCGGCGACGAAGAACTGCGGCTCGTTGTTGTACCGCACCAGGGTCAGCCGGCCCTGCAGCACGCGCCGGTCGTCCACGTGGACGATCTGGGTGCTGAAGTTGTGCCCCTGGATCCCGTCGGGGTTGTTCAGGAAGTTGAGCGCGTTGTCGATGGCGAGGCCGAAGCGGGCGCGCCACGCGACCAGGCGCTCCTGGACCTCGGGAGAGATCCGGACCTCGGCGACCTCGTCGAAGACCTCCGGCGCGACCGTCAGGAGCCCGACCAGGGTGGTGCCGGCGCGCGGCCCGAGCATGACCTGCAGCGAGCGCTCCAGCGTGAACACCTCGGAGTCGAAGCGCGGGCTGGTGATCACGTCGGTCAGGAGGTCCTCCACGTTGTCGAGCGCTCCGGGCTCGGACAGCGCGTTCGAGAGCTGGAGGATCTCCTCCTTGAACAGGAACTTCTCTTCGTGGTCCAGCATGGTGGCGGGATGGTAGCACCGGGGCACCGCCCGGCGGACGTCGACCCGCCGCCGACGGGGGATCGGCCGGGGCCGCGGGGCTGGGGCCGACGCCTGACCGGGGGACCGGTCACCGGATGCGGAACGGCCGCCGGACGCGGAACCGCCGCCGGGCTGGCCGGCGGCGGTTCGGGAACTCGAGTGTCAGGCGGCCGTCAGCGGCCGCCTGCGATCAGGGGTACAGCCCGCGCAGGGCGGTCGCACTCGCCACGCGGTCCACGGCGAGCAGGTACGCGCCGGTCCGCATGTTGACCTCGTGCTTCAACGAGAGCGCGAGCGTCTCGCCGAAGGCCTTGGTCATGATCTCCTTGAGCTTCGCGTTGACCTGGGCCTCGCTCCAGTGGTCCCGGTTGAGGTCCTGGACCCACTCGAAGTAGCTGACGGTCACGCCGCCGGCGTTGCAGAGGATGTCCGGGATGAGGAAGATCCCGCGCTCGTAGAGCGTGGCATCCGCCTCGGGCGTCGTGGGGCCGTTGGCCGCCTCGGCGACGATCCTGGCGTGGATGCGCTCGGCGTTCTTGCCGGTGATCTGGTTCTCCAGCGCGGCCGGGATCAGGACGTCGCAGGGGATCTCCAGGATCTGCTCGTTCGAGACGGACTCGGCGCCGGGGAAACCGACGACCGTGCCGTGTTCCTGCTTCCAGGCGATCACGCGGTCGACATCCAGGCCCTTCGGGTTGTGGATGCCGCCCTGCGAGTCGGAGACCGCGATGACGGTCGAGCCTTCCTGGACCATCAGCTGCGCGGCGATCGAGCCGGCGTTGCCGAAGCCCTGGACCACCACCGTGGCCCCGTGCAGGTCGAGCTTGAGGTGCTTGGCGGCCTCGGCGACGCAGTAGACGGCGCCGCGCGCGGTGGCCTCGTTGCGGCCCTCGGAGCCGCCCAGGCTGATCGGCTTGCCCGTGACCACGGCCGGCACGGTGTACCCGACGTGCATCGAGTACGTGTCCATGATCCAGGCCATGGTCTGCGCGTTGGTGTTCACGTCCGGCGCGGGGATGTCGCGCTCGGGGCCGATGATGATGCTGATCTCGGTGGCGAACCGCCGGGTCAGCCCCTCGAGCTCACGCCGCGAGAGCTTCTTCGGGTCGACGATGACGCCGCCCTTGCCGCCGCCGTACGGGATGCCCACCACGGCGCACTTCCAGGTCATCCACATCGCGAGGGCCTTGACCTCGTCGAGCGAGACGTCCTGGTGGTAGCGGATGCCGCCCTTGGCGGGTCCGCGGCCGAGGTTGTGCTGGACGCGGTAGCCGGTGAAGACGCGCACGGTCCCGTCGTCCATCTTGACGGGGAAATGCACCGTGAGCTCGCGCCGGGGTTCCCGGAGTACCTGCCGCAGGCCCGGGTCGAGCCCCAGCTTCTCGGCGGCGAGATCGAACTGTTGCTGGGCCACGGCCCAGGCATTGATCTTGCCGATCTGCTCTGTCGCCATCTGGCGATCGTCCTCCATGACCGACGCCCTGCGACGGAACTGGGACTCGCCCGGCCCGCCCCCGGGCAGGACAGAACCCGAAGGGCGCCGGTGCGTGGTCGCATGGTCGTCTCGGCGGCGACTATACGCCGGGTGGCGGGATGACGAAGGGCCACACGGCCCCAAGGGGGCCCTCCCCGGATCACAGGCTGATCGCCTCGATGGGGTAGGTCCGACCGGAGGCCCGCCCTACTCGTGACGCCAGAGCACCGCGACCCCGTAGGCGCCGGGGCCGACGTGCGGGCCGATCGACGCGCCGATGAACTGCGCGGGCAGGGCAGCCCGATCGATGCCGGCAGCCGCGGCGAGTTCGTCCGCGAATCGCTCCACGTCCTCCGTGTTCGGCGTGTGCAGGATCGCCATCCGCTCGACCGGCCGCGCGGTCACCAGCTCGATCAGCCGCTGGCGCGCCCGGGAGCGCGTCCGCGGGCGGTCGACGATGTCGACGATCCCGTCCGTGACGGTCATGATCGGCTTGAGCGACAGCATGGCGCCCACCAGCGCGCGCCCCCTCCCGATGCGACCGCCGCGCACCAGGTGGTCGAGCGTGTCCAGCACGAAGAGGAGGCGGCAGTCGGGGACGCGACGCTCCAGCTCGGCCGCGATCTCCGCGCCGGAGGCCCCGCGGTCGGCCATGTCGGCGCCCAGCTGCGCAAGGATGCCCTCCACCATGCTGGCGCCCCAGCTGTCGATCACGTGGATCTCGCGATCCGGCAGCGCGTCCCTCGCGATCTGTGCGCTCTTGAGCGTGGCCGACAGGGTGCCGGCGACCGTGATGCAGACCACCGCCTCGGCGCCGTCACGGAAGCACTGCTCGAAGGTCGCCTGGAACGTCCCCACGCTGGCGGCGGCGGTCTTGGGGAAGGGCAGGCCCGGCGTGTTGAACTTGTCCCAGAACGCGCGGGCGGACAGCTCGACCGATGCGAGGTACTCCTCGTCGCCGAAGCTGGCGATCAGCGGGACCAGCACGATGCCCGCCGCGGCGGCCGCCGCGGGGTCGAAGTCGGACGCGGTGTCGGTGACGATCGCGACGCGGCGCACGGCGATCTCCGGTACGGGATGACGCGCGGATCATAGCCCGCGCCCGTGGCCGCGACCGGAGACGCGCTGGCGGCAGGCACCCGCCGGTACCCGCCGGCACCCGCCCGGCACCGGGCAGGAGACGGGCGCAGAACCTCAGACTCGCTCGAATGCCATCGCCACCGAGCCGCCGCCCCCCAGGCAGAGCGTCGCCAGGCCGTACCGGCCCCCGCGCCGCCGCAGCTCGTGGAGAAGCGTCGCCACGATCCGCGCCCCGCTCGCACCGATCGGGTGACCCAGCGCGATCGCCCCGCCGTTCACGTTGACCTTCGACCAGTCGAACTCGAGTTCGCGTCCGTCCGCGAGCACCTGCGCGGCGAACGCCTCGTTGATCTCGACCAGGTCGAACGCATCGATCGGCAGGCCGACCTTCTCGAGCAGCCGCCGCACCCCGACGACGGGCGCGAGGAAGAGCCACCTCGGCTCCACCTCGGCCTGGGCGTAGCCCACGATCCGGGCGAGCGGTGTCAGCCCGTAGCGCTCCACCGCGCGCTCACTGGCCACCACGGTGGCCGCAGCCCCGTCCGTGATCCCCGGCGCGTTGCCTGCGGTGACCGTCCCGATCCCGTCGGCCGGGCCCTCGTCACCTGTCGGCAGGTCGAACGCCGGCCGCAGGCGGGCCAGCGCCTCGGCGGTCGTGTCACGCCGGGGCGCCTCGTCGACCTCGAAGCGCACCTCCTCGCGTCCCCGCCTGACCGGCACCGGCACGATCTCGTCGACGAAGCGTCCGGCATCGATGGCCGCCACTGCCTTCTGGTGGCTCTCCAGGGCGAAGCGGTCCTGGTCCTCCCGGCTGATCCCCGAGCGCACCGCCACGCGCTCGGCGTGCGTGCCCATGTGGCAGCCCTCGACCGAGCACCACAGGCCGTCGTGCACGGTCGCGTCGACCAGCTCGCCCGTCCCAAGCCGGTACCCGAACCGGGCCTTCTGCAGCAGGTACGGGCCCTGGTCCATGTTCTCCATGCCGCCGGCCACCGCCACCTCGGCGTCGCCCGCCCGGATCTCCGCGGCGGCGAGCATGATCGCCTTCAGGCCGGAACCACAGACCCGGTTGATCGTGGTGGCACTGGTGGTGACGGGAAGCCCGCCCAGCAGCGCGGCCCGGCGCGCCGGCGCCTGCCCGGCGCCGGCCTGCAGGACCTGCCCCATGAGGACCTCGTCGATCGCCACCGGAGGAACGCCGGCCCGCTCGACGGCGGCGCGGATCGCGATCCCGCCGAGGGTGGTGGCGGGCATGTCCGCAAGGGTGCCGGCGAACCTGCCGATCGGCGTGCGCATGGCGGAGACGAGGAAGACGCGGCCGGACGGCCCGTCCGGCGAGAACGGCTGGCTGTCCATCCGGGCATGCTAGCGCGGTCGACGGTCCGGCGGATGCGCTCGATGCGACGCGGGGAGGGAGCCCACGCCGCGCGCTCGATGCGATGCGCACGGGGGGCCGACGACCCGGGGCGGACGCTCCCCGGACATCAGGCGCCCTGCCCGATCCTCCGCAGCAGCTGCTCGGCCACGATCAGCCGGTGGATCTGGTTGGTCCCCTCGTAGATCTGGGCGCCCTTGGCGTCCCGCAGGTAGCGCTCCACGGGGTTCTCGCGGCTGTAGCCCGCGGCACCGAAGAGCTGCACCGCGTCACTCGCCACGCTCATGGCCGCGTCCGACGCGGTCCACTTCGCGAGCGACGACGCCTCGGCGATGGGCTCCCCGCGATCCTTCGCCTCGGCCGCCAGCCGCGTCAGGGCCCGTGCCGTCGCGACCCGCTGCTCCATCTCGGCGAGCATGAAGCGGATCCCCTGCTGGTCGGTCAGCGGCCCGCCGAATGCCCGGCGCTCGGAGCAGTAGCGGGCCGCGGCCTCCAGCGCCGCCCGCGCGAGCCCGGTGCAGGCGGCGGCGATCGAGATGCGCCCCTCGCCGAGCGACGAGAGGGCGATGCGGTACCCCTCGCCCTCGTCGCCGAGCCGGTTGGCGGCGGGCACCTCGGCGCCGTGGAAGACCAGCTCGGACGCGGGGTTCGCGCGGATCCCCAGCTTGCGCTCCTTGCGGCCGAACTCGAACCCGGGCGTGCCCTTCTCCACCAGGAACGCGGTGATGGCCGATGGGCCGGTGTCGGGGTCGAGCGTGGCGAAGACCAGGTAGTGCTCCGCCACGGGGGAGTTGCTGATCCAGATCTTCGTGCCGTCGAGACGGTACCCGGTGGGGGCGTCGGCGGGGCCCACCCGCGTGGCGCGCAGCCGGATCGCCGCGGCATCGGATCCTGCCCCGGGCTCGGTCAGGGCGAAGGCGCCCATCCGCTCGCCGCGCAGCATGGGAGCCAGCCAGCGGGCATGCTGCTCAGCGGTGCCCCATCGCACGACCGGTGCCTGCGAGAGGACGTGGACGCTCAGCGAGACGGCCATCGCCATGTCCGCCGCGCCCAGCTCCTCCATGACCAGCGCCCAGGCCCGGTACCCGATCCCCCCGCCCCCGATGGATTCGGCGAACGGCGCGCCGGTGAGCCCGAGCGCCGCCATCGCGTCGAAGAGGCCACGCTCGTAGTGCTCGGCCTCATCGCGGTCGGCCGCGCCCGGCGCGAGCTCACGGGTCGCGAAGTCGCGGACGGTGTCCCGGAGGAGCCGTTCCTCCTCGGTCAGCGCGCCGTCGAACACGGGACCCGCGCTCCGGTGCCGTCAGGCCTTCGAGGGGCGCGGGTAGGTGTAGAAGCCTCGGCCGCTCTTCTGCCCCAGGTATCCGGCGTCGACGAGCTGTCGGAGGATGGGGGGCGGCGCGAACTGGGGCTCGTGGAAGCCCTCGTACAGGACCTCCATCACGTGCAGACAGACGTCCAGCCCGATGAAGTCGGCCAGCTCGAGCGGGCCCATCGGGTGGTTCAGGCCGAGCCGGACCCCCGCATCGATGTCCTCGAGGGTCCCCAGCCCCTCCTCGTAGGCGCGCATCGCCTCCACGAGGAGCGGCATCAGGATCCGGTTGACGATGAACCCCGGGCGGTCCTTGCTGACGATGACCTGCTTGCCGAGCGCCGTGGCGAGCTCGCGGATGTCGGCTTCCGTCCGGTCCGACGTCTCCGCGCCGCGCACGAGCTCGATGAGCGGCATCACGGGCACGGGGCTGAAGAAGTGCATCCCCACGAACTGCGACCGGCGGGGCGGACGGACGGCCGCCGCCAGGCGCGTGATGCTGATCGAGCTGGTGTTCGAGGCGAGGATGGTGTGCTCGGGGGCGCGCTGGTCGAGTTCGGCGAAGAGCGAGCGCTTGACGGCCTCGTCCTCGAAGACGGCCTCCACCGCGAGATCGGACTGGGCGACCGCCGCGCCGAGCGCGTCGGCGATCCGGATGCGGCCGAGCGCGGCCGAGCGCTCCTCCGCCGTCATGCGCCCCTTCTGCACGGCGCGATCGAGGTTGCCCGCGATGCGCGCCAGGCCCGCCTCCGACCTGGATCGGTCGGGCTCGAAGAGGAAGACGTCGTGACCGGTGACCGCGCAGACCTGGGCGATGCCGTGTCCCATCAGCCCCGCGCCGCAGACAAGGACGGTCCTGATGCTCATGGACCCGAAGGGTACTGCACGCCCGGCACGCGCATGCCGTCATCCTGCGCGGCGCATGCCGTCATCCTGCGCGGCGCGCGGCCATCCTGCGCGGCGCGCAGCCGCTCGGCTGACGATCGGCCTGTCCCGCCGCTCAGCGCGCGGGGGCGACCCGCTCCATGACGCGGTCGGCCGCCTCGTAGGGATCCAGCTCGTGGCCCGCCACCGCCCGCACCAGGTGATCGACCTCGATGCCGAGCCGCGGGTCGTGCAGCCTGGACCGCAGTCGCTCGGTCAGGATCCCGTCGAGCTGTGCCGCCGCGCGCGCCAGCCGGGCCGACTCGAGCGCCCCGCTCGTCCGCGCGGCGAGGCGGCGATCCAGCGCCTCCACCAGTTCGGCGATCCCCTCCCCGGTCGGTGCCGTCACCAGCAGCACCTGCGGTCGCTTCGGTCGGCGTCGACCACGCGACATGGCGTGAGTGGCAGGGGCGGTGTCCGGGGTGTCCGGCCCCACGGCCGGCGCGTGGTGCTCCACGGCGGACACGTCCGATCCCGCAGCCGCGTGGTGCTCCACGGCGGACACGTCCGATCCCGCAGCCGCGTGGTGCTCCACGGCGGACACGTCCGACCCCGCAGCCGCGTGGTGCTCCACGGCGGACATGTCCGGCCCCGCATCCGCCGCGCCGTGGTCGGCTGCGCCGATGCTCAACATGGCGCGCATCTGGGCAGCGGTCCGCTGGGCCCCGGGGCGGTCGCCCTTGGTCACCACGACCAGGTCGGCGACCTCGAGCAGCCCCGCCTTGATCGCCTGCACCTCGTCACCCATCTCGGGCGCCTCCACGACCACGGTGGTGTCCGCGATGGACGCGACCTCGACTTCGCTCTGGCCGGCGCCCACCGTCTCCAGGAAGACGAAGGGGAAGCCCGCCGCATCCAGGGCAGCCGACGCATCTGCGGCGGCAGCCGCGAGCCCGCCGGAATGCCCGCGCGACGCCATGGACCGGATGAACACCTGGCGGTCGCCGGCATGCTCCTGCATGCGCACGCGGTCACCGAGGATGGCACCCCCGCTGATCGGGCTGGACGGGTCGATGGCCAGCACGGCGGCGGCGCGGTCGGTGGCGCGCACCGCCCGGACCAGCGCCGCGACGAGCGTGCTCTTGCCGGCGCCCGGCGCCCCCGTCACACCCACCAGGTGCGCCTGCCCCGCCATCGGGTAGAGCACGCGCAGCGCAGCCTCGGAGACGCGCGTGCGGTTCTCGATCTCGGTGAGCAGGCGGGCGAGTCCGCGTCGATCGCCCGACCGGGCGCGCTCGGCCAGATCCCTGCCACGCTCCTCCGCGCTGGTCACCGCGAGGGATCCCGCCTGGGCCGGCCGCAGCCGAAGGGCGCGCAGTCGCCCGTCTCCGTCCCAGGGTGCCGGGCGCGGGGCCCGCCGTCCGGCGCGCACGCCCGCCCGGAGGACCGCCGCGAGCGGCCGTTCGCCGGCTGGCCCCTCACGCGTCCCCGCGCGAGCGCGCGTGGCTGCGCAGGTACTCCGCCACCTCACCGATGGTGGTGCCCGGCCCGAACACCCGGTCGATGCCGGCCTCGTGGAGCGCCGGGATGTCGTCGTCCGGGATGATCCCGCCCGCCGTCACCAGCACGTCGGTGAGCCCTTCGTCGCGGAGCGCCCGGCAGACCCTGGGGAGGAGCGTCATGTGCGCTCCCGACAGGATCGACAGGCCCACCACGTCCACGTCCTCCTGCAGGGCAGCCGACGCGATCATCTCGGGCGTCTGTCGCAGGCCGGTGTACACGACCTCGAAGCCCTCATCGCGCAGGCCGCGCGCGAGGACCTTCGCGCCGCGGTCGTGGCCGTCCAGCCCGGGCTTGGCGATCAGGACCTTGATGGGGCGCTCACTCATCGCCGCGCATCATACGTCGCGCGCGACCCGCACCTGCGGTCGGACGGCGACGGGCCACCGACCGGACCGAACCGATGCCGGGCCGGGCTCGGGCCGATCCGCCGGACCCCCGACGGACCTCGGGCCGGTCCCCCCGCAATCCTGCTGGATGTGCCTGGGCAGAACCTTATGTCGGCTCGCCGAGCGTTCCCGGGACCCGGGACGGCATGATCCAGCCACAGAAGGCCATCGCGGCGGCGACGCCCCGCACGAACCAGTCCGGGCGCCGGCACGCCGCCCTCCCTCATCGCGTGACCACGGCCGCCGAACCGACTTACGGTTCCGGCGGTGCACATCCTGCAGGATCCGAGGCTCGTGCGGGGGCCCGGGGTTCCTCCGTTGCACATCCTGCAGGATCCGAGCCCCGTGCGGGGCCCGAGCCCCGTGCGGGGCCCGGGTTCCCGGGGGGCCCGCGGTTGCCTGCGGGAGCCAGACCTCAGGGCGAGAGCCCAGCGCGCCGAGCGAAGCTCGGGACCGGCGTGAACGCCGCCGCGGATGTCCGACGCTCGAGCGGGTTCGGCGCGAGCTCGGCCAGAAGCTCGGGACCGGCGCGAACGCTGCCGCGGATATCCGACGCTCGAGCGGGTTCGGCGCGAGTTCGGCCAGCCGGCGCGAACGCTGCCGCGGACGTCCGACGCTCGAGCGGGTTCGGCGCGAGCTCGGCCAGAAGCTCGGGACCGGCGTGAACGCCGGCGCGAACTCCGCCGCGGATATCCGACGCTCGAGCGGGTTCGGCGCGAGTGACCCGCAGCAAGGGGCGCGCCGCCGATCCGGGCTCCGGATCCGGGCTCCGGATCCGGCCTACGGCTCGGGCGGTCGCCGCTCCAGGTGCGAGAAGAACTCGGCCCGCGTGCGGTCCCGGCGGCGGAAGACCCCCAGGACTGCGCTCGTGGTCATCACCGTGCCGCTCTTCTTGACACCGCGCATCACCGCGCACAGGTGCGTCGCCTCCAGCACCACGCCCACGCCCATCGGATCGATCGTGTCCATCAGGAAGTCGGCGATCTGCTGTGTCATGCGCTCCTGCACCTGCAGCCGGCGCGCGTACATCTCGACGATGCGAGGGATCTTCGAGAGCCCGATCACCTTGCCCCGGGGGATGTACGCCACCGCGGCGCTTCCGAAGAACGGCAGCAGGTGGTGCTCGCAGAGGCTGTAGAAGGGGATGTCCTTGACGACGACCATCTCGCTGTAGTCGACGTCGAAGATGGCGCCGTTGATCAGCCTGGCGGGGTCGACGTGGTAGCCGGCGGTGAGCTCCGCGTACATCCGGTGGACCCGCCTGGGCGTCGCCACCAGGCCCGGGCGGTCGGGATCCTCGCCGATCTCGGCCAGGATCTGTCGGACCGCCGCCTCGACCGCGAACGCGTCGCCCTCGAGCCGGGCCGCCTGCCCGTCGGGCCCGGATGCCCGGCCCTCGATCACCTCGGCCGGCGTCGGAGCCTGGATCGCCGGCTCGGCGCCCTCCTCGCCGATCTCAGTCTCGATCTCGGTGACGAGCGCCCGGACGTGCTCGGGCAGGCGTTCCACGCGATCAGCGACCGTCGGGTGCGGACGGCGCCCCGGGTTCGGCGTGATCGTCATCGGCGGCGTGACGGGCCTCGCGCCGGACCGCGCGCACGCCCTCGCCGAACATCTTTCCCAGCTCGGGCAGGGTCTTGGGGCCGCGCCACACGAAGACCGCGATCAGGATGATGACCAGGAGCAGGCCGATATCCACGATCACATGGTACGCCCCGGTGGCTGTCCGGGCCGTCCCGTCACCGGCCCAGCGCGGC
>JAJYKX010000015.1 GCA_021788175.1 Chloroflexota bacterium
GCAGTGCCGGGATCGCCGCCGGCACTGCAGGATCGCCGCCGGCAGTGCCGGGATCGGCGCCGGCAGTGCCAGGATCGCCGCCGGGATCGCCACCGGCAGTGCCGGGATCGGCGGCGGTGGAACCACGGACCAGAACGGGCGGCGCCGGGATGGGCACCGGGATGGGCGCCAGTGTGGGCCGAACCGGGCGGGGCCCTCCGCGCCGCGCGGGTGCGCCCCGACCAGCCTACCCGGCGACGATCTGCTCGGGGTGCCGCCCGTAGCGGCGCTCGACGTAGTCGTCGAGGATGGCCTTGAACTCCTCGACCAGCCCCTCCCCGCGGAGGGTGGTGGCGAGCCTGCCGTCCACGTACACCGGCGCCACGGGCTCCTCGAAGGTGCCCGGCAGCGAGATCCCGATGTCGGCGTGCTTCGACTCGCCGGGCCCGTTGACCACGCAGCCCATCACCGCGACCCGCATCCCCTCGACGCCCGGGTAGTGTTCGCGCCACGTGGGCATGGAGGCCGCAAGGTACCCCTGCACCTCCTGGGCCAGCTGCTGGAAGAACGTGCTCGTGGTGCGGCCGCAGCCCGGGCACGCCGACACCTGCGGCAGGAACTGGCGGAGGCCGAGCGACTGCAGCACCTGCTGGGCGATCCGCACCTCCTCGGCGCGATCCGCTCCCGGTTCCGGCGTGATCGAGACGCGGATGGTGTCCCCGATCCCCTCGTGCAGCAGGATCGCCAGCGCCGCGCTGGAGGCCACGATCCCCTTGCTCCCCATCCCCGCCTCGGTGAGGCCGAGGTGAAGCGGGTAGTCGCAGCGCGATGCCAGCCGCCGGTACACCTCGACCAGGTCGGAGACGCCGGAGACCTTGGCCGAGAGGATGATCCGGTCGTGCGGCATCCCGGTCGCCTCGGCCAGCTCGGCCGAGCGGAGCGCCGACTGCACCATCGCCTCGATCATCACGTCGCGTGCCGGAGCCGGCTCCGCCAGGCGGGCGTTGGCATCCATCAGCTCGGTCAGGAGCGACTGGTCCAGCGAGCCCCAGTTCACGCCGATCCGCACGGGCTTGTCGTGCTCGATCGCCACCCGCACGATCGTGGTGAAGCGCTCGTCGTGGTGCTCCCCGGACCCCACGTTCCCGGGGTTGATCCGGTACTTGTCGAGTGCGCGGGCCATCTCCGGGTACTCGACCAGCAGCTGGTGCCCGTTGTAGTGGAAGTCGCCGATGATCGGGACGCCGATCCCCAGCCCCCGCACCTTGCGGACCATCTCGGGCACCGCCGCGGCGGCGCCGTCGTTGTTGACCGTGACGCGCACGAGCTCGCTGCCGGCGTGGGCCAGCGACGCGACCTGGAGGGCCGTTGCATCCGGGTCGGCCGTGTCGGTGTTGGTCATCGACTGCACCACGACCGGCCAGCGCGAGCCGACGGGCACGTCGCCCACCATGACGGTGGGTGTCCGCCGCCGGGCCGGGCCGCCGAACCCGCTCGCCCCGGCCGCCTCCCCGGCGTTCGCGACGGCGCTCACGATCCGATCCCTCCCCTGACCAGGTCGAAGTAGCTCACCCAGATGAGGAACCCGAAGAGCAGCATGAAACCCACGAAGTAGGTGGCCCGCTCCAGGGTGGCGCTGATCCGGTTGCGCGTGGCCGTCTGCAGCGCGGAGACCACGATCCGCCCGCCGTCCAGCGGCGGGAACGGCAGCACGTTGACCACCGCCAGGTTGGCCGACAGGAGCGCGATCAGCCAGAGCATCACCACCGGCGGTGCCTCCGTCCGCACCGTGCCGACCGCCTCCGCGATCCCGATCGGCCCGCTGACGGGCGGCGCCGCGCCCGGGTTGCTCGCGACGGAGGTGACGAGCTGTCCGAGCGCGCCGACGATCATCCCGCACGCCTGCAGCGTCCGGTCCGCGCCCACCCCGATCGCCGCCGGCAGGGAGCGCTGCACGATGCTCCCGGGCACGATGCGCGCCGTGATCCCCAGTGCGCCGCGGCCGGCGTTCACCGCCGCCTGGTCCTGCAGCGTGACCGGGATCTGCTCCACGCTCCCGCTCATCGTGCGCACGGTGAGCGTGACCCGGTCGCCGGCGTGGGCCAGCGTGTACGACGTGGGCGCCTGGGCGTCGAAGTACGGGAACGACTGCCCGTTCACCGCCGTGATGAGGTCACCCGGCTGCAGGCCGATCGCCGCGGCGGGGGTGCCCGGCACCACCGACTCCACGCGTGCGTCGGCGTTCGGCTCCAGCGCGGCCGCGATCAGGGTGAAGATGAGGAACGCGAGGAGCAGGTTCATCGCGACGCCCGCGACGAGGATCGCCGCCCGGACCGGGAACGACTTGCGGGTGAAGCTCCGCGGGTCGTCGCTGTCCCCGTCCTCGCCCTCCAGCCGCACGAAGCCGCCGATCGGCAGCCAGTTGAGCGTGTACTCCGTCTCGCCGTCGCTGCCGAGCCGCGCCGCGCGGGGCGGGAAGCCGATCCCGAACTCGTGGACCCGGACGCCTGACAGCCGCGCGACCACGAAGTGCCCGAACTCGTGCACGAGCACGAGGACGACGAGGATCGCCAGGAAGAGGACGATCGTGATCCCGGAGTTGAGGATCCCGCTCACGACGCCACCTCCGTCGCCCCGGACGACCCGGGTATCGACCGGGACGGGGAACGCCCCGGCGCCGCCTCGCACCACGCCCGCACGGCGGCGTCGAAGGCGATCAGCCCCTCCAGGTCGGGATCCGGACCGTCGCCGAAGCGCTCCACCGCCGCACCGGCAAGCCGCGCGATCCCCGGGAAGTCGAGCGTGCCGGCGAGGAACCGGGCCACCGCCACCTCGTCCGCGGCGATCAGCGCCGCGCTGGCTCGGGCCCCGGCCGCTCCCGCCTCGCGGGCGATCCGCAGCGCGGGGAACCGGTCCTCGTCGGGCGCCTCGAAGGCCAGGGGGCCGAGAACGTCCAGCCGCAGCGCCGGGGCCGGCGAGGGGTGTCGGTCGGGGAAGGTGAGGGCGTACTGGATGGGGATGCGCATGTCAGGGTGTCCGAGCTGGGCCTTGACGGATCCGTCGGAGAACTCCACGGCCGAGTGGATGACGCTCTGCGGGTGGATCACGACGGCGATCCGGTCGAGACCCACATCGTACAGCCGGTCCGCCTCGATGACCTCCAGGCCCTTGTTCATCAGCGTGGCGGAGTCCACCGTGATCTTCGCGCCCATGTGCCATGTCGGATGTGCCAGCGCCATCGCGGGCGTGACGCGCGCGAGGTCCGCCGCCGACCACCCGCGGAACGGGCCGCCCGACGCGGTGAGCCAGATCCGGGCGATCGAGCCGGCGTCCTCCCCCACCAGGCACTGCCAGATGGCCGAATGCTCCGAGTCGATGGGCCGCAGCCAGGCCAGGGGCGAGCCGGCCACCTCCGGGCGACCCGCGAGCGCGCCGGCGGCGGGTGCGTGATGGGCCAGCGCGCGCGCCAGCGGCATCACCAGGTGGCCGCCGCTCACCAGGGTCTCCTTGTTGGCGGTCGCCACCACGGCCCCGCGCCGCAGTGCCGCCAGCACCGGCCGCAGGCTCACCACCCCGCCCGTCGCGACCACCACCAGGTCCACGTCGTCGCGGGCCGCCATCCGCTCCAGCGCGTCGTCCGAGTCGTCCAGTTCGACTCCGTCCGGCAGCGCCAGGCTCCGCCGGGAAGCCGGATCGGCGAGGGCCACCACGCGCGGTGCGAGCTGCGCCGCCTGCGCGGTGAGCGTCGCGTGGTCGTGCCCGGCCGCGAGCGCCACCACCTGGAAGCGCTCGCGAAGCCCGAGCAGCACGTCGACGGCCTGGCGCCCGATGGAGCCGGTGGACCCGAGCAGGGCGACCCGGGTGCGCGGTGTCTCGATCACCCGATCACGCTACCGCGCCACGAGGGCCACGTACACCACCAGGACCGGCGCGGCGAAGAGAAACGAGTCGATCCGGTCCAGCATCCCGCCGTGCCCGGGGATCAGGTGCCCCGAGTCCTTCGCGCCCGCGGCCCGCTTGAGCATCGACTCCGCGAGGTCGCCCGCCTGGGCGGCGAGCCCGACCAGCACACCCGCGGGGATCCCCTCGACCGGCGAACGGCCCAGGGCCGTCATCGCCACCGCCGCCACGACGACGGCCCCGCCGACTCCGCCGACCAGGCCGGCGTACGTCTTCGAGGGCGAGATGTGCTCCAGGAAGCGGCGGCGCCCGAACGCGCGGCCGAAGGCGTAGGCGAACGAGTCGTAGGCCCAGACGGTGGCCACCAGCACCAGCACCCAGCCTCGCCCGCCCCCCAGCCCGCCGAGGGCGGCCCCCGACGGCAGGGTCGGCGCGTCCGCCAGCAGGCGCGCGGCGAAGGCGAGGAGGCCCACGTAGCCTGCCCCGAACGCCGTGGCGACCCAGGCGGCGAAGCCCTCGCGCGGGTCACGCGCGGCGAAGGCCCCCACGCCCGCCGCCAGCCACCCCAGGGCGAGGACGGCGAGCACGGGATCGACGACCGACCAGGGTGGGGCGGCGCGCCAGGAGGCGGGCACCGCGCCCGCGAGCACGACCGCGACCGCGAGCGCGACCCCGTACCGCGCGAATCCCCGGTAGCCGGCGGCGGCAAGGAGCCCGAACGTCTCCCACGCCGCGAGGCCCGCCACCAGCGCGACGAACGCGTCGATCCACGCCTCCCCCAGCAGGAAGACCGCGACGACGACCGGGACCAGGATCGCGGCACTCGCGAGGCGCTGCCGGAGCACGGGCCCCCTCAGCGCCCGAAGCGGCGCGTCCGCCGGGCGTAGTCCGCCAGCGCCTCGTCGAAGGCGTCCGGCCCGAAGTCGGGCCACGCCAGCTCCGAGAAGTAGAGCTCGGCGTAGGCCGATTGCCAGATCAGGAAGTTGCTGAGCCGCTCCTCGCCCGCCGTCCGGATCAGCAGATCCGGGTCCGGCAGGCCGGCCGTGTAGAGCCGCGCCTCGATGGCCGCCTCGTCGATCTGCCCGGGCGCAAGCCCGTCGGCGACGCACCGTCGCACCGCGTCCACGATCTCCGACCGGCCCGAGTAATTGAAGGCCACGTTCAGGAGGAGCCGGTCGCCGGCGCGGGTGGCCTCCAGGCCCCCGAGAATCGACGCGCGAGTCTCTTCCGGCAGCTCGTCCAGCCGGCCCAGCAGCCGCACCCGCACGCCCTGGGCGCGCAACTCCTCCGTCTCGTCGCGGATGGCGGACTGCAGCAGCTCGAAGAGCGCGCGCACCTCCTCGGGGGAGCGGCCCCAGTTCTCCCGGCTGAAGGCGTAGAGCGACAGGACCCCCACGCCGCGCTCCACCGCGCGGTGCAGGAGCGGCCGGATGGCGCGCACGCCGGCCGCATGTCCCTCCGCCTCGCTGACCCCGTGGGCGCGCGCCCAGCGACGGTTGCCGTCCATGATGATCGCCACGTGGCGAGGGACGGCCGTCGCCTCCATGTCAGACCGCCAGGATCTCCTGCTCCTTGGCCCTGCCGTGCCGGTCCACGTCCTCGATGTACCGGTCGGTGAGCTTCTGGAGCAGCTCCATCTCGCGGTGGCCTTCGTCCGTGCTGATCTCGCCGTCGCGCTCCTCGCGCTTGATCTCGTCGGCGGCCTCGCGGCGGAGGTTGCGGATCTCGACCCGCGCTTCCTCCATCCGCTTGTGGACCTGCTTGACCAGGTCCCGCCGGCGCTCCTCGGTGAGCGGCGGGATGTTGAGCCGGACGACCGACCCGTCCACGTTCGGTGTGAGGCCGAGGTCGCTCTTCTGGATCGCCTTCTCGATGGCGCCCAGCGCCGAGCGGTCCCAGGGCTGGATCACGATCGCGTGGGCCTCGGGGACGCTGATGCCGGCCAGCTGGTTGAGCGGCGTCGGCGTGCCGTAGTACTCGACCGTCAGCCGCTCGACGAGCCCCGTCGAGGCGCGCCCGGTCCGCACCGCCTGGAAGTCGCGGACCATGACGTCGACCGCGCGCGCCATCTTGGGCTCGGCAACGGCCAGGGCCTGGCTGCTCATGCGCTCCCACCTCCACTGATGATGGTGCCGACCGGCTCACCCAGCGCGACGCTGCGGATGTTGTCCGGGCGATTGAGGTCGAAGACGATGATGGGAAGGTCGTTCTCCATGCAGAGCGAGACGGCCGTGGCATCCAGCACCTGCAGACGCTCGGTGAGGACGTCCACGTAGGTCAGCCGATCGTAGCGGTGCGCGCCCGGGTGCGTGAGCGGATCGGCGTCGTAGACGCCGTCGACCCGCGTCGCCTTCAGGATCACCTCCGCGTCGATCTCGACCGCCCGCAGGGCGGCCGCCGTGTCGGTGGTGAAGTACGGGTTGCCGGTGCCCGCCGCGAGGATGACGACCCGCCCCTTCTCCAGGTGCCGCACCGCCCGGCGCCGGATGTAGGGCTCGGCGACCTCGTTCATGGCCAGGGCGCTCATCACCCGCGTGTCCAGGTGCTCCTTCTCGAGGGCGTCCTGGAGCGCCAGCGCGTTCATGACCGTGGCCAGCATCCCGATGTAGTCGCCGGTGGCGCGGTCCATCCCCTTGGCGGCCGCGGCCAGCCCGCGGAAGATGTTGCCGCCGCCCACCACGATCGCGACCTCGATCCCGAGCGCGTGGACCTCCACCAGTTGCTTCGCGATGAACGTGCAGAAGGCCGGGTCGACGCCGTAGGCGCGTTCGCCCAGCAGGGCCTCCCCCGACAGCTTGAGGAGGATGCGGTGGTAGTGGGGGCGATCGGCGCTGCCTCCGCCCCCGGTCGACGCCGTGGCGTCGAGCTGCGTCACAGTTCCTCGCCCAGCTGGTAGCGCACGAAGCGGCGCACCCGGATGTTCTCGCCGATGCGGGCGATCGCGTCGATCAGCAGCTGCCCCACGGTGATCTCGGTGTCCCGGAAGGGCTGCTCGGTGAGGACCACCTGCGAGTACCACTTCTTGAGCTGGCCCTCGACGATCTGCCCCCGGATGTGCTCGGGCTTGCGCTGGGTCGCCTCGTCCGCGAGCAGCTCGGCGCGCTTCGCCTCGAGCACGTCGGCCGGGATCGACTCGACGGTGGGGTAGAGCGGGGCGAGCCCGGCCACCTGGATCGCCAGGTCCCGGACGAGCTTCTGGAACTCCTCCGTGCGGGCCACGAAGTCCGTCTCGCAGTTGACCTCGATCAGGACACCGACCCGGCCGCCATGATGGATGTAGCTCGCGACCTGGCCCTCGCGGGCCTCGCGTCCGGCCTTCCGCTGGGCGGCGGCCAGGCCACGCTCGCGGAGGATGACGACGGCCTTCTCCAGGTCGCCACCGGTCTCCTCGAGCGCCCGCTTGCAGTCCATGAACCCGGCCCCGGTCCGCTCGCGGAGCTCCTTGACGGTCTCGGCCTTGATCTGCACCTGTTCAGCCATGCGTGTGCGCGGTCCCTTCGTGTGGTCGGATGGTCAGGCGTCGAAGCCGGTCGCCTCGGGGGCACCCGGCTCTTCCTCGGGCTCGGCGGCGCGGCGGGCCCGGGGCGCGGCGGCGGGCGCGGCGCGGCCGGGGAGCAGCTCCTCCTCGTCCGGCTCGGGCTCGAAGGTGAGCGTCCCGCCGCCCGCGGCCATGGCGCTCAGCAGCTCGTCGGCACCGGCCTCCTCGGCGGGGACGGCCGGCAGCTCGGGCTCGACCTCGACCCGGGCCGCCCGGTCGTGCTGCCCGGCGACCGCCGCGTCCGCCACCAGGCCGCACAGCAGGCGGATGGCGCGGATCGCGTCATCGTTGGCAGGAATGATGTAGTCGAGCTCGTCCGGGTCCACGTTGGTGTCGCCGGTCCCGATCACCGGGATCTCGAGCTTGCGCGCCTCGGTCACCGCGATGTGCTCACGGTGCGGGTCGACCACGAAGATCGCCCCCGGGAGCCGCTTCATCCGCCGCATGCCGCCCAGGGTGCGCTGGAGCCGCCCGAGCTGCTCGACGAGCTTGGCGGCCTCCTTCTTGGTCAGGCGATCGAAGTCGCCGTTGGCCTGGCGCGCCTCCAGCTGGTCCATCAGCGCGAGCCGCTTCCGGATCGTCACGAAGTTGGTGAGCATGCCGCCCAGCCAGCGCTGGTTGACGTACGGCATCCCGGCCCGCGCCGCCTCTTCGGCGATCGGCTCCTGGGCCTGCTTCTTGGTGCCGATGAAGAGGATGGTCTCCCCGCGCGCGGTGGTCTGGCGCACGAAGTCCAGGGCCACGTCCAGGCGCTGGACGGTCTGCGCCAGGTCGATGATGTGGATGCCGTTGCGCTCCGCGAAGATGTAGGGGCGCATCTTCGGGTTCCAGCGTCGCGTCTGGTGGCCGAAGTGGACGCCGGCCTCCAGGAGCTGGCGCATCGAGACGGCTGTCATGGATCCCTCCTGCCGGGTTGTGACCGCCACGTGCCTCGAGCCCGCGGATCGCCGGTCCGACCGGTCGACACCGCCGCGGGAAGCGGCACGTGTGTGTGATGCCCGCGCGGACGCACGGACGCCGCCGGGAGGCCCGACGGCGTGGCGGAGTCTAGCACAGGGCCCCTCGCGTCCGGGGCCCGCGGACCGGTGCAGAGCCTCGCCGGGAGGCGCGTCCCCGGCCGTCCAGGGGCGGCCGCCACGAGCCGGCTCAGCCCGGCTCCAGGGCGCGCAGGTGGCGGATCTCCGGTCCGCCGGCCCCCGGACCGAGCGCCGGCGCGTCGTCCACGGCGACCAGGTCCACCCGCCACGGCAGCCGTGGGAGCGCGCGCCCGTCCGGAAGCGACCCTGAGGTCCGCAGCCCCGCCGCGGCCCGGTAGAGCCGCGCCACCTTCCGGCGGTCCACGCTCTCCTCCGGCGATCCGAAGCGGCCCGACGTCCGCGCCCGCACCTCGACCACCACCAGTGTCCCGGGGATCCCGGGCTCGACCGCCAGCAGGTCGATCTCGTCGCGGCCCACCCGGACGCGGCGCGCGAGGACGGTCCACCCCAGGCCCTGCAGGTAGCGGGCGGCGAGCGCCTCGCCCCGCTCGCCTCCGGCCCGGCGGATCCGCGCGAGCCGCTCGCCGGCGGACTCCCCGCTCACCCGTCGGCGGCGAGCGCCGGCAGGAACTCGAGCCCGAGCGCCTGCTGTTCGCCGGCCGTGACGCGCTGCGTGGTGATGAAGCTGCGCCGGTGGAACGGCGTGATGCCGAGCTCGTGCATCGCCTGGCGGTGCTCCCGGGTGGCGTAGCCGGCGTTCCGCTCCCACCCGTACCCCGGGTACCGGAGCGCGAGCCGCTGCATCAGCCGGTCGCGGACCACCTTGGCGACGATCGAGGCGCAGGCGATCGAGTAGCAGCGTGCGTCGCCGTCGACGATGGCGTCGTAGGGCCCCACGTGCGTCTCGAACTCCCGGATCGGCAGCCCGTCCACCAGCACGTGCTGGTGACCACCGAGCCGCCGGATCGCGCGCCGCATCGCGAGGTGGGTGGCGTTGTAGATGTTGAGGCTGTCGATCTCCGCGACGGACGCGGCGCCCAGCCCCACCGCCGAGGCACGGCGAAGGATGACCGGGTAGAGCCGCTCGCGCTGCTGCGGCGACAGGGTCTTCGAGTCCCGCACGCCCGGGATCCGCCGACTGCCCGGCGCCATGATCACGGCGGCGGCGAGCACCGGGCCGGATGCGGGCGCCACGCCCACCTCGTCGACGCCGGCCACGCGGTCGACCCCGCGTCGCCAGAGGGCGCGCTCGAACCGCAGCGTGGGAACGGGGGGGCCGGGGCTGTCGATCGACCGGCGGGGCGACGTGCGCATCCCGCCCCGGGCCTAGCTCGTGCGGCGCTCGCGGAGGCTGGCCGCCTTGCCCACGCGCTTCCGGAGGAAGTAGAGCTGGGCGCGGCGGGCGACGCCGTGGCGCACGACCTCGATCTTGTCGATGCGCGGCGAGTTGACCTTGAAGGTCCGCTCCACCCCGACACCGCTGCGGATGCTGCGCACGGTGATCGAGCGGCCGATGCCCCCGCCACGGAGGCGCATCACGGTGCCCTCGAAGACCTGGATCCGCTCGCGGTTCCCCTCGACGACCTTGGCGGCGACGCGAACGGTGTCACCGGAGGCGAGTTCGGGAAGGTCGGTGCGGATCTGGTCCGCGGTGACGGCGTCGAGCACGTTCACGGGAGACTCTCACTCAGGCTGGCGCCGGCCGCTGGGCAGGCGGAGATGGTCGGGTCGAACGAGCCGGGAGTATAGCATGCGGGCCGTTCCGCACGTCGCGCGGCGCACGGCACACGACGCGGGCCGCACGGCGGCGCTGCCTCGGGGCGGGGCGAGCCGACTTCCATGCCGTCGGTCCGACTCCCGCGTCAGCCGGCTCCCGTGTCGCTCGGCCCAGATCCCGCGTCCCACCGGTCGGCGTCGTCGTCGCGCCGGCCGCGGCCGCGGCGCCCGGCCCGTCGGTCGCGCTCCGTCCCGGCGTCCACCCCGGCCGGCACGGCTCCCGGCATGTGCTCGTCGGGCGTCGTGCCGGAGTCGGTCGCCCCCGGGGCCGGGACCAGCAGGTCGGGGCGCCGGCGCCGGGTCCGCTCCAGGGCCTGCTCCCGCCGCCAGCGCGCGACGGCGGCGTGATCGCCGCTGACCAGCACCTCGGGCACCGCCTGCCCGCGGAAGACCGGCGGCCGCGTGTACTGCGGGTACTCCAGGAGCCCCTCGACGAACGACTCCTCCCCGGTCGAGGCCGCGTCGATCGCGCCGGGGAGCAGCCGCAGGACGGCATCGATCACCGCCAGCGCGGGCAGCTCGCCACCCGACAGGACGTAGTCGCCGATGGACAGCTCCAGGTCCACCATGCCGCGGATCCGGTGGTCGACCCCCTCGTACCGCGGACAGACCAGCACCAGGTGCGGCCGGCCGGCGAGCTCGTGGGCGCGCGCCTGCGTGAAGCGCTCGCCGCCGGGATCCATCAGGATCACGAACCCGTCCTCGCCACGCACGGCGTCGAGTGCAGCAGCCACGGGCTCCGGGCGCAGGACCATCCCGGCACCGCCGCCGTAGGTGTAGTCGTCGACGCTCCGGTGGCGGCCCAGCCCCCACTGCCGCAGGTCGTGGCTGTGAAGCTTGGCGATCCCCCGCTCCAGCGCCCGACCCGGGATGCTCTCGGCGAGCGGTCCGGGGAAGAGCGCCGGGAAGAGCGAGATGACGTCGATCCGCATGGTCAGCCGGCCGCGTCGCCGTCACCGGGCGGCCGGGCAGCGGCATCGGCCGTACCCGGGTCTCCGGTCTCGCCGGGCGGCCCGGCGTCATCACCAGGCGTGCGCACAGCAGCGTCGGCGGGCGCCACGATCCCGGCGCGGGCCGCCGGCGCCGCGGTCCCGGCGCGTGCTGCCGGCGCCACGGTCCCGGCGCGGGCCGCCCGCGACGAACGACGACCACGCGGGCGCCGCGGCGCGATCTCGTCGAGCCCGAGCGCGTCGGCGTCCACCACCAGCCGCCCGTCCCGCGGCGCGAACTCGCGGATCACCGCCCGCACCGCCGGCACCAGCAGCTCGCCGCGCGGTCCACCGCGCACCACGTAGACCTCGCCACCGCCGGCGCGGAAGATGTCCTCCACCGTCCCGAGCACCTCGCCGGAGAGGGTGGTCGCCGTCGCGCCGATCACCTCGTGCCACCAGTACTCGTCGGGGCCCGGCGACGCGGCGGGCGCGTCGGCCTCCAGGTACGTGTCGCGGAGGGTGTCCGCGGCCTCCCGGGTGGTCACCTCGCGGAAGCGCACCAGGATCCCCGGCCCATCTGCCTGGGACCAGGCGACGGTCAGGCGGCGCGTGCTCCCCTCCGGGCAGAGCCGCGAGCCCGGCTCGAAGCGGGCCGGGTCGTCGGAGAGCGGCTCGACGCGAACCGCGCCCTGGAGGCCGTGAACCCCGCGGACCAGGCCAACGACGAGCCGGCCCCCGGCGGGGGCCACGCTCAGACGATCTCCAGCGAGATCGACTCGCCCTGCCGGGCCGACATGACCTTGAGCAGGGTCCGCAGCGCCTTGGCCACGCTGCCGTTCCGGCCGATCACCTTACCCATGTCGTCCTCGGCCACGTGCAGCTCGATCACGGTGCCGTCCCGGTCCTCGTGGATCCCCACGGTCACGGCGTCCGGCTCGTCCACGAGCGAGCGCGCGACATACTCGACGAGCTCCACCGCACCCATCCGGTTGCTCCTCGCTGCGCTACTTCGCGCCCGGCAGGATGCCGGCGCGGCGGAACAGTCGCTCGACCGTCTCCGACGGCGTGGCGCCCTGGCTCATCCAGCTCTTCGCCTTCTCGACGTCGACCTGGAACTCCACCGGGTCCGTGCGGGGGTTGTAGTGCCCGATCGTCTCGATCGCGCGCCCGTCCCGGGCGCTCCGGCTGTCCATGACGACGACCCGGTACGCGGGCTGCTTCGTCGCGCCGACGCGCGAGAGGCGGATCCTGACTGCCAAGCGAAACCTCCTTGTGGCCGACCTGCGGCCTACTGCGGGTTGGAGACGGTGACGATGGCATGCATCGTCGCGGTGGAGCCGTCCAGGCCGTTCACCGCGACCAGCCGATCGAAGGGAAGAAGATACGGCCTGACGTTCGACTCGTAGGACGAGCGCTCCGCGGACGGTACCAGCGTTTCCGCCGCGGCGCGGATCGCCCGCAGGTCCAGGTAGGTGAACCCCGTGGTGCGGGGCCCGCCCGCCGCGGCGAGCGCCTCGCCGAACGCCGGCGTCTCGCCCAGGCTCTGGTCGACCGGCAGATCGAGGAAGCGCTCGACCACCCCGGGCCCGAGACCGAGGACGAAGCGCCCGTCCGAGAGCGTCCAGCTGATCGAGACGGGGCCCGCCGCGGTGGCCCCCGGTCCGACCAGCCCCGACGGTGTCGAGGCGCCCGGGATCGAGAGGGCCGACGGATCGACGGTGAGCGTCGTGATGGTTGCCGTGCCGTGCTGTGCGTCCGACACGCTGATGCCCTTCACGCCCGCCATGGTGGCGAACCCGACGAGGGTGCGCAGCTGGCCCAGCCGCTGCGCGGCCGCGGCCTGGTCGGTGACCGTGGCGATCAGTCCGACCGACGGCTCCGCCTGGCCCGCGGTGGGCGCCTCGACGACCAGCCCGGCGTCGCCGATCCACGAGACGAACGAGGGCAGCTCGCCGCCCAGGAGGCCTCCCAGCTGCCCGGCGGCGCCGGACGAGCCCGCGTCCGCGGGAAGCGCCGCCTGGATCTGCCGGGCCATGCACCCCAGGGTGGTCCCGAGGTCGTGCGACTCGAGGTACGCCAGGGCGTCCGCGGGGACGTGGTCCACGAGCGAGGACGAGCGGGGCGTACCGGGCACCGAGCCCGCGGGGAGCGGAGCGCGCACGTCCAGCAGGAGCCGGTCCGACTCGGCGCGGAGCGTGCCGTACGCCGCCACGGGGACGGCGCCCGAGGCGCACGCCGCGAGCGGCGAGGCGAGCGCGGCCGCGGAGGCCACGGGCGCCCGGGCAGCTCCCGACGGCACCGCGGCCCCGGAGGCACCCGGCACGAGCCCCGTCACGGCGTGCTCGAGCGAGCCGGGTGCCAGGTAGATGGACGCGAGATCGCTGGCCGCCGCACCGGCCGTGGCGTCGCGGTAGCCCTGCGCCGAAGCCAGGCCGGGGGCCCGGCCGGCGCGCACATCCTGGACGTCACCGATCGCGGTGATGTCGGTGGCGGCCACCAGCATGTCGGAGAGGAGCGCCACGTGGAGCGCGCCCGGCGCGTGGGCCTGGGTCCCGGCAGTCCCGGAACCGGCGCCCGAGGGCGGCTCGGTGAAGGTCCAGACCGTCGCGCCGCCCACGCTGGACTGCGTGGGGGCCATGCCGGCGCGCTTCGCGTCCGCCACGACCTTGTCGAGCTCCGTCTGCGCGGCCGCCTGGTCGGCCACCGCCGCGAGTGCCACGACCCGCGGCGTGGCCGCGCTGCCGCCGGGCAGCACCGCCACCGCGATGGTGCCCTGGATCCAGGGCGCCACGTCGCCCGTGTAGGTGTACGGGTTGCCGGGCACCTGCCCGAGCAGCCGGTCCCAGGTCTGGTTGAGCTTCGACTGCAGGTTCGACGTGTCGGCGAATCCCGGGAAGTGCGTGAGGAACGCCGCGAGCGCGGCCCCCTGGTCGCCGGGCACGTCCAGCCTGCCCTCCGCGTAGACGATCGCGTCGGCCGGCACGTACGCCAGGGTGGCCGACGTGGAGGCACGGGTCGTGACCAGCGCGACCCCGGCACCGGCACCGATCACCAGGATCGTCGCCAGGATGGCCACCCACCATCGCCATGGTCGTACGCGGCCGGCGGCGCCTCCGGCGGCCGGCACGTCCGCCGGCTGGATCTCCCACGCCGCGGGCGCCTCCGCGCCGGGTGGCAGGTCTCCCATCGCCTCCGCGGCGGGCCGCAGATCCTCGGTCGCCTCCGGGCGAGCCGGCTCCATCGAGCTGTCTTGGCCGGTCGTTCCCGGACCGGCAGCGGGCTGATCGATCGTCATCTCCCGAACGGCAGCGACGGCCGCCGCCCTCCCTGGCGCTGCATCATGCGCATCAGCTTCTGCATCTCGCCGAACTGCTTCACGAGGCGGTTGACGTCCGGCAGGCTCGTGCCCGAGCCCCGGGCGATCCGCCGCCGCCGGGACGCGTTGAGGATCGACGGGTCCGCACGCTCCTCGCGGGTCATCGACTGGATGATCGCCTCGACGTGCTTGAGCTCCCCCCGGTCCACGGCCCCCTGCGCCTCCTTCGCGACGCCGCGCATGCCGGGGATCATCTCCAGGAGCTGGCCGATGGGACCCATCCGCTTCATCTGCTGCATCTGCTCGAGGAAGTCGTCGAGCGTGAAGGCGTTCCTGCGCAGCTTCTCCGCGGCCTTCGCGGCGGCCTTCTCGTCGAATGTCTCCTGGGCTCGCTCGATCAGCGTCAGGACGTCGCCCATCCCGAGGATCCGGCCCGCCAGGCGATCGGGGTGGAACGGCTCGAGGGCGTCCGTCTTCTCGCCGGTGCCCAGGAACTTCACGGCGAGTCCGCTCACGGCGCCGATGGAGAGGGCCGCACCGCCGCGCGCGTCCCCATCGATCTTGGTGAGCACGAGGCCGGTCAGCGGCACCGCGGCGGCGAACGCCTGGGCCACGTTCACCGCCTCCTGCCCGGTCATGGCATCCACCACCAGCAGGATCTCGCTCGGCCTGACGACGGCCGCGACCTCGCGGATCTCCTCCATCAGCGCCTCGTCCACGGTGAGACGACCGGCGGTGTCCAGGATCGCCACGTCGCGCCCGGTGCGCTTCGCCTGTGCGATCCCGTCCTGGGCGATCCGGACCACGGGCGTGCCCTGCGGCGCGGTGTAGACCGGGATCGACAGGCTGCGGCCCAGCTGGACGAGCTGGTCCACGGCCGCGGGCCGGTACGGGTCCGCGGCCACGAGGAGCGGCTGGCGCCCCTGCTTGACCAGGTGGCGGGCAAGCTTGGCGGCCGAGGTCGTCTTGCCCGAGCCCTGGAGTCCCACCAGCGCCACGACCGCCGGCTGCCCGGTGAGCCGGAACGTGCGATCGCCCCTCCCGAGGAGCTCCGTCAGTTCCTCGTTGACGATCTTGATGACCTGCTGGCCCGCGTTCAGGCTCTCCAGGATCTCGGCGCCGAGCGCGCGCTCACGGACGCGGGCGACGAAGTCCTTGACCACCCGGTAGTTGACGTCGGCCTCGAGGAGGGCGAGACGCACCTCGCGCATCGCCGCATCCACGTCCGCTTCGGTGACATGGCCGCGGCCGGTGAGGCGTCCCAGGACGTCGCGCAGGCGATCGGAGAGGGCGTCGAACACGGGGAGGATCTGCTCCTGGTGACGCTCGTGGGCGGAGCGTCGTGGTGGTGCGCGGGTTCTGGCGACACCTGGGGCCGTCCGGCTGCTGCCGGAACACCCAGAGTGTATCGGAGATGTCGACCCACCGGCAGGGGTGCCGGCGGGCCCGCGGATCCCGCCTCAGCCGCGACCCCCGGTCGCGCCGCGGCCGAGCCGGGACGCCGGGCGCGCGGCGCCGGCCGCGCTCAGGCGAAGAGCGCCTCCACGAAGGAGGCGGGCTGGAAGTCGACCAGGTCGCCCACGCGCTCCCCTACCCCGGCGAACACCACCGGCACCCCGAGCGCCTGCTCGATGGCAAAGACGATCCCACCCTTGGCGGTCGAGTCGAGCTTGGTCAGCACGATGCCCGTGAGACCGGTTGCCTCGTGGAAGGCCTTCGCCTGCACGAGGCCGTTCTGGCCGGTCGTGGCGTCCAGGACGAAGAGGACCTCCGGCACCACGCCCGGCAGGCGCTTGTCGATGGTGCGACGGATCTTGCCGAGCTCCTCCATCAGGTTGTGGCGCGTGTGCAGCCGGCCCGCCGTGTCGACGATCACCACGTCGGCCCCCCTGGCCACCGCGGCGTCGAGGGCGTCGAAGACGACGGCCGACGGGTCGGCCCCGGCCTTGTGCGCGACCACCGGCAGGTCGAGGCGCGATGCCCAGGCCGCCAGCTGCTCGATGGCGGCCGCGCGGAACGTGTCCGCAGCCGCCAGGATCACGCGGTCTCCCTCGGCGGCCAGCCGCGCGGCGATCTTGGCGATCGAGGTGGTCTTGCCGGTGCCGTTCACGCCCACCACCAGGATGACGGCCGGCAGCGACGGGTCGGGGCGCGACGGCCGCCACGGCCCCGCGGGGACGGCGGGGAGAAGCCGCTCCAGCTCCGCCCGTACGGCGGCCTCGGGCCCGGCCGGGTCGCGCCGGCCCCTCGCCCGCGCCACGACGTCCATGGCGAGGCGCGCGCCGACGTCGCCGGCGATGAGCGTCTCCTCGGCTTCTTCCCAGGCGGCCTCGTCCGCGGCCCCTCCCCGGAAGATCCCGTGGAGTCGCGCCATGAAGCCCCGACGGCTCGCCTGGAGCCCGTCGGCGATGGTCGCCGACGGCTCGGCCTGGCCGGCGGTACCTCCCGGGACGATCGGCGGTGCCTCCGGGGGTCCAGGCTCCGGCGCGATCGACCCGGCGGACTCCGGCGCAGTCGACTCCGGAGCAGTCGACTCCGCCGCTTGCGCCTCCGGCGTGCCGGCCGGCTCCGCCGCGACCGGTCCGACCGGTTCCGCATCGCCCGGCACCGCCGGTTCAGGCGTCGTCTCGACCGCGGCGGGCTGCTCCTGCCGGCTCTCGTCGGCCGATGCGTCGCGTCTTCCTCGTCGCCAGAACATCCGGGGCGTGCCTCCATTGCGAACCGCGGGCCCTCGGGGCGGGCGCCGTACGTGCGGGCCGTTCGTCAGCCGGCGGTGGCCTCCACCATCGACTGCGCCTCCTCCAGCCGCAGCGAGATGACGCGGCTCACCGCGTCGTCACCGATCGTCACCCCGTACAGCGCGTCGGCGGCCTCGATCGTACCCCGGTTGTGCGTGATCACCACGCACTGGGTCCGCCGGGACAGCTCGCGCAGGGCATCCGTGAAGCGGCCCACGTTGGCCTCGTCGAGCGCCGCGTCCACCTCGTCCAGGACGCAGAACGGGACCGGCCGCACCTCCAGCATGGCGAAGAGGAGCGCCACCGCGGTCAGGGCGCGCTCGCCTCCCGAGAGCATTGCGAGCGGCTGCCGCTTCTTGCCCGGGGGCTGGGCCATGATCTCCACGCCCGTGGCGTCGAGGTCCTCCGGGTCGGTCAGGCTGAGGCGCGCCACGCCGCCGCCGAAGAGCTGCGTGAAGCGGCGCCCGAAGGCATCCTCCAGCGCCGCGAACGTCGTGCGGAACTGCTCCGCGATCAGGCGGTCCAGCTCCGCGATGAGGTCGCGGGTGGAGCGGATCGCCCGCTCGAGGTCCTCGCGCTGTGCCTCCAGATCGTCCAGGCGCCCGCGCACCTGCTCGTACTCCTCCTCGGCCAGCGGGTTGCCGGACCCCAGCTCGTGGAACCGGCGCCGGAGGAGGGCAAGGCGCGCAGGGGACGGCGCGTCCGCGGGGGCGGGCTCGCGGTCCCAGCGCCGCGCCGCGCCGTCGAGCGCGGCCTCCAGGGCGCGTGCCGGATCCGCGCCGTCATCCTCGTCGCCCGGCGATGCAGTCCCGTCGCGCAGGACGACCGACGCCGCGTCTGCGGTCACGGACGCGAGCGCATGCAGCCCCACCGGCCCCAGCGACGCGAGTTCGACGAGGATCTGTTCGCGCATCGTCTCGTGGGCCAGCCGGGCCTGGAGCTCGGCGACCTCCGCCTCCCGGACGCGCTCGTCGAGCTCGCGAAGGCGCACGCGGTGCGCGGCCAGGGCCCGCTCGGTGCGCGCCAGCTCGTCGCGCTCCCCTCCCCCCGCCGTGAGGACCGCCTCGAGCCGGCGACGCGCCTCGCGCTCGCGCTCGGTGAGGTCGGCCATCTCGGCGGCCGCCCGCGAACCCTCGGTCGACGCCTCCTCGAGGGCCGCCGCGAGCAGCGTCGCCTCCCCGGCGAGCGCCGCGAGTCGCGCCTCGTCGAGCGAGATGGCAGCCTCGGCCCGGCTGCGCGCGTCCTCCGCGAGCCGCCGCTCGGCGGCCCGCTCCTGGGCGGCGGCCGCGAGCCGGTCACGCCGACGGCGGAGCTCGGCCACCCGCTGCTCCCACGTCGCCAGGGCCGCCGCGTCCGGGCCGCCGTCCGGGCCTGCGGCATGGCGCTCCTCTTCGGCGGCGGCCTCCGCCTCGGCGGCCTGCAGTGCGGCAGTCGCGCGTGACGCCTCCCCCGCGAGCCGCTCCGCCTGCGCGCGCTCCCAGGCCAGCTCCCTGGCGGCGGCCTCCGCTGCGCGACCCGCGCCCCGCTCCGCCTCGTCAGCCGCCCGTCGCTCACGGCGCGCAGCTTCCGCCCCGCGACGCGCCTCGTCCGCCTGTGCCCGCCCCGCCGATCGCTCGCGATCGCCCGCCTCGCGCGCCGCGCGCGCCTCGGCGTCCGCCGCCGCGAGCCCGGCCAGTTCCCGGTCGAGCGCCGCCCGCTCCGCCCGGCGATCGAGCAGCGCGCCGCCACCGCCCACCGTCACCAGGCCCGCGGCCGTCGCCAGGTCGCCGTCCCGCGTCGCGACCGACCAGCCCGCCGGCAGCACGGCCGCGACCCGCAGCGCGTCCTCCAGCGTGGGCACCCAGAGGGCCGCGGCCAGGAGGCGCGTCGCGACGCCCCCCGGGTCCCGTCGAACCGCGTCCGCCAGCGCTCCGCCGCCAGCCTCGACCGCCGCCGCGCGGGCGCGCTCCGCGTCGCGGTCCGCCACGCGGGGGGCGGCCGCGTCGGCGAGCACCACCAGGCCACGCTCGCCCCGGAGCCCGGGCACCCGGTCCCGAACGAGCGCCGCCGCCCGGACCGCGTCGCCGAGGGCCGCCTCCACTGCGGTGCGCAGCGCGGGATCCACGTCGAGACCCTCGGCCACGCGCGTCCCGCCGCGGCGCCGTGCGGCCTGCGTGATCGCCACGCCCTCCGCGGCGCTCAGCAGCCCGTCCAGGGCGGCGATCCGCGAACGTACCGCTTCGAGGCGCGCCGCCGCCGACTCCGCCGCCGCACGCAGCCCCTGCCAGCGTCGCTCCACCGCGTCCAGCGCCTCGCGCGCCCCGGCCTCCGCACGGTCCGCCGCTGCCTCCTGGGCCACCGCGTCCGCGTGTCGGCCGGACGCCGCCTCGTGCCGTCCGGCCGCCGCCCGCGCCGCCTCCTCCGCGCGGGAGAGCCGGGCCTGCTGCTCGGCAAGCGCCCTGGCGGCCGTCGCCGCCCTGCGCCGCGCCGCCTCATGGTCCGCGGCCCGCGCCGCCTCGGCTCGCCGGAGGGCCGCCTCCCGGTCTCCCGCCTCGCGTGCGGCCGCCCGGAGCTGCGCCAGCTCCGCCAGCGCCTCCGCGAGCGCGAGCTCGGCCTGCGCGAGCTCCGTCGCGCGGTCCGGGTCATCCTCGACGAGAGGGATCGCGGCGGTCCTGCGCGCGGCCTGCAGCCGGGACTCGGCGGCCGCCCGCTCGCCCTCGATCCGCCGCCGGTCCCGCTCCAGGGCCTGGAGGGTCGACTCCGCGCGGCCATGCGCCAGGCGCACCGCGGTCAGCTCCGCAGTCAGGGCATCCAGGTCGGCGCGCACCGAGCGCTCGGCCGACGCCCGCTCCTCCAGCCGACCGGCAAGAGCGGCAGCATGCGTCTCCGCCGTGCGCAGCTCCGCCTGCGTGGTTGCCGCCGCGGAGCGGGCCCGCTCCAGGGACGCCGCGGCCTCCCGCCCCGCGTGCGCCGCCGCGTGCCAACGGGCGTGGGCAGCCGCCACCAGGGCGGCCGCCAGGTCGTCGGCGGCGGAACGCCGTGCCGCTTCCTGCTCCACCTGCTGCGCCAGACGGCGGGCCTGCGGCCGCAGCTCGGCGAGCACGTCGCGCACCCGGGCCAGGTTGGCCTCGGCCTCCTCCAGCTGCGCCTCTGCCTGGCGGCGACGCCGCTCGTGCCGCCGGACTCCCGCGACCTCCTCGAAGAGGACCCGCCGCTCCTCGGGGCGCAGGGAGAGCGCCTGGTCCACCATCCCCTGGCCGATGAAGAGGAACGCGTTCTCGGCAATGTTGGCCGCGTCCAGCAGGTCCACCAGGTCGCGGTGGCGGACCCGCTGCCGGTTCACCAGGTAGTCGTTCTCGCCGGACCGGAACAGCCGCCGACCGAGCGCCACCTCGGCGAACTCGAGGGGGAGCAGCCCGTCCGCGTTGTCGAGCACGAGCGTCACGTCGGCCATCCCGATGGCGTGCCGGCGCTCGGACCCGGCGAAGATGACGTCCTCCGCCCGCCGGATGCGCAGCGACCGGCCCTGCTCCCCAAGGGCCCAGCGGAGCGCGTCCGCCAGGTTGCTCTTGCCGCTGCCGTTGGGGCCGATGACGGCGCTGATCCCGGCCCCGAACTCGACCTCGGTCCGCTCCGCGAAGGACTTGAACCCGACCATCCGGAGCGAGCGGAGGCGCGCGCGAGCGGTCACCCGCCCCTCCCGATCCCCCGCCTCATTCGGCGGCGCCCTCCGGTGACTGCGTCCAGGGGCCCGGCGCCTCGCCCGGGCCGGCGGCGCCCGCCTCCGCGCCCTCGAGCGCCTCGAGTGCCCGGGCGGCTGCCTCCGTCTCCGCCTCGCGGCGGTTGCCGCCCTCGCCGCGTCCGAGCGCCTCGTCGCCGACCAGCGCCTCGACGACGTAGCGACGGGCGTGGTCCGGTCCGATCGCGCTCACGACGCGGTAGGTGGGCGGCGCGCCCCAGCGCACATAGCTGAGCTCCTGGAGCCGGCTCTTGGGGGATTTGAGGCTCGCCACCGGGACCTCCGCGTCGAGCTGGTCCGCGAGCTGCTCGATGAGCCACGACTGCACGGTCGCCAGCCCCTGGTCCAGGTAGACCGCGCCGACCACGGCCTCGAAGGTCGCGGCCAGCACGGACGGTCGGTGGCGTTCGCCGGTCCGCTCGGCGCCCTGGCCAAGGATCACCAGCTCGCCGAGGCCGAGACGGCCCGCGGCCCTGGCCAGCGCGCGCGTCGAGACGAGTGCGGCCCGGCGCGCGGTCAGCGCACCCTCATCCTCGTCGGGGTGCCGCACGTACAGCGCTTCGGACACCACGAGTGCCACGACCGCGTCGCCCAGGAACTCGAGCCGCTCGTTCGACCCGAACGGTTCGTCCGGGTGCTCGTTGGTGAAGCTGCCGTGGACCAGGGCCCGGCCGAGGAGGCCCCGATCCGAGACCGGCAGTCCGAGCCGCGCCGCGAGCTCGTCCGCCGGATCCATCAGGGGAAGGCCGCGACTACTGCGCGGCGTGCTCGTCGATGTAGTCGACCGCGTCCTGGACCGTGCGGATCTTCTCCGCGTCCTCGTCGGAGATCTCGGTGCCGAACTCTTCCTCGAGGCTCATGATCAGCTCGACGAGATCCAGCGAGTCGGCGTTGAGGTCCTCCACGAACGACGACTCGGGCTTGACCTCGTCCTCGTCCACGCCGAGCTGCTCCACCACGATCTTCTTGAGCCGCTCGTAGGTTGATGCCGTCACCAGTCCTACCTCCTGATCCGGGCGGTTGGTGCCCGCCTGGACTCGCGATCCCCTTCCCTCCGGGTGGGACCGGCCAATCCTGTCTCGTCGGCGACCCGCCCGAGCACGCCATTCAGCAGGCGCCGGGCTGGTTCCCCACTGTACGTTCTCGCCAGGCCGACCCACTCCGCGATGATCACGCGGGCAGGAGCCGTCGCGGAGTGTAGCAGTTCCCCCAGGGCCGAACGCAACAGTGCGCGGTCGATTCGCGCCAGCTGCACCACCGGGTAGGCGGGAGCGGCCGCCTCGATCCGCGCGTCGATGGTATCCCGGTGGCGTACCACCGCCTCGACGAGCGCGCGCGCGTGGCCGGCGGTCTCGTCGTCGATGCCGAGCTCCCCGAGCTGGCGCTCCAGGGCCGCCAACGCGGTGCGCTGCCCGAACTCCGCCTCGAAGACGGCGGCCAGCGCGAGCCGCCGGGCGGTGCGCCGCGACGCGTGCGGTGCGGCCGCAGTCGTGGACGGCACGCGTCAGTCGCCGATGCCGTCGACGAGGATGGTGACCTCGCCGAGCTCCAGTCCGAGCTGGCGCTCGATGGTCTCGGCGATCGCCCTCCGGACCCGCGCGGCGAGGGCCGTCAGCGGTTCCCCGGACCGTGCCACCAGGAAGAGCCGGACGTGCACGCGCCCCCCGCGCAGCCGGGCGGTCACCGCGGGCCCGGCGAGCCACGCCCAGAACGCCGTCCCGCCGCGGCCGACCCGGAGCACGCCGGGCTGCGCCTCCGCGGCCGCGCGGGCCATCGCCCCGATCACCCGTCGTCGAACCGTCAGCACCCGCACACCGGCGCTCCCCGCCGTCGCCTCCATCCCGGCGGCCTCCCGGGACCCGCGAGCCGCGCCGTTCATGCCGTCTCCTCCATCCCGCCGGCGGACGGCCGGGTGGATCGCTGCAGCGGCCCGAGCGCGTCCGTGATCAGCTGGGGCACCCGGGCCCGCGCCGACGCGGCCCCCACGCCCACCGCGTAGGAGATCATCCTCGCCCGCGCCCGGCCGTGCGTGATGATCACGGTCCCCCGCACGCCGAGCAGCGGCGCACCGCCCAGTTTCTCGTAGTCGAACCGCTCGCGGATCCGGGCCACCCCGGGGCGCATCAGCACGTAGGCCAGGGGCCCCAGCGGCGGCCGGCGGAACTCGCGGCGCAGCAGGTCGAAGATGAAGCCGGAGAGCCCCTCGAAGAACTTCATGGTGACGTTGCCCACCGATGCGTCGCACACGACCACGTCCGCGAGGTGCGCCACCAGGTCCTTGCCCTCGACGTTGCCCACGAACCGCAGGTCGGTGCCGGTCAGCATCGCCGTCGCCTCCTGCACCCGCCGCTCGCCCTTGCCGCCCTCCTCGCCGATGGAGAGGAGCGCCACGGAAGGGTCGTGCACGCCCAGCACCTTCTCGGCGTAGATCGCGCCCATACGGGCGTACTGCGCGAGGTTGAGCCCCGTGGAGTCGGTGGTGGCACCGATGTCCAGCAGCACGAAGGGGCCCTTGTCGCTCACCATCTGGACGGCCAGCGCCGGCCGGTCCACGCCCGGGAGCCGCCCCAGGTGGAGGATCGCCGCGGCGACGCCCGCGCCCGTGTGCCCGGCGGTGACGACGGCATCGGCCCGGCCCTCGCGGACCAGGCGCATCGCCACGTTGATGCTGGCGTCGCGCTTGCGTCGGACGGCCGCCGCCGCCTGCTCGTCCATGGCCACCAGCTCGGAGGCCGGCACCAGCGTCACGTGGGAGGGCAGGCCGTCCCGCACGTGCGGCGCGATCAGGGCCTCGTCGCCGACGAGGAGCAGGTCGGTATCGGGATGCTCGCGCGCCCAGGCCAGGGCTCCCGGGACGACCTCGGCCGGCCCGTGGTCCCCGCCGAGGGCGTCCACGGCGACCCGCACGCGCCCCTCGCCCGCGGCCGGGAGGGCGACCGAGCGAACGTCCATGGCGCCCCGGCGCTCCGCGAGGTCGTCAGGACCGGCCGGTCTCGCCGGTGGTCCTGCTCTTGATGTGCACCGCCTCGCGGCCGGCGTACCACCCGCAGTTCGGGCAGGCGTGGTGGCTCAGCTTCGGCTCGTGGCAGTGCGGGCAGGACTCGACGTTCGGCGCGACCAGCGCGTGGTGGGCGCGGCGGTCGCCCTGTGCGGCGTGCGATGTCTTGCGCTTGGGCAGGCCCATGGTGGTCTCCTCGTGCGTTGGTGCGACGGCAGGTTCGCGGATATCAGCAGATGGGGTCGTCGGTCTCGGGCGGCTGCCAGTCGCCCAGGGCCTCGAGCCGCGGATCGACCGGCTCGTCCGGATGCCGGTGCCCCGGCTCGTCGTTCAGGTCCGCACCGCAGACCGGGCACAGCCCGCGGCAGTCCGGCCGGCAGAGCGGCGCGATCGGCTCGGCCATCGAGATCGCCTCCCGCACCGGGACCTCCAGGTCCAGGATGTGGTGATCGTCGATCCGCAGCGCGTCCGGTTCGTCGCTCGTGTCGAGCGGCAGCCCGGTGTGCAGATCGATGGAGGGCAGCGCCTCCTCCCGGACTTCCACGTGCACCTGCGTGACGACGGGCCGCAGGCACCGGCTGCAGGTCTCCGCGAGCGAGGTGGAGAGGTCCGCGTCGGCGATGATGCTGCGGCTCGTACGGGACAGCCGGACGTGACCGCTGATCGGCGAGGCGAGCCGCATGTCGTCCGGGAGCTCGAGGCGCGCGTCCTTGATCTCGTACCGGCGATCGGTCCCGGCGACCGACCCCATCAGGCCCGCGACGTTAAACGCGAGCATGGCCCGCCATGCGGTCCGCCTCCGGCTCGGGCTCGTCCTCGTCGGGCTCCGGCTCGGCCTGGCGCCGCTCGTCCAGCATCTCGATCCCGTGCCGGATGCTCTGCAGCGCCTTGACGCATTCGCCCTCCAGGCGCACCAGGACGCCGGCGGCGTATTCGTCGGCGCCGCGGCGGATCTCGTCCGCGTCGCGCTCGCCCTCGGCGACGATCTCCCGCGAGCGCTCCTCGGCCGCGCGCGTCAGCTCGCGCTCCTCGATGAGGAACGCAGCCTGCTCCTGGGCGCGCGCCACGATGCGGTCCGCCTCCTCCTGCGCCTTCTCCAGGATGCGCTCGGATTCCTGGTTCACCCGCTTCGCCTGGCGCACCTCCTCGGGCACGGCGACGCGGAGCTGGTCGATCAGGTCGAGCGCCGCCGCCTGGTCGACGACGACGTTGTTCGTGAGCGGCAGCCGCTTCCCGTTGGCGACGAGCGATTCGAGTCGCTCGACGAGGAAGATGATGTCGATGGCGGGAACCTCCTGCGCCGGACCGGGGCGGGCCTCCCGGACTGACGCGCCATTCTAGCCCACCGCCGGGCCCGTGCTCCAGTCGCGATCCGCGGTGGCCTCCAGGCGGTCGGCGACGGCCGCCGGCACCATCCCGCGCACGTCGCCACCGAACCGCGCGATCTCCTTCACCAGGCTCGAGCTGAGGTAGGCGTACTCGAGGGCGGTCATGAAGAAGACCGTGTCGATGGCGGGCGCCAGCTTGCGGTTGAAGTGCGCCATCTGCAGCTCGCTCTCGAAGTCGCTGACCGCGCGCAGGCCCCGCACCACGAAGTCGGCCCCGTGGTGCCGGGCCGCCTCGACCGTGAGCCCGTCGAACCAGACGATCGACACGCGTCGTGCCACGTCCGGCGGGAGCTCCTGGTCGACCGCCAGGCGGATCACGTCGGCGCGGTCGTCGCCGGCCATCAGCGGCGTCTTGGCGGTGTTCTGCAGGACGGCGACCACCACGCGGTCGAAGACGCGCGCCGCGCGCCGCACGATGTCCAGGTGCCCGAAGGTGATGGGGTCGAACGAGCCGGGATACAGGGCCACGCTCATCGGTCGTCTCCACCCACGATCCGTCCCTCCTCCGCCGCGGCCGGCGCGCGCGCCGGTGCCGGTGGCGCCTCGGCCCGGTAGACCGTCACCACGCCCTCCCCGATCCGA
>JAJYKX010000183.1 GCA_021788175.1 Chloroflexota bacterium
TCCCCGTCCCCGACACGAGGCCGCAGCAGGGGGGCATGCCCTGACTTCGATCGCGATCCGCGATGTCTCGCGCTCGTTCGCCACGGCGGATGGAACGCTCCCGGTCCTCGACCGGGTCTCCTTCGACGTGCCCGAGCGCTCGATCGTCGCGCTCATCGGGCCGAACGGGTGCGGCAAGAGCACGCTGCTCAGGCTGGTCTCCGGCCTTCTGCGACCCGGGGGCGGCCACGTCGAGATCGACGGTGTGCCGGTGACCGGGCCGGACCCGAAGATCGGCTTCGTGTTCCAGGAGCCGCGGCTGCTCCCCTGGCGGGACGCCGCGGGCAACATCGCGTACCCGATGGACCTGAGCGGGTGGGCACGCGATCGGCGGGACCAGCAGGTGCGGGACCTGCTGGGCCTGGTGGGCCTCAACGAGTTCGCCGGTGCGCGGCCACACGAACTGTCGGGCGGGATGCGGCAGCGCGTCGCCATCGCCCGCGCGCTGGCGCTGGGTCCGTCCGTGCTGCTCCTGGACGAGCCGTTCAGCGCCCTCGATGCGCTGACGCGCGAGCGCTTCAACGCGGAGCTGCTCCGGCTGTGGGAGCGCACCGAGACCACCATCCTGCTCGTGACGCACTCGATCTCCGAGGCGATCCTGCTGGCCGACCGCGTGGTCGTCCTCTCCCCGCGTCCGGGTCGGGTAGTCGCCGACCTGCCCGTGGAGGTCGACCGGGCCGTGCGCGAGTCGGACGTGGACATGCTGGCCCTGGGGCCCACCGCCGCCGTCATCCGCGCGCACCTGGCCGGTGCCACCGACGACCCGACGCCTGCGGAACTTTCCGCCGAACTGCGCCGTCGGCAGCGCCGGCTGCCGGTCCGCATCGAGGAGCTCGGCGAGCCGGCCTGGTTCGACCCGTTCGCGCCGGAGGAGCCGCAATGAGCGGGACGCCCGGCGCCCGCGCCGCACGCCGGCGCGGGCTGGATCGATGGCGACGCGCGATCGACGTCGCCGTCGCCGCGGGCGTGTTCCTCGTCGCCTGGAAGCTGATCGTCGTCGTCGGCGGATACCCGGTCTTCATCCTCCCCGCACCGGAGGTGGTGGCGGCCCGGTTCGTCTCGGCCTGGGCCGACGGCACCATGGAGCCGCACGCCGCGCAGACGCTGCTGGAGGTCCTGCTCGGGTTCGCCGTCGGGGCGAGCCTGGCCCTGGTCGCGGGCTACGTGCTCGCCCGGTCGCGCCTGGCCGAGCGCGTGCTCTCGCCGTACCTGGTCGCGGCGCAGGCGACGCCGATCCTGGCGCTTGCTCCGCTGATCGCGCTCTGGTTCGGCAGCGGTCTCCTCAGCAAGGTCGTCATCTGCGCCCTCATCGTCTTCTTCCCCGTCGCCGTCGCCACCATGGTCGGCCTGCGGAGCGTCGATCGGCGCCTCCTGGAGATGGCGCACGCCTACCGGGCCACGCGCTGGCAGTTGCTGGTGACACTGGAACTGCCGGCCGCGCTGCCGGGGATCATGGGCGGGATGCGCGTCGGCGTGACCCTGGCCGTCGTCGGCGCCATCATCGGCGAGTGGGCCGGCGGCGACCGGGGCCTGGGCGTGCTGATCAACCTTGCCCGGGGAAGCCTGTTCGACATCCCGCTGCTCTTCGCCACCCTGCTGACCATCGCCCTCATGGGCATCGTGCTGTACGTGCTCGTCGTGCTCGTGGAACGCCGCCTCGTCGGCGGCCGCGGCTGACGGGATCGAGGAGGTCGCCCGTGTTCCGTTTCGTTCATCCCGCCCGACCACGAACATCCACGGCACATCGCCGGTGGCGGTCCCCGCTCGTCGCGCCGCTGCTGGTGGCCCTGCTCGTCGGGGCGTGCGCGGCGCCCGCAGCGTCGCCGGGCGCAGGCGCGTCCGGAGCGGCACCAGCCACCCCGTCGGCCGCGTCGTCGACAGCACCGTCGTCGGCAGTCCCGTCCGGGTCCGGGGCTCCGGCGGCATCGTCCACCGCGACCGTCGCCTCGCCGGGGACGCTCACCCACCTGACCATCGGCCTTGGCTACATCCCGAGCATCCAGTTCGCCCAGTTCTACCTGGCGCAGCAGGCCGGCTACTACCGTGACGCCGGGCTCGATGTCACGTTCGAGAACAAGGTCGATCCCGACCTGGTGGTGCTGGTCGCCCAGGGGACGCTCGACGCGGGAATCGCCGACGGGACCAGTGTGATCCCGGCGGTCAGCCAGGGGATCCCGATCAAGTACATCGCCACCATCTACGGGACGTTCCCCAACATCGTCTTCGCCAAGGCGAGCTCGGGGATCACGAGCGCCGCGGCGCTGAAGGGCAAGCGGATCGGCACTCCCTGCAAGTGCGGCTCCTCGTGGATCATGCTGCAGGCGCTCCTGGGCTCCGCGGGGCTGTCGACCAGCGACGTCCAGGTGGTGGAGTACCCGGACTACAGCCAGGAGGCCGCGGTCTTCCGGGGCGCGGTCGACGCGGCCACCGGCTACACGAACAACGAGCCGCTGCAGCTCCAGTCGCAGGGCCAGCAGGTGACGGAGCTCCACGTGGACCAGACCATGCCGCTCCCGGGCCCCGGGCTGATCGCGGGGACGGCGACCATCGCGTCCAAGGGGGCCGCGCTCCGGGCGTTCGTCGCGGCGACGCTCCACGCGATGCGCGACATCTCCGCGAACCCCCAGCTGGGCTACGACGCCGCGGTCAAGGTCGTGCCCGAGCTCGCGTCGCAGCAGGCGCTCCAGATGTCGATCCTGAAGGCGACCATCGCCACCTGGAGCAGCCCGTACACCGACGCCCACGGGCTGGGCGCGATCGACCCGTCCGCGTGGCAGCGGTCGGTGACGTTCATGTCATCGCTGCCCGAGCACCCTGTGGCGAAGCCCGTCACGGTGGGCCAGTTGATCGACACGAGCCTCCTGCCGGCGGGCTGACCGGGCTCAGCCGGCGCTCGCCGTGCTCGCGGCGGGGACCGCCGGGGACTCCGCGGGTGTGCTGTACAGGTCGAGGAACCGCGCCGCCACGCCCGGGCCGGCGGTCACGAGCTTCACGAACTCGGATCCCTTCATGGACAGCACCAGCACATCGTCGTCGGCCGTGATCGTGGCACTCCGCGGCGCCCGGGTCAGCAGACCGATCTCCCCGAAGACGCTGTCCGGCCCGAGGTGACGCAGGACGCGCGGAGCGTCCGAGCCCGCCTCCTGCGCCGTCACCGTGACGTGCCCGTCGCCGACGATGTAGAAGTCCTGGGCCGGGTCGCCCTGCCGGATGATCACGTCGCCTTCGTGATACCGCACGGCCCGCAGGTGGCGGAGCGCGTGGTCCAGCCGGGCGGGGGCCAACCCGGCGAAGACCGGCAGACGTGCCGCGTGCTGCAGCTGCCGCTCGAAGTCCGTTGGCTCGCGCACCGCGGCCGAACCCATGAGTGCGACGGCTGCCACCCCGCCCGCGCAGAGGGCAGCACCCATCACCACCATCAGGGGCGTCAGCCCGACGGCCACGAAGAGGAGCGGTGCCGTGAGCGACCCGACCGCGCTGAAGAGCGTGGTGATGGACATCCATGCACCGGTGCCCCGGCCGCGAAGTTCGTCCGGAACCACGCGCTGGAAGACGGTGGTGTCGGCCACGTCGATGCCGATCGCGGCGGCTGCGGCGACGACGAACAGGACGAAGGCGACGGCCGCCTCGTGCGTGAATCCCAGCAGAGCGGTGGCGACGCCGAACACGAGGGCGCCCGCGAGCAGCGCGGGCGCCAGGCTGCGGCGCAGCACGAGGACGCCCGCGGACACCGCGCCGATCACGCCGCCGACGCCGATCGCGGCGTTCAGCACACCCACCGACGCGTCGCCGCTGCGGTACACCTGTGCAGCCAGGATCACGATCAGCGTGAAGAGCGCCTGCGAGACGAAGCTTGAGACGAAATCGATCGCAAAGATCCCGGCGATCGGCCTGGGCGGCAGACGCCGGAGGCTGGCCTTCGGCGCGGCCGAGGCGGGACCGGAGATCTCCTGCGGCCCGGCCTCGGTGGCCGTGGATGACGACGCATGCGCGGTGGGCGAGGCCGCGCCCTCCGCGGCGGTGGCGCCCTTCGGCCGCGCAGACGGGAGCGTCGACAGCACCACGGCGATCACACCGAACGACACGGCGTTGAGCAGGAACGCAAGAGCCAGGTTGTTCCCCACGAGGAGCAGCCCGCCGAGCGCGGGACCGACCACGAAGGCAACCATGTCGAGGGTCTGCCACGCGCTGTTCGCCGGGCCGAACTCGGTCTCATCGCGCACCATGCTCGGGAGAAGCGCACCGATCGCTGGATAGAAGAGCGTGGCGAAGCAGGTCGCGAAGACCGCGACCGCGACCATGGCCAGCGGCGGTCCGTTCACCGCCGCAAGCCAGGCAAGCACCAGCATCAGCAGGCCACGCGCGAGATCGGAGACGATCAGCACGTACCGCCGGTCGAAGCGATCCGCGATCATGCCGGCCGGGATCGAGAAGAGGACATAGGGCAGCACCCGCGCCGCCCCGATCACCCCCAGCAGCGCCGCGCCCGAGGTCCGGTAGATGATGACCATCAGGGCGACGAGGTAGAGCCAGTTGCCGATCCCCGACGCGAACTCCCCGACCAGCAGTCGGGTCAGGGGGCCGTTGCGCAGCAACGCCCGGTACGACGCGAGTGCACTCATGGCTGGGCGGGGACGCGCCTCATGACCCGAGATGGTACCGGCAGGCGCAAGTGCAGGATGACGTCCCACGCTTCGGCTGGGCCGGTCGGCGATTCGGCCGGCGCTCGGCGGCGACCCGGTCAGCCCCTGCGGGTGCCCCGCTGTCCCCGCACCTGCTCCCGGGCCGCGCGGATCACGTGCCGCATCAGCACCGCGTTGGTGACCGGCCCCACGCCACCCGGAACCGGCGTCAATGCACCGGCCACCTCGCGGGCGCTGGCCGCATCGACGTCGCCCACGACCCGGCCCTCGACCACCGTGGTCCCCACGTCGATGACCGTGGCACCCGGCCTGATCATCGATCCCGTCACGAGCCCCGGCGAGCCGGCCGCGACCACGAGCACGTCCGCCTGTTGCGTGTGGCGGGCGAGATCCCGCGTGCGGGAATGGCAGATCGTGACGGTGCAGTGCCGCTGCAGGAGCAGCTGGGCGACGGGCCGGCCGACGACCCGGCTCCGGCCGATCACCACTGCGTGCCGGCCCTCGAGCTCGATGCCGGAGCGCTC
>JAJYKX010000184.1 GCA_021788175.1 Chloroflexota bacterium
GCTCCCCTCGCTGGACCTCGTCCGCGAGGCGGCGCTGCAGGACCTCGTCCGAGCCGTCGCAGCCGCGGGCCTCCTGGCGTCCGCCCAGGACGTCGGCGGTGGAGGCCTCGCGGTGGCCCTCGCCGAGTGCGCGATCTGGGGCGATGTGGGGGCCCGCCTGACGCTGCGGGTGAGCGCCGAGCCGGCCGTGGAGCTCTTCGGCGAGAGCCCGTCGCGCATGGTGGTCACGGTGCGGCCCGCGGATCTCCAGGCGGTGGAGCGGCTCGCGGCGGCCCGCGGCGTGCCCCTGGAGCTGCTCGGCAGCGTGGGCGGCGACCGGCTCGTCATCGAGCTGGTCGGCGGCGGTGCGGCCGGGGCGGCCGAGGAGCGCGGCGCGTCGGTGGCGGACGCGCTCGACTGCACCGTGGCCTCGCTGCGGCACGCGTGGGAGCAGGCACTGCCCCGGGCACTCGGTGACGACACGTTCACGCCACCGCCCACCGTGGCCGCGGTGACGCCGGAACCGGGCCGGACGATCGCATCGGGCCGGACGCCCGGGCCGGGCGGCGGAGAGCGCTGACGCCGTGTGCGGGATCGTCGGCGTCCACGCTCCCGGGCAGGAGGCGGCGGGTCTCGCGGCGCTCGGCCTCTTCGCGCTTCAGCATCGCGGCCAGGAATCCGCCGGCGTGGCGGTCAGCGACGGCGACCAGGTGATGGTCTACCGGGACCTCGGGATGGTGAGCCAGGTCCTCGACGACCGCCGGCTCGCCTCGCTGCGCGGCGGGACGGCGATCGCCCACTGCCGCTACTCGACCACCGGGTCCACTCTCTGGGAGAACAGCCAGCCGGCGTTCCGGCTGGGCCCCCGGCGGGTCGTCGCCGTGGGACACAACGGGAACCTGGTCAACACCCGCGAGCTCCTCGCCCGCCTGCAGGGCGGGCGCCGCCGGCTGCAGGGCTCGACCGACACCGAGCTCCTGACGGCGCTGCTCGCGAGCGAGGAGCGCGGCGACCTGCTGGACGCTCTGCTGCGAGTCCTGCCCGGCGTGCGGGGAGCCTTCTCCCTGGTCGTGATGGACGAGCGGCGGCTCTTCGGAGTCCGGGATCCCTGGGGCTTCCGCCCGCTCGTTCTCGGGCGGATCGCGCCGGGAGGTCCGTGGCAGGGCGCGGAGCCCGCCGGAAGGCCGCCGGCTGAGGCAGCCGGTCCGGCGGTCGGGGCGGGCTGGGTGCTGGCCTCCGAGACTGCCGGGCTCGATGCCGTCGGCGCCGAGTACGTGCGCGACGTGGAGCCCGGCGAGATCGTGGTGCTGGGCGAGGGCGAGGGGCCGCGTTCGGTCCGGTTCGCCCCGGGTCGCGAGCATCTCTGCGTCTTCGAGCTGATCTACTTCGCCCGGCCCGACTCGTACATGCTCGGGCGGAACCTGTACGAGGTGCGGCGGCGCATGGGCGAGGCACTGGCCCGCGAGGCGCCCGCGGCGGCCGACCTGGTGATGCCGGTGCCGGACACGGGCGGTCCGGCCGCGGCCGGGTTCGCGGAGGCGAGCCGGATCCCATATCGCGAAGGGATGGTGCGGAACCGATACGCGGGCCGGACCTTCATCCAGCCCAGCCAGGCTCTGCGGCAGCGCGGCGTCAACGTCAAGCTGAGCCCGCTGCCGGAACAGCTGCGCGGACGGAGCGTCGTGGTGGTGGACGACTCGATCGTCCGCGGGACCACCACCCGGCAGATCGTGGGGCTGCTGCGACGGGCGGGTGCGCGCGAGGTCCACCTGCGGATCAGCGCGCCGCCCATCCACCACCCGTGCTTCTACGGCATCGACACGCAGGTCGAGACGGAGCTCATCGCGGCCACCCACACCACGGACCAGGTCCGGGAGTTCGTCGGCGCCGACTCGCTGGCCTACCTCTCGATCGGCGGCGTGCTCGAGGCGATCGGGCTGCCGAGGGAGCGGTTCTGCTTCGCCTGCTTCGACGGCCGGTACCCGGTGCCGGTCCCGTACGACGCGGTGTCGCACAAGTTCCTGCTGGAGGACGCGTCCGTGGCGGGGAGCCGGTGAGCGCGCCGCGTGCCACCGGTCCCGCGGCCGACGGGCCGCGGGCGGCACGCGCGGACGCGCGGCGACCGACCGGCCCGGAGGGGCCGGCGCGGGCCGCCTACACCGACGCCGGGGTGGACGTGGCGGCGGGCGACCGGGCGGTGGAGATGATCCGGGCCCGCGTGGCGGCCACGCACGGGCCGGACGTGCTCGCCGGGATCGGCGGGTTCGCGGCCGCGGTCCGCGTTCCGGAGGGGATGCGGGAGCCCGTCATGGTGAGCGCCACCGACGGCGTGGGGACCAAGACGGCGATCGCCGTCGCCATGGACCGCCTGGACACCATCGGCGAGGACCTGGTGGCGATGTGCGCCGACGACGTGGTCTGCCTGGGGGCCCGACCGCTCTTCTTCCTGGACTACCTGGCGGTGGGGCGCCTCGACCCGGCGCGCGTCGCCGCGCTGGTGGACGGCGTCGCCCGTGGCTGTGCGCGGGCGGGCTGTGCGCTGGTGGGCGGCGAGACGGCGGAGCACCCGGGCCTGATGGCGCCCGACGAGGTCGACCTGGCCGGCTTCTGCGTCGGCGTGGCGGAGCGGGCCGACCTGTTCGACCCGGACGCCGTCCGGCCGGGGGACGCGCTGCTCGGGATGGCGGCCTCCGGCCTGCACGCCAACGGGTACTCGCTCGTGCGCACCGTGCTGGCGCGGCACGGGCTGACGCTCGATCGGCCGTACCTGGAGGTGGTCCGGGCCGCCCTGGGTGCCTCCGAGGCGGAGCGGGTCGCGGTGGAGGAGCCGGCGCTCGCGGCGGCGACGCTCGGCGATGTGCTGCTGGCGCCGACCCGCATCTACGCCGCGGACGTCCTGGCACTGCGCGCCTCGCTCGCCGACGCCGGGGTCCCCCTGCGGGGCCTTGCGCACGTCACCGGCGGCGGGCTGCCCGGGAACGTGCCGCGCGCCCTCCCGGGCCATCTCGCGGCGCGGCTGGTCCCGGGGTCGTGGCCGGAACCGTCCGTCGTGCGACTGGTGGTCGCGCTGGCGGGGATGAGCGAGCCGGAGGCCCGTGCGACGTTCAACGCCGGGCTGGGCATGGTGGCCGTCCTGCCCCGGGACGGGGTCGCCCCGGCCCGCGCCTTCCTCGCCGGCCGCGGGATCGACGCATGGCCGGTGGGCGACGTGGTGCCCGCGGAGGAGGCGGGCCCGGGCCGGTACGTCGAGGACCGACACGGGGCCGGCCGACACGGGGCCGGCCGACGCGGGTCGGACCGATGAGGCCCCCGTCGACCGAGGGTGCACGTCCGTCCCCGGACCGGCTCCCGCCCGCGGGCTCCGTCCCGATCGCGGTCTGCGCCTCCGGCCAGGGAAGCAACCTGCGGGTCCTGGCCGCCGCCGCCCGCCGTGGCTGGCTGGGCGCCCGGATCGCCCTCGTCGTCGTGGACCATCCCTGCCCCGCGCTCGACTGGGCGCGCGACCGATCGATCCCGACGGCCGTCGTCCGCCCCGGAGACCACCCGGATGCGCCGGCCTGGGATCACGCGCTCCGGACCGTCCTGGAGACGCATGGCGTGCGGGCCGTGGTGCTCGCCGGCTTCCTGCGGATGATCGGGCCGGAGACGCTGGCGGCGTTCCCGGGACGGATCCTCAACCTGCACCCGAGCCTGCTGCCGCTCTTCCCGGGTGCGCACGCCGTCCGCGACGCGCTGGCGGCCGGGGTGCGGGTCACCGGTGTGACCGTGCACCTGGTCAACGAGGTGCTCGACGGGGGCCCGATCCTGCTGCAGGAGGCGGTTCCCGTCCTGGTGGGCGACGACGAGGCGTCGCTGCTGTCGCGCCTGCACGAGGTCGAGCACCGGCTGCTTCCGCGGGCCGTCGCGCTGCTGGCCGGGGGCGCCGTGACCCTCCATGACGACGGGCGCGCGGTCATCGACCCGGACCGGGCGGCCGCGCTGCCGGCACCCCGCCGGGCGCTCCTCTCGGTCTCGGACAAGGCCGGGCTCGCGGAGCTCGGCCGCGGGCTCGACGCGCTGGGGTTCGAGCTCGTCTCCACCGGCGGCACGGCACGCGCGCTTCGCGATGCCGGCCTCGATGTCACCGACGTGGCGGCGGTCACCGGCGTCCCGGAGATGCTCGACGGGCGGGTGAAGACGCTGCATCCGCGGATCGCGGCCGGCGTGCTGGCGGACCTGCGTCGCGCCGGGCACCGGGCCCAGCTCGCGGGGGAGGGGATCGACCCCTTCGAGCTCGTCGTGGTGAACCTGTACCCGTTCGCCGCTGCCGCGGCGCGGCCCGGGATCCCGCTCGACGAGCTGGTGGAGGAGATCGACATCGGCGGGCCCACCCTGGTCCGCGCGGCGGCCAAGAACCATGCCTCGGTGGGGATCGTCACGGACCCGGCCGACTACCCGGTCGTGCTGGAGGAGCTCCGCTCGCAGGGGCGGCTGGACCCGGCGACCCGGCGGTTCCTCGCGGCCCGTGCCTTCCGCCACACTGCCGAGTACGACGCCCTGATCGCGGCCGAGCTGCCGCGCAGGTTTGCCGCCGGCGAGGAGCCTCCGGCATCCCGCGGGCCCGGAGTGCCAGCGCCGCCGGCGCCGGCCGAGCCGCTCCCCGATGGGCTGACGCTCCACCTGGAGCGCATCCTCGAGCTCCGCTATGGTGAGAACCCGCACCAGCGCGCGGCCGCGTACCGGATCCCCGGAATGCCCGCCGATACCGGGCCGTTCGCCCGGGGGGTGGACCTCTGCCAGGGCAAGCCGCTCAGCTACAACAACCTGCTCGACGCCGCCGCGGCCGCCGCCCTGGCCAGGGACCTGCGCGGTCCGGCCTGCGTGATCGTCAAGCACGGGAACCCGTGCGGCGCGGCGGAGTCTGCCGGGATGACGGAGGCGTGGGACCGGGCCCTCTCGGGCGATCCCGTCAGTGCGTTCGGCGGCGTCGTCGCGGTCACCCGCCCCATCGACGCGGCGCTGGCGGAGCGCCTCACGGGGCTCTTCCTGGAGGTGGTGGTGGCGCCTGGCGTGGACCCCGACGCGGAACCGGTCCTCGCGCGCCGTCCCGGCCTGCGCGTCGTGGTCGACCCGCATCTCGACCGACCGGCCGCGGAGCCGCAGCTCGAGTTCCGCAGCGCCGGCGGGGCGCTGCTGGTGACCGAGTCGGACACCCGGCCGGACGATCC